>CAYZFH010000148.1:0-7884 GCA_964477375.1 uncultured Rhizobiaceae bacterium | reverse complement strand
TGCAGAAGACGGAGGCGGAAATGCTCCGCACGCCGAACTTCGGCCGCAAGTCGCTCAATGAGATCAAGGAAGTCCTGGGCCAGATGGGTTTGCATCTGGGCATGGAAGTCCCGAGCTGGCCGCCCGAGAACATCGAGGATTTGGCCAAGAAGCTCGAAGAGCCGTACTGAACGAAAGCGCGCGAGCGCGACTGAGGAGTTAAGACGATGCGCCATGGCATGGCAGGCCGGAAACTCAACCGGACCACGTCCCACCGCAAAGCGATGCTGGCCAATATGGCCGTCGCGTTGATCAAGCACGAGCAGATCAAGACGACGCTGCCGAAGGCGAAGGAAATCGCCCCGGTCGTGGAGAAGCTGATCACGCTGGGCAAGGCGGGCACGCTGCACGCGCGCCGTCAGGTTCTGTCGATGCTCCATGACGAGACCATCACGTCCAAGCTGTTCGACGGATTGGCCTCGCGCTATGCCGGTCGCAAGGGCGGCTACACGCGCGTCCTCAAGGCGGGCATGCGCCACGGCGATGCGGCGCCCATGGCCTATGTCGAGCTGGTCGACCGCGATGTCGAGGCCAAGGGCAAGGACTCGGGTCCCGTCCAGGCCAAGGCCGACGACGAAGAGGGCGGCGACAAGGCCGCCTGATCGCTCCGATCGGACCGACGATCTTTCATGAGAGGCAGCCCTTGGGCTGCCTCTCTCGTTTTCCGGGTGGTAACCTGAGCGTCTTCAGACTGACGGAGGAGAGGGCGGCGTGAATTCGCTGTTCGAGGCGCAGGCGCCGCGCCCGCTGGCCGACCGCCTGCGGCCGAAAACCCTGGCCGAAGTGGTGGGACAAAGCCACCTTCTGGCGCCGGATGGCCCCATCGGCCGGATGGTCGCCCAGCGCCGTTTGTCCTCCATGATCCTGTGGGGCCCGCCGGGCACGGGTAAAACCACTATTGCGCGGCTTCTGGCCGAGGCCAGCGATCTGGTTTTCGAGCCGCTCTCCGCCGTGTTCTCCGGCGTCGCCGACTTGCGCAAGGTGTTCGAGGCCGCGCGCGGCAGGCGCGGCGTGGGCAAGGGCACCCTTCTTTTCATCGACGAAATTCATCGCTTCAACCGCGCCCAGCAGGACGGCTTCCTGCCCTATGTGGAGGACGGCACGGTCACGCTGATCGGCGCCACCACCGAGAACCCGTCCTTCGAGCTGAACGCCGCGCTCCTGTCGCGCTGCCAAGTGCAGGTGCTGCGGCGCCTGGACGATGCGGCGCTGGCCGAACTGATCCAGCGGTCGGAGCAGATCGAGGGCCGTAAACTGCCGCTGACCGATGACGGCCGCTTGGCGCTGTGCGCCATGGCCGACGGCGACGGTCGTTTCCTTCTGAACCTGATCGAGGAACTGTTCCGCCTGCCGCAGACGCCGCTATTGGATGCAAAGGGCATCGCGCGCACGGTGCAGCGCCGCGTGCCGGTCTACGACAAGAATCAAGAAAGCCACTACAACCTGATCAGCGCGCTGCACAAATCGCTGCGCGGGTCGGACACCGACGCGGCCCTCTATTGGCTCGCGCGCATGCTGTCGGGCGGTGAGGATCCCAATTACATCGCCCGGCGTCTGACGCGTTTCGCGGCCGAGGATATTGGCTTGGCCGATCCCCAGGCGCTGGTGCAGGCCATCGCAGCCTGGGACACCTATGACCGCCTGGGCAGCCCGGAAGGCGAGATCGCCATCGCCCAGCTTGTGATTTATCTGGCGACGGCGCCGAAATCGAATGCGTCATATCGCGCGCTCGGCGCGGCCATGGGCGCTGCGCGCGAGACAGGCTCGCTGATGCCGCCCATGCATATCCTGAACGCGCCAACCAAGATGATGCGCGAGCTGGGTTACGGCAAAGGCTACGAATACGACCACGACACGGCCGAAGGCTTTTCGGGGCAGAACTATTTCCCCGATGCCATGGCGCGGCAATCGTTCTACCAGCCCGTCGATCGCGGCTTCGAGCGCGAGATTAAGAAGCGTCTCGATTACTGGAACCGGCTGCGCGACAAGCGCGGTTCCGGTGACGAGGAGCCCTGATGGCGGGAGTGCAGCTTCTCGAAGTGAAGGCGGACGAAGCCGATATCCGTCTGGACCGCTGGTTCAGCCGGCGTTTTCCCGGCTTGAGCCACGGCAAGTTGCAGAAGCTTCTGCGCACCGGGCAGGTGCGCGTCGATGGCGGGCGCGCGAAATCGGGTCAGCGGTTGGAGGCAGGGCAGACGGTGCGCGTGCCGCCGCTCGACGACAGCGCCGCCATCGCTCGGGAAAGCCCGCTGCCGAAGCCTAAGATTTCAGACGAGGAAGCGGAAGAATTGCGCGGCCGCGTCCTCTACCGCGACGATGATGTGCTGGTGCTGGACAAGCCCGCGGGCCTGGCGACCCAAGGTGGCACGGGCACGACCAAGCATCTGGACGGCATGCTGGACGCCCTTCGGTTCGGCTCGAAGGAGCGGCCTCGCCTGGTCCATCGCTTGGATCGCGACACCAGCGGGGTGCTCCTGCTGGCCCGCAACGCCCTGTCCGCCAAGCGCCTGGCCGATTCGTTCCGTTCGCGCGACGCCATCAAGATCTACTGGGCCTTCGTGGTCGGTGTGCCGCAGCCCTATTCGGGAACGATCGATCAGCCGCTGTCCAAGACAGTGGGGCCGGGCGGTGAGCGCATGGCCGCCGCTTCGGATGATGGCGAAAGCGCCGTCACTCACTATTCCATCGTCGAGGCCATGGGGCGCAATGCGGCCTGGGTCGCGATGATGCCGCTCACCGGCCGCACCCATCAGCTGCGCGTCCACATGGCGCTGATCGGCACGCCCATCCTAGGCGACGGTAAATACGGCGGCGCGGCGGCATTTCTCCCCGATCTGGATAGTGCCCGGCAGGTCCATCTGCATGCACGCGAGATCCGGCTGCCGCATCCGAGCGGCAAGGGCGAACTGCGTGCGAAGGCCGCCTTGCCGCCGCATATGGCGAAAACCTGGCGCTACTTCGATCTCGATCCGGCCGACGATGGCGACCCGTTCGGGATCAACGCGTCGTGATCGCTCTCCCATCCAAGCTGAAACTCGTGGTCTTCGATTGCGACGGCACGCTCGTCGACAGCCAGCATTCGATCGTGGCCTGCATGGAATCCGCCTGGCGCGCCTTTGGGCTGACGGCATTGCCGACGGCCGCCTCGGTCCGCCGCGTTGTCGGCCTGCCGCTGGTCGAGGGCATCGCGCTGCTGCATCCGGATGGCAGCGGCGCGGATCATGCCGCGCTCGCCGATTGCTACAAGCAGGCGTTCCTGGCCTTGCGCGAGCGCGGGCCGGAGGACGAGCCGCTGTTCCCTGGCGTGCGGGACGCGGTCGAGCAGTTGAACCGCGCCGGGGTTCTGATGGGCGTTGCCACGGGCAAGGGCCGGCGTGGCCTTTCGGTGACTTTATCCCGTCACGATCTGATGGAATTCTTCGTCACGCGCCAGACGGCGGATGATGCGCCCGGCAAACCCCATCCCGGTATGCTGCTGCAGGCGATGGCGGAGGCCGGCGCGGGCCCCGATGAGACCGTGATGGTCGGCGATACAACCTTTGATATGATGATGGCGCGCAACGCCAAGGTGGCTGCCATCGGGGCCGCCTGGGGCTATCACGAGCCCGAGGAGTTGCGCGAGACGGGTGCGGGAGTGGTTATTTCATCCTGCACCGAATTGCTGTCGGTTTTGCCCGAAGTGATGGAGAGAGCGAGATGATCAAGAAAATCCTTTTGGGCCTCGTCGCGCTGGTCGTATTGGCCGTTATCGGCGTGGTGATCGTCATCAACTCGATCGACTTCAACCAGTACCGCGGCGAGATCGCGGCCCAGGTTCAGAAGGCCACCGGCCGGACGCTCACGATCAAGGGCGACCTTAAGGCCAGCGTCTTCTCGCTGACCCCTTCCATCAAGGTCAACGACGTCACCTTCGCCAACGCGCCTTGGGGCTCGAAGCCGCAGATGGCCACCATCGGCACCTTCGGCGCGGATGTGCAGTTGATCCCGCTTCTGTCCAAGGACATCCGCATCAACCGCATCGTGCTGGAGAACGCCGACATCCTGCTGGAGACGGACAAGCAGGGTAAGGGCAACTGGGCCTTCGATGCGCCGGGCAATGCCAACACCAAGCCCGCGCCGGGTGCCGCTCCCGGCGCCACGCCCACGCCGGCCCAGGCCTCTTCGGCCGCGCCTTTGCCGCATGTGGGCGAGGTCG
This sequence comes from uncultured Rhizobiaceae bacterium, assembly GCA_964477375.1. GTDB lineage: Bacteria > Pseudomonadota > Alphaproteobacteria > CADEGL01 > CADEGL01 > CADEGL01. The sequence continues at coordinate 3,650 of CAYZFH010000148.1, read as the reverse complement.
TAATCAAGAACTTCACGCTCACCTACCGCGACGGCGTCACGGGTGGCCAGAACAAGGTCCAGCTCAAGAACCTCTCGGCCAAGAGCAGTTCGTCGACCAGCCCGATCGATCTCGACCTCGAGGGCGACTACAACGGCCAGACGGTCAAGATCAACGGCACGCTCGGCGCGGTCGCCGACCTGCTTTCGGGCGCCAAGCCCTATCCGGTCAAGTTGGACACAAAGGTCGGTAATTCCGAGATCAAGGCCGATATGACGGCGATGCTGAAGGGCACGCCCAAGCTGTCCGGCAAGATCGACATCCCCACCCTCGATATCAAGCAGCTCCAGAGCTTGGCCGGCAATGACAGTGGCAAGGGCGGTTCGGGCGCCGGCTCGTCGTCCGGTGGATCGTCGGGCGGCGCGGCCAAGAGCGGTGGCGCCAAAAGCAACAAGCTGTTCAGCGATGATCCGATCGATGTCAGCGTGCTGCGGGCGGCTGAGGCCGACCTGAACGTGCGCGGCGGCAAGATCGTCTTCGACAAGATCACAGCCGAGGATTTGGCCGCCAACATCAATCTCAAAGGTGGCCGCCTGGCGATCAAGCCGCTGACGGTCAAGCTGGCCGGCAACGTGCTGAACGCCGATGCCGTGATCGACGGAAGCTCGGGCAAGCCCGCGGTGAACATCAATTTGGTCACGCGCAAGACGGATATCGGCGCGCTGCTGCAGATGTTCGGCTCCGACAAGATCATCGAAGGTTCGGCCGACGTGGATGTGGCCCTGACCGGTGCGGGCGGCTCCGCTCACGCCATCGCGTCCGGCCTGAATGGCAAGACCAGCGTCGTAATGAACGACGGGCACATCAACAACAAGTACCTCAAGCTCGCCGCCGCCGACCTGATGAAGGTCATCGATCCGTGGGCGCCGAAAGAGGACACGACGAAGCTGAACTGTCTGCTCAGCAAGTTCGATATCAAGTCGGGCGTCGCCACCAGCGAGGTCAACGTGGTGGATACGGCGGCCTTCTCCGTCACCGCCGGCGGTCGGATGAATCTGGGACCGGAGACGATCGACATGGTGGTCGACCCGCGTCCGAAAAACCAAAGCATGATGAACGTGGCGGTGCCGATCAAAGTGACCGGCGCCTTGGCGGATCCGGACTTCATGCCCGATCCCGCCGCCGTCGCGAAGGGCGTCATGGGCGCAATTGGCGGCTATGTCGGGGGTGGCGGTATGGCCGGTGCACTAGCGGGCATGGTTGGCGGCAGCCAGGAAGAGGCTGCGAAGAACCCCTGCGTCAGCGCCGTATCGGCCAAGAGCGGCCAGCAGCAGCAACCGGCGGCCAAGTCCGGCAGCAGCACGGGCAACGCCATCAAGGACGCCGAGAAGAGCCTGAAGAGCCTGTTCAAGTAGGATGCCCGGTCCCAGACGTTTCTACCGGGCGGCGGAAGCGGCCGCCCGGGAGGGCGGCTTCGCGATCCTGCTGGACGGCAAGCCGGTGAAGACGCCGACCATGGCGTCCTTCCTGGCGCCCACCCAAAAGCTTGCCGAAGCGATCGCCGGCGAATGGGCGGCCCAGGACAAGACCATCGAGGCGGCGACGATGCCGCTGTGGGTTCTGGCCTGCCGTGCGGTCGACGACGTGGCGCGCGCGCGGGCGCGCACGGTCGACGACGTGGCCGGCTTCGCGCGCACCGATCTTCTGTGTTACCGCGCCACCCATCCCGAGGATCTGGCCGTGCGCCAGCGTGACCGCTGGCAACCGATGCTCGACTGGGCGGCAAAGGAATGCGACGCGCCGCTCAAGGTCACCGCGGGCATCGTGTTCGAAGCCCAGCCGGAGCCTGCCCTGGCAGCCCTGCGGCGGGCGGTGGCCGCCCATGATGACCATCGTCTGGCGGCCCTGGCTCAGGCCGCCCGGGCCCTGGGATCGCTGGTCCTGGCCTTGGCCTTGTCAAAGGGCCGCATTACGGGCGCGCAGGCGGTCGAATTGTCGCTTCTGGACGAGCTCTATCAGATCGAGAAATGGGGCGACGATCCCGAGGCCCTGGAACGGCGGGAAACCGTGCGCCAAGACGTGCTGGCCGCCGAGCGTTTCATGGCTCTGGCCGCCGGCTAGGGCCCTGGCCCCGCCGGGCCGAAGGTGCTATCTGCAAACCCGCCGAAGGGGGAGTTCCAATGGAAGATATCCTGCGCAAACTGGACGATATGCGCGCCGCTGCCCGGGCGGGCGGAGGGGTGCGCCGCGTCGATGCCCAGCATTCCAAGGGCAAGCTGACCGCGCGGGAGCGGATCGACATCCTGCTCGATCCCACGTCCTTCGAGGAATACGACATGTTCATGGAGCACCGCTGCGCCGATTTCGGCATGGCGGAGCAACAGATTCCCGGCGACGGCGTGGTGACCGGCTGGGGCACCATCAATGGCCGTCAGGTCTTCGTCTTCAGCCAGGACTTCACCGTCTTCGGCGGCTCGCTTTCGGAATCCCACGCCCGCAAGATCTGCAAGGTGATGGAGCAGGCCATGAAGGTCGGTGCGCCCGTCATCGGCATCAACGATTCGGGCGGCGCGCGCATCCAGGAGGGCGTCGATTCCCTGGCCGGCTATGCTGATGTGTTCCAGCTCAACGTGCTGGCCTCCGGCGTGGTGCCGCAGATTTCGCTCATCATGGGCCCGTGCGCGGGCGGTGCGGTCTATTCGCCCGCCATGACCGACTTCATCTTCATGGTGAAGGACAGTTCCTACATGTTCGTGACCGGTCCCGAGGTGGTGAAGACGGTCACCCACGAAAGCGTGACGCAGGAGGAGCTGGGCGGCGCCGTCACCCACACGACGCGCTCGGGTGTCGCCGACGGCGCGTTCGAGAACGATGTCGAGGCGCTCCTGCAGATGCGCCGCTTCTTCGATTTTCTACCCTTGTCCAACCGCGAGGCGCTGCCGGTCCGTCCCACGGACGATCCCGCCGACCGCATCGAGCCCTCGCTCGACACGCTGATCCCGGACAATCCGAACAAGCCCTACGACATGCTGGAGCTGATCGAGAAGGTCGTCGATGACGGCGATTTCTTCGAGACCCAGCCCACCTATGCGCGCAACATCATCACTGGTTTCGGCCGCATGGAAGGCGCCACGGTCGGCATCATCGCCAACCAGCCCATGGTGCTGGCCGGCTGCCTCGACATCGCGTCCTCCACCAAGGCCGCGCGCTTCGTGCGCTTCTGCGACTGCTACAACATTCCGATCGTGACCTTCGTGGACGTGCCGGGCTTCCTGCCGGGCACGGCCCAGGAATACGGTGGCATCATCAAGCACGGCGCCAAGCTGCTTTACGCCTTCGCCGAGGCCACCGTGCCCAAGGTCACTGTCATCACGCGCAAGGCCTATGGCGGCGCCTATGACGTCATGAGCTCCAAGCACCTGCGCGGCGACGTGAACTACGCCTGGCCTTCAGCCGAAATCGCGGTGATGGGCGCTAAGGGCGCCGTCGAAATCATCTTCCGCGCCGACATCGGCGACTCCGAAAAAATCGCCGCGCGCACCAAGGAATATTCCGACCGCTTCGCCAACCCGTTCGTCGCTGCGTCGCTGGGCTACGTCGACGACGTCATCATGCCCCGCGAAACCCGCAAACGCATCATCCGCGCGCTCGGCACGCTAAAGAACAAAAAA
>CAYZFH010000147.1:0-7946 GCA_964477375.1 uncultured Rhizobiaceae bacterium | reverse complement strand
TGCGCTATCGCATGACCGGCCGCCCGATGTTCGTCCACGCCTGCCATTGCAAGCGGTGCCAGCGTCTTTCCGGCGCTGGGTTCGGGGTGAACGCACCCATCGAGACGAACCGCGTTTCCGTGCTGAAGGGCCGGGCGGTGCCTGCGCCTTATACGAGCGAAGCCGGCCACCTGCACATCTCCGTCCGCTGCCCGGATTGTGGCGTCACGCTATGGACCCACCACCCGTTCTTCGGTCCACGGATCGCCCTGGTCACCGTGGGGACGCTGGATTCGGGCGGCGACTTCCGGCCGCAGATTCACTGTTTTACGCGTTTCAAGCTGCCCTGGGTGACGCTGCCCGGGGAGGTGCCGGCGGTCGAAGACATCTACGACCCGGCGCAAATCTGGCCGCGGGAAAGTCTGGACCGGCTGGCTGCTACTCGCGCCTGATCGCGGCGGCGGACTGTGCTATTCATGGGCGCCTTTCCCGACGCCCGGCCCGCCCGGGCTGATCCCTCCTAGGACCCGCGATGGCCGATCCCAAAAACAAGAAATCCTCCCTCACCGATGCCCAGCGCGCGGAGATCGACGCGCTGCGCGGCGCCGCCACGCCGACCCGCCGTGCGACCGTGCCGGCGCTTGAAGAGATTCTCTACGAACCGCTGCCCGTGCTCGACCACGGGTTCGTGCGCGTCATCGACTACATGGGCGACGACGCTGCCGTGGTGCAGGCCGCGCGCGTGTCTTACGGCAAGGGCACCAAGCGGGTCAGCGAGGATCGCGGCCTGATCAACTACCTGATGCGCCACCGCCACTCGACGCCCTTTGAGATGTGCGAGATCAAATACCACGTGAAGCTGCCGATCTTCGTCGCGCGCCAGTGGATCCGGCACCGCACGGCCAACGTGAACGAATATTCCGCCCGCTATTCCATCCTCGATAACGAGTTTTATCTGCCCGCACCCGAGCAACTGGCGGTCCAATCCGTGGCTAACCGCCAGGGCCGGGGCGACGTGCTGGCCGGCAAGGAAGCCGCGCAGGTGCTGGACCTCCTGCGCGAGGATGCCACGCGCTCCTATGCCCACTACGAAGAGATGATGAACGAACGCGCCGACGGCACGGTGATCGATTCCGCGCGGTCAGGCCTCGCGCGCGAGCTGGCGCGCATGAACCTCACGCTCGGCTTCTACACGCAATGGTACTGGAAGACCGATCTGCACAACCTGCTTCACTTTCTCTCGCTGCGCGCCGACGCCCACGCCCAGTACGAGATCCGCGTCTATGCGGACGCCATGCTGGAAACGGCCAAGCGCTGGGTGCCGATGACTTATGAGGCGTTCGAGGATCACGGTCTCGGCGGCGTGCGCATTTCCGCGAAGGGTATGGCGGTGGTGAAGAAGCTGATCGCGGGCGAGGCCGTGACGCAGGAGCAAAGCGGCATGAGCAAGCGCGAATGGAGCGAGCTCATGGCCGTCTTGGGGCGAAGCGCCTGACATGCTGCGCGTCCGCGTGACGGGGAACATCGCGGCCCCGGCCGCCACGGTGTGGGGCTTCGCCGGCGATTTCGACGGCCTGCCCAGGTGGATTCCCGGCATCCTGAAAAGCCGCAAGGAAGGCGACGGCGTCGGCCAGTTGCGCCATTTGGAAATCAAGTGGAAGGGGCCGCGCATGGCGATCGAACGGCAGGAGTCGCGCGACGATGCGAAGTTCGTCCTGACCTATTCGATCGTCGACACGACGCTGCCGATTCGCGACTACCTGTCGACGTTCCGGCTGGTGCCGTCGGCCGATGGTAAAAGCTGCATGCTGGATTGGTCCGCCGTGTTCAAGGCCAAAGACGGGACGGATGCGGAATCCGAGGCCTTCGTCCAGGGCGCTTACGGCGCTGGCCTGGCGTCGCTCCAAAAGAAATACGGAAGCTAGGCCGCGCTACTGAACGACGATGCGCGGCGGCGTGCGGGCGCCGGCGCCTTCGCCGGACACTTTCGCCCAAACCTTGCGCGCGATCTCGCGGAAGGCTTCGGCGTGCTTGCTGTCCGGCTGGGTCGCGGTGATCGGCTTGCCGGAATCGGACGTATCGCGGATCGCGATATCCAAGGGGATCTCGCCCAGGAACTCGACCTTGGTGTCATCGGCCTCGCGTTTCGCGCCGCCGTGGCCGAACACGTCGGTGCGCTCGCCGCAATGCGGGCAGTGGAAATAGCTCATGTTCTCGATGATGCCGAGCACGGGCACCTCGAGCTGGCGGAACATGTTGAGGCCCTTGCGCGCATCGAGCAGCGCGATGTCCTGGGGCGTCGAGACAATCACGGCGCCGGCCAGCGGCACGCGCTGCGCGAGCGTGAGTTGCGCATCGCCCGTGCCGGGCGGCATATCCACGACCAGCACGTCGAGCGGTTCCCATTCCACGCCGCGCAGCATCTGCTCCACCGCGTTGGCCACCATGGGCCCACGCCAGATCATGGGCGTCTTGTCCGATGCCAAGAAGCCCATGGACATCACCTTGATGCCGTAGGAGACGGGCGGCGCCAGACGCTTGCCGTCGGCTGCCTTCGTGGGCTTGTCCTTCACGCCCATCATCAGCGGCATGGATGGGCCATAGACGTCGCAGTCGAGCAAACCGACCTTGAGGCCTTGCGCGGCGAGGCCGAGGGCGAGATTGGCGGCCACAGTGGATTTACCCACGCCGCCCTTGCCGCTGGCGACCGCGACGATGGTGCGCACGCCCGCGAGGCCGGGTTTCGCGCCTTGGGCATGCGGTGCGTGCTGCTGTCCGGCCTGGGGGCGATGGGCGGTCAGGATGGCGGCGGCCGAGACGACGCCGGGCAATGCCGCGACCGTGGCTTCTGCGGTTTTGCGCAGCGGCTCCATGCGTGGAGCGTCCTTGGGATCGATGGCGAGCGAAAAGCTGACGCGCCCTTGTGTGACGTTCAAACCCGAGACCATGCCGAGGGCGACGATGTCGCCGCCGCGGTCGGGATCGCGCACGGCGCGAAGCGCATCGAGTACGCGCTGTTCAGTGATCTCAGCCATGCCTTGAAATTGCCACGATTCCAGCGATAACGAAGGGCGGGAGACGAGAAGAAGAGGCGCGCAGCGCCCGGATTTGTCCGACCCACCAGCCTGTCATATAAGGCAGGGCCTATATAATAGAAAGGCCGGGGCCAATGCCTCGCGCCGAATGAAGGAGTGCGTTTCATGCCGTGGCAAAATCAAGGGGGCGGGGGCCCATGGGGCGGCGGCAGTGGCGGCGGCAATAGCCCGTGGAATCGCGGCGGCGGCGGCCAGAAGCCGCCCAACTTCGATGACCTGTTCCGCCAGGGGCAGGACCGTTTCAAACGCATGTTTCCGGGTGGGCCGGGCGGGTCGCGCCTGCCGATTTACATTCTTGCTGGCGTCTTCGTGCTGTGGCTGCTCTCGGGCATCTATCAGGTGAAGCCGGACGAGCAAGGCGTCGTTCTGACATTCGGAGCATGGAACGGTCAGGTCACGGAACCGGGCCTCAACTATCATTGGCCCGCGCCGATTCAGTCCGTGCTGACGCCACGCGTCCAACAGATCAATTCGACCGATGTCGGTTTCCGCACGATGGCCGATTCACGCGGCCCGAAGCGCGACGTGCCGGAAGAAAGCCTGATGCTGACTGGCGACCAGAACATCATCGACGTCGATTTCGCCGTGCAGTGGAAGATCAAGAGCGCCGGCGAATATCTCTTCAACGTCCGCGAGCCGCAGCAGACCGTTAAGGTCGCCGCCGAGGCCGCGATGCGCGAAGTGATCGGTCACACGGGCATCCAGCCGGCTTTGACCGAAGCGCGAGGGGCGATTGAAGCCAACACGCGCACGTTGCTCCAGAACATCTTGGACGCTTATGGCGCGGGCATCGAGATCCGTCAGGTGCAGTTGTTGGAAGTGCATCCGCCCCAACCCGTGATCGACGCGTTCAACGACGTCCAGCGTGCGCTGCAGGACCGCGACCGCGCCCAGAACGAGGCTGAAGCCTACCGCAACGACATCATCCCGCGTGCGCGCGGCGAGGCCGTGAAGGCGGTACAGGACGCCAATGCCTATCGCGAGCGTGTCATCAACGAAGCGCAGGGCCGTGGGCAGCACTTCACCTCGGTCTATAACGAATACAAGAACGCCAAGGATGTGACTCAGAAGCGCATGTATTACGACACGATGGAGGCGATCCTCAGGGACGCCAAGAAATACATCGTGACGGGAGCGGGCGGCACAGCGCCCTACATGCCGTTGCCGTTGCCCTCTGCAACCCACCCGGCGCCCGAGCCGGCGAAGAAGCCGTAAAGGGGAGGGCGCACCATGAACATCGATCGAATCCTGTCCAACAAGCGCGCGCTGATCTTTATCGGGGTCGGAGCTCTGGCCTTTCTCATCCTGCTGCTCAGCACGCTCTTCACCGTGCAGCAGACGCAGCAGGCCATCGTGCTGCAGTTCGGCAATCCGAAGCGCGTGATCCATGAACCCGGCTTGAACGCAAAGTGGCCGTTCATTCAGAACGTGATTTATTTCGACGCTCGGGTCCTGCCGCTCGACCCGCCGGTGGAGCGGGTTATCCTGGCGGATCAAAAGCCGCTGTTGGTCGACGCTTATGCGCGGTACCGCATTGCCGAGCCGCTCAAGTTCCGGCAGGCCGTGGGCAGCGAACTGGCCCTGCAAGCGTTGTTGAACCGCATCGTCACCACGGCCGTGCGCGGCGTGCTCGGCAAGCACACGCTGTCGATGGTGTTGGAGGACCGCGAGAAGATCATCGCTGACCTGCACAACGAGGTGAATGCGGCGGCCAAGCCGCTCGGCATCGACGTGATCGACGTGCGCATCCGCCGCGCCGATCTGCCGGATGAAACCAGCCAAGCCGTCTATGCCCGTATGCGCACCGAGCGCGAACGGGAAGCGGCCGAGTTCCGCGCCCAAGGCTTCGAGCGTGCCCAGCAGATTCGCTCGACGGCCGACCGTGAAGCCACGGTCATCCGTGCCGAAGCCAACAAGGAGTCGGAAATCCAGCGCGGCGTCGGTGATGGCGAGGCGGCCAAGATCTTCAACAAGGCCTTGAGCGTCGATCCGCAGTTCTACCAGTTCTATCGTTCGATGCAGGCATACCGGGAATCGCTGCAACCTGGCGACACGACCTACATCCTGTCGCCCCAGGGTGAGTTCTTCGAGAATTTCCGGGGGACGAACGGCAAACGCTGATCGGGGACGGGCGCCGCCGATGAACGACCTCTTCGCGGCGCTCGGCCTGGTTCTGGTTATCGAGGGTTTACTTTACGCCGCCGCCCCCGAACGGATGAAGCGTATGGCGGCGGCGGTTCAACCCGTCCCGCCCGGGGCCCTGCGGATCGGCGGGATTCTGGCCGCCCTTCTGGGGCTTGGCGTGGTCTGGCTGGTGCGGCGGGCCTGAAATCGCCTTGATCTGGGCGGCTGACGCCTTACATCCGTCGCAATTGCCTGGAAAGTTCGCTATCTAAAGCACCGGGCTTTCCCGAGTTTCCAAGGTGACGCATATGACGGCTTCCCAAGCGCGGCGCATCGACCGGCGTCCGATGGCAATTTCGTTCGCGGCGGCGGTAGTGGCTGCGATCCTCGCGATGGGGACGGCGCGCGCGGCTCCTGCGCCCGAAAGCTTCGCCGACACGGTCGAGAAGCTTCTGCCGGCGGTCGTGAACATCTCGACCACCACGACGGCGAAGGCCCAGCAGCGCGCGCCCGAAATGCCGCAGCTGCCGCCTGGTTCGCCCTTCGAACAGTTCTTCAAGGATTTCATGGAGCGCCGCGGCCAGCCCGATGCGCCCCCGCGCAAGCTGACCTCGCTCGGCTCGGGTTTCATCATCGATCCAGCCGGTTACGTCGTAACCAACAATCACGTCATCGAGGACGCCGACGAGATCACGGTGACGATGAACGACGACCGCACCTATACGGCCAAGCTGGTCGGGCGCGATTCCAAGACCGACCTGGCCCTGCTCAAGATCGACGCCGGCCGGCCGCTGCCCTTCGTGAATTGGGGCGATTCCAGCGCCATGCGCATCGGCGACTGGGTGGTCGCCATCGGCAATCCGTTCGGCTTGGGCGGCACTGTGACGGCGGGCATCGTCTCGGCGCGCGGCCGCGACATTCATTCCGGCCCTTACGACGATTTCATCCAGACGGATGCGCCTATCAATAAGGGCAACTCCGGTGGCCCTATGTTCAACGTGCAGGGCCAGGTAATCGGCGTGAACACGGCCATTTATTCGCCTTCGGGCGCCTCGGTCGGCATCGGCTTTGCGATTCCCTCGGCCCAGGCCAAACCGGTCATCGCGCAGTTGCGCGATACGGGTAAGGTGCGGCGCGGCTGGCTGGGCGTTCACATCCAGACCGTGACCGACGAAATCGCCGAGAATTTCGGTTTGAGCCCGGCGCGCGGCGCGTTGGTGGCCAGCCTTAATGACGGCAGCCCGGCCAAGAAGGCCGGTATCCAGCCGGGCGACATCATCCTTTCCTTCGACGGGAAGGAGATCAAACGCATGCGCTCGCTGCCGTCGATCGTGGCCGAGACACAGGTCGGTAAGGCCGTGCCGGTCACCGTCTGGCGCAAGGGCAAGGAAGAGACGATGTCGATCGTCTTGGGCGAGCTGCCCGAGGATCAGGTCGCGGCCAATGCACCTGGCTCCAAGGAGAAGGCTCCGGCCGAGCCAAAAGGCGTCAACGAACTGGGCATGACGCTGGCTGCGCTCACCGACGACGTGCGGCAGAAGCTGCAGCTCGACAAAGACGTGAACGGCGTGCTGATCACGGCGGTCGCGCCCACCAGTTCGGCGGCCGAGCGCGGTATCAGCCCAGGCGACATCATCCTGCAGGTGCAGGACGAGAAGGTGACGTCGCCTGCGCAGGTGCAGGCCAGGGTGGCGAAGATCAAGAAGGACGGCGGCAAGACCGTCGTGGTCCTGATCCAGCGCAGCCGTGGCGGCCAGAACGCCTTCGTGCCGCTCAAGATCGGCTGAGGCTTAAGCGGCGAATTCGTCGCGCCGGTAACCCTGCAGATAGAGAAGGGCGGTCAGGTCCGCGTGGTCGATGCGCGCTCGCGCAGCGGCGGCCACGACCGGCTTGGCACGGAAAGCGACGCCCAGCCCCGCGCGCGCCAGCATGTCGAGATCGTTGGCGCCATCACCCACGGCCAGTGCCGCGTCGAGCGGAATGCCATGTTCCTTGGCGGCGCGCTCCAGCGCCTCGCGCTTGCCGTCGCGGTTGAGGATCGGCTCCTTCACCGTGCCGGCCAGACTGTCTCCGTCCATATCCAGATCGTTTGAAATGTCGCCGTGGAAGCCCAGCGCGTCGCGCACGCGGCTGCTGAAATAGCGGAAGCCGCTGGTGACCAGGATCGTGTGGGTGCCATGCGCCCGCATGGTCTGGACCAGGGTGCGCGCACCTGGCGTGGCCTCGATGCGCGCGGCGACGTCCGCCATGTCCGACACTTTCAGTCCCTTCAGCATGGCGACGCGCGCGCGGAGCGAGCTGCGATAATCGATCTCGCCGTTCATGGCGCGCGCGGTCAGCGCGGCGACCTCTTCCTTCTTCCCCGCATAGGCGGCCAACTCGTCGAGCGATTCGCCGGTGATCATGGTCGAATCCATATCGGCCACGAACAGGCGCTTGCGCCGGCCGGCGGCGGATTGTGCGGCCAGGTCTATGGAGACGGCGCCGAGCCGTGCGCGCACGGCCGCCTGGGCGGCGTCATTGGTCGCACCCGTGAAGGGGATATCGCACGCCGCGGCCGGCGCCAGCCAATCGGGAGCGCCGGCCTCCGCGCCGCAATCCGCCAGCGCCGCGCGCGCCTGTTCGGCGATGCTATGATCGAGCGCCGGGCCGTTCATGCCGGCGATGAGGGTCAAGACGGACGTCATGTCGGATTCCAACCGTTTCGCGCGCGCAGATAAGGTCGGATCGGCGCATCTGGCAAGGGCA
>CAYZFH010000146.1:0-8074 GCA_964477375.1 uncultured Rhizobiaceae bacterium | reverse complement strand
GCACGCGGCGGGTGCGTATGCTGCGCACAGGGGGCGGCACGGTGGACGTGCCGGTGGATGCCAGCCCGATCATGGGCAAGACTCCGGTGGAGAATCTCTTCATCAACGTGGGCTGGGGCACGGGCGGGTTCAAATCCATTCCGGGCTCCGGCTTCGTGTTCGCGCACACCATCGCGACGGGCGAGCCGCATCCGCTGGCGGCGCCCTTCGGCCTGGACCGCTTTGCGTCCGGCCGGCTGATTTCAGAACACGGCGCGACGGGCGCGCTGGTTCACGGTGAATAGGTAAGGTTCGGGAGACGACGAATGCTCTTGATCAACTGCCCCTGGTGCGGTCCGCGCGACGAGATCGAGTTCAGTTGCGGCGGCGAAGCGCACATCGCGCGCCCGACCGATCCGGCCGCGCTGTCCGATGCGGAATGGGCGGAATACCTGTTCATGCGGAAGAATCTGAAGGGGCTGCATTACGAGCGCTGGCACCATTCCTATGGTTGCCGCCAATGGTTCAACGCCGCGCGCGACACCGTGACCCATGAGATCCACGCGACATATAAGATGGGCGAGACGCCGCCCGTGGTGGCGGGCGCCGATGGAAGCGTGAAGGGGAGCGGCTCGTGAAGCGCAGCGAACCACGGCTGGACACGGGCGGCCGCGTCAACCGCGACCGTGTCCTCAACTTCACCTGGAACGGCAAGGCGTATAAGGGGCTGGAAGGCGACACGCTGGCCTCGGCGCTGTTGGCCAACGGCATCTCGCTGGTTGGGCGCAGCTTCAAGTACCACCGGCCGCGCGGCATTTTCTCCGCGGGCGCCGAGGAGCCCAACGCCATCGTGCAGTTGGAGACGGGCGCCTATACCCAGCCCAACGTGAAGGCGACGCAGGTCGAGCTTTACGAAGGGCTCGAGGCGCGCAGCGTCAATTGTTGGCCGACCGTGGAATACGATTTCGGCGCGGCCGCCAATCTCTGCGCGAAGCTTTTGCCGGCGGGCTTCTACTACAAGACCTTCATGTGGCCGTCGCGCTTCTGGATGACCTACGAATATTTCATCCGACGCGCCGCCGGTTTGGGCCGTGCGCCGAAAGAGGCCGATCCGGACATATACGACAAGGCGCATGCCCACTGCGACGTGCTGGTCGTGGGCGGCGGGCCGACGGGCTTGGCGGCGGCGCTGGCCGCCGCGCGCACCGGCGCGCGCGTCATCCTGGCCGACGAGCAGAGCGAGTTCGGCGGCGATCTTCTCGGCCGCCGCGACGTGATGGATGACGCGCCCGCGACGGAGTGGGTGCGGAAGGTGGTGGAGGAGTTGGCGTCTTTCTCCGAAGTGCGCCTGCTGCCGCGTTCGACCGTGTTCGGCTATTACGACCACAACTATCTGGCCATCGCCGAGCGGCGCACCGATCATCTCAATCCCAAGGACGGAGCGGGCAAGCCGCGTCAGCGCCTGTGGAAGGTGCGGGCCAAGCAGGTGATCTTGGCCACGGGCTCAATCGAGCGCCCGCTGGTGTTCGCCGACAACGACCGGCCCGGCGTGATGCTGGCCGAATCGGCGCGCACCTATCTCAACCGTTATGCCGTGAAGCCCGGCCGCCGCGCCGTCGTCTTCACCAACAACGACAACGCCTATGCCGCCGCGATCGACTTGGCCGACGCGGGTGTCGAGATCGGCGCTATCGTCGATCTGCGTCCGGACGTGCAGGGGCCTCTGCCGCAAAAGGCGCGTGCGCGCGGGCTGGAGATCCTGGCCGGCGAGGCCATCGTCGCCACCCATGGCGGCAACCGCGTCTCATCGGTCGAGGTCATGCTGCTCAGCCCCGAGGGCGATCATGTCCACGGCACGGCGCGCAAGATCGACTGCGATCTGGTCTGCGTCTCGGGCGGCTGGAGCCCGACGGTGCATCTGTTCTCGCAATCGGGCGGCAAGCTGACCTATGACGCCGGGCGCGCCTGCTTCGTGCCGAGCAAGTCCAAGCAGGCCGAGCGTTCCGCCGGCGCCTGCCACGGCACCTTCGGCGTGGCCGACTGTCTGGACGAAGGTTTCGCGGCCGGTCTGGCCGCCGCGGGTGCAGCGGGTTTCGCCACGGCCGGTATTTCGCTGACCCCACCCGCCGTCGAGCAGCCGGGCGAGGCGGGTTTGCGCGCCCTGCCGGTCGTGCCGGGCAAGGCCGCGGTCGGCCACGGCAGAGCCAAGCATTTCGTCGATCTGGCCAACGACGTGACCGCCGCCGACGTGCGGCTGGCCGCGCGCGAAGGCTATCGGTCGGTCGAGCATACGAAACGCTATACGACGCTCGGCATGGGCCCCGACCAGGGCAAGACGTCCAACGTACCGGGCCTGGCCGTCCTGGCCGAGGCGCTGGGCAAAGAGATTCCGGAGGTCGGCACCACCACCTTCCGCCCGCCCTACACGCCCGTGACCTACGGTCTTCTGGCCGGGCGCGACGTGGGAGAGATGTTCGATCTGTCGCGCACCACGCCGATCCACGAATGGCATGCCATGACGGGCGCCGTGTTCGACGATGCTGGCCATTGGCGGCGGCCCTGGTATTACCCGCGCGCGGGCGAGGACATGACGGCCGCCGTGCGGCGCGAATGCCGGGCGGTGCGCGAAAGCGTCGGCATCATGGATGCCTCGACGCTCGGCAAGATCGAGCTGGTCGGACCCGACGCGGTCAAGGTGCTGAACCAGGTCTATGCCAATGCCTGGGACAATCTGGCCGTGGGGCGTTGCCGCTATGGGCTGATGCTGGGCGAGGACGGCATGGTGTTCGACGACGGCGTGACCGCGCGCCTGGGCGAACATCATTACCTGATGACGACCACGACTGGCGGCGCGGCGCGCGTCTTCGGTTGGATCGACGACTGGCTCCAGTGCGAATGGACCAACTGGAAAGTCTTCATCACCTCGGTTACCGAGCAGTGGGCGACGGTTTCGATCGCGGGTCCGCGCGCGCGGGATCTCGTGCGCGAGCTGGCGGCTGGAACGGACGTGTCGGCCGAGGCGCTTCCGCACATGGCCATCCGCGAGGGCAAGATCGCCGGCTTCCCCGGCCGCATCGCGCGCATCAGCTTCACGGGCGAGTTGGGCTTCGAGCTCAGCGTGCCGTCCAGCTACGGCATGGCGCTGTGGACGGCCTGCGTCACGGCGGGCGCCAAATACGGCCTGACGCCGTTCGGCACCGAGGCCGTGCACATCCTGCGCGCGGAGAAGGGCTATATCGTCAGCGGCCATGAGTTTGACGGCACGGTGACGCCGCAGGATCTCGGCATGGGTTGGGCTGTGAGCAAAACCAAGCCCGACTTCCTGGGCCGTCGCTCACTCGATCGCTCGGACATGAAGCGCGCGGACCGGAAGCAACTTGTCGGCCTGCAGGTGCAGGACCCGAACGCGGTCCTGCCCGAAGGCTCGCAGGTGGTCGAGCGCGTGCTCAAGGCGCCGCCGATGCCCATGATCGGCCACGTCACGTCCAGCTATTGGAGCGAGACGCTCAAGCGCGGCATCGCCCTCGCCCTCGTCACGGGCGGGCACGCGCGCATGGGCCAGACCGTTCACATTCCGCTCGAGGACAAGGTGCTCGACGCGGTCGTGGTCTCGCCCGTGTTCTACGATCCGGAAGGGAAGCGTCTCCATGGCTGACAGCTATTTCCGTCAGACGGCGCTGGCGCCGCTCGGCCTGGCCGCCAAGGCGACCGACGCGCCGGGCGAGGCCGGGGTCCTCATGTCGGAGCGCCCATTGGCCGATCACGTCAGCCTGCGGGGCGACGGCGGATCGATGGAATTCCTCCAGGTCGCGCGCACGACGCTCGGCTACGCGCTGCCCACGGAGCCGAATACGGTTACGGAAGGCGCGAACAGCCGGGCTTTGTGGCTTGGACCGAACGAGTGGCTCTTGGTCGCCCCCTTGGAGGCTGCCCTTGTAGCCACGCTGGAGCAGGGATTGGCGGGTCGCGCCTTCGCGGCCACCCAATTGGGCGACGCCCGCGCGGTGATCGGGCTTTCCGGCCGCAACGCCCGGGAGGTGCTGGCCAAAAGCTGCCCCTTGGACCTGCACCCCAAATCCTTCGGCCCGGGCCGCTGCGCCCAGACCAAGCTGTCCCGCGTCGCCGCCATCATCGAGCAGCGCGACGACGCGCCTAGCTTCGAGATTTACGTCGCGCGCAGCGTGGCGCGCTACACCTGGCGCTGGCTGGAGGATGCGGGCAGCGAGTACGGCGTCGCCATCGTCGCCGGCTAATTTATATTCGATTGGAGCAGGAAGAACTCGGCGTGCCCGCGCATGGAGCGATGCTATCCTGCGGGCGTTAGCCAGATAGCGGAGCGAATACCGTGGGACAGTACGACGCTCTTCTCAAGCCGCTGCGGATCAAGAATCTCACGATCCGCAACCGTGTGATGTCGACCAGCCACGCACCGGGCTATGCCCGTGACGGGCGGGTGACCGACCGTTACATCCGCTATCACGAGGAGAAGGCCAAGGGCGGCGTCGGCCTGACCCAGTTCGGCGGCGCGACCGCGACCTCGATCGAGAATTCCATCGACTACGGCCAGCTGAACGGCGCCGACGATTCGATCATCGCGGACTATCAGCGCATGGCCGATGCCATCCACCGCCACGGCGCCGCCTGCATGGTCCAGATCCGGCACGGCGGCCGGCGCGAGCGGTGGGACATCGCCAACTGGCTGCCCGTCTATGCGCCGTCGGCTATGCGCGAGCCCGTGCATCGCTCCTTTCCGGCCGCCATGGACCTGCACGACATCAAGCGCGTGCAGGACGACTATGTGCAGGCCGCGCGGCGCGCGAAGGACGGCGGGCTCGACGGCGTTGAAGTCTCCTGCGCCAACCAGACGTTGATCGACCAGTTCTGGTCGCCGGACGTGAACCACCGCAGCGACAAATACGGCGGCAGTCTGGAAAACCGCATGCGCTTCGGGCTCGAGATCCTGGAGGGCGCACGGAAAGCCGTGGGCAATGATTTCGTCATGGGCATCCGCATGAGCGGCGACGAAATGATCAAGCAGGGCCTGTCCCAGGCCGACTGCATCGCTATCGCGCGGGCCTATGTGAAAAGCGGCCTGATCGATTTCGTCAGCGTGATCGCGGCCCAGGGTCGCGACTACCGTTCGAACGCCATCAGTTACGTCGGCATGGACGCTCCGCCCGCGGCCTATCTGCACCTGGCAAGCGCGATCAAGGCCGAGATCGACCTGCCCGTGTTCCATGCTCTGCGCATCACCGATCCCGCCACCGCCAGCCGCGCGCTGGAGGAGGGGCATGTGGATATGGTGGGCATGACGCGCGCGCTCATCTCCGATCCGCACTTCGTCAACAAGCTGCGCGAAGGGCGCGACGACGATATCCGGCAGTGCGTGGGTGCCGTCTATTGCATCGACCGGGTGCTGCAGGCGAAGGACGCGCTCTGCATCCAAAACCCGTCCACCGGCCGTGAAGCCACCCTGCCGCATGCTTCGGCCAAGGCTCCACGAAAGCGACGTGTCGTTGTCGTGGGCGCGGGCGTGGCGGGCATGGAAGCCGCGCGCGTTTCGGCCGAACGGGGCCATGATGTCGTGCTGTTCGAGCGCGAGGCGCAGACCGGCGGCCAGGTGAACCTAGCGACCAAGGTGGCCTGGCGCGAATCCCTCTCCGGCATTCCGCGCTGGCTGGATCATCAGGTGCGCAAGCTGGGCGTCGATCTGCGTCTCTCTATCGCGCCCACGGCCGAACAGGTCCGCGCGGAGAAGCCGGATGTGGTGATCGTGGCGACCGGCGGCCGTCCTAATCCCGGAAATTTCAAAGGCGTCGAACTGGCGACCTCCACCTGGGACATCCTTGCGGGCCGCGTGGCGCCTGCCGAACGGGTGCTGCTCGTGGATGACCATGGCGCCGACCAGGCGCCCTCGGTTGGCGAATTCATGGCCGAGCGCGGCGCACAGGTCGAGATCGTGACGCCGGAGCGCCAGCTTCTCTCCGAAGTCGGCATGATCAATTTCTCGGCCTATCTGCGCCGCCTCTATGCGCGCGGCGTCGTGATCACGCCCGACACGTCCGTTGCCGAAATTTATCGCGAGGGCAACACGCTGGTTGCGGTCCTGCGCAACGAGTTCACGCAGGAGGAAGAGGAGCGGGTGGTCGATCAGGTGGTGGCCGAGCACGGCACGCTGCCCAACGACGAGCTGTACCAGGCGCTTCGGCCGCACTCCCTGAATGACGGCGAAATCGATATGCGGGCGCTGGTCGATGCGAAGGATCAGGCCATCCGTCATAACCCGGAGGCCGCGTTCCAGCTCTTCCGTGTAGGTGACGCTTGGACCAGCCGCAACATCCACGCCGCGATCTATGATTCGACGCGCCTCTGCAAGGATTTGTGAGGCGGCCGTATTGTCGGCCTGATGGGTTCGTGCGAACGTAGCCGCGATTTTTCCCGAGCGCCCCGGAGAGACCAGCGATGGGTCAGTACGACGCGCTGCTGAAGCCGTTGACGATCAAGAACGTCACCTTCCGCAACCGTGTTTTCAGTTCCAGCCATTCCCCTGGCTATGCCAAGGGCGGCCATATCACCGACCGCTATCTGCGCTATCACGAGGAAAAGGCGAAGGGCGGCATCGGCCTGACACAGTTCGGCGGCGCCACGGGCGTTTCGATCGAGAATTCCTATCACTACGGCCAGGTCAACGGCTCCGAGGACTGGATCGTCCCGGAGTACCAGAAGATGGCGGCCGGCATTCACAAGCACGGCGCAAAGTGCACCGTGCAGTTGACCCATGGCGGTCGGCGCGAGCGCTGGGACGCCGAGAACTGGTTTCCGGCCTATTCGCCCTCCTGCCGCCGCGAGCCGGTGCACAAGGCGTTCCCGGCGGAGATGGAAGAGCACGACATCCGCCGCATCGTGAAGGATTACGGCCAAGCCGTGCGGCGCGCGAAGGAAGGGCATCTGGACGGCGTCGAACTGTCGTTCCAGGCGGGCACGCTGATCGAACAGTTCTGGTCGCCGGCCATGAACTTCCGCACCGACCGCTACGGCGGCAGCGTCGAGAACCGCGTGCGCTTCGGCCTCGAGATTCTGGAGGAGGTGCGCAAGGTCAACGGCGACTATCTCGTCGGCATCCGTATGCCGGGCGACGAAATGCTCAAGGACGGCCTGACCCAACGCGATTGCATCGAGATCGCCAAGATCTATGCGAAGTCCGGCCTGGTGGATTTCATCAGCATCGTGGCCGCGCAAGGTGCGGATGCGGTCTCCAGCGCTTTGACCTGGCCGACCATGTGGGTGCCGCCCGCGGGCTGGTTGCCGCTGGCCAGCGCGGTGAAGGCGGAAGTCGACGTGCCCATCATCCACGCAGCACGTATCGCCGACCTGCCGACCGCCAACCGCGCGATCGAGGAAGGGCATGTCGACATGGTCGGCATGACGCGCGCTTTCCTGGCCGACCCGCATCTCCTGAAGAAGGCGATGGAGGGGCGCGAGGACGATATTCGCCAGTGCGTCGGCGCAGGCTATTGCGTCGATCGCGTCATCTCCGGTCACGACACGCTGTGCATCCAGAACGCGGCCATGAGCCGTGAAGCGACCATGCCGCACGTGGTCCCCAAGACCGCGAACGGCGTGAAGCGCGCCGTGGTGGTGGGCGCCGGGCCGGGCGGCCTGGAAGCTGCGCGTGTGCTAGCGGAACGCGGGCACAAGGTGACGTTGTTCGAGCGCGAGGCCGAAACCGGCGGCCAAGTGAATATCGCGGCCAAGGCCCCGTGGCGCGTTTCGATCCAAGGCGTGCAGCGCTGGCTCGATGGCCAGGTGCGCAAGCTCGGCGTGGATATCCGCACGGGTGTCGAGGCGAAGGCCGACGACGTGACCGCTTTGAAGCCGGACGTCGTGATCGTCGCCACGGGTGGCCATCCCAACAAAGGCTGGTACACGGGCAGCGATCTGGCCGTTTCGACCTGGGACATCCTGTCGGGCAAGGTCGAGCCCGCCGATAACGTCCTGTTGTTCGACGAGAGCGGCGGGCAGCAGGGCGCCTCCACGGCGGAGTTCGTCGCCAAGCGCGGCTGCCTGGTGGAGCGCGCGACCACCGACCGGACGT
>CAYZFH010000145.1:0-8097 GCA_964477375.1 uncultured Rhizobiaceae bacterium | reverse complement strand
GCGAAGACGGCGAAGGCGGACGCCGCCGCCGCCGGCGCGGACGCCGCGGTGGACGACGCCGCCGCGAGGGTGGCGATGATCGCGGCCCGCAGCACGAGCATTCCGCACAGCCGCGCCCCGCGCGCGTGGAGCAGGACGACCAGAGCCAGCCGCAGCCGTTCGGCGTCCCCGATCCGTGGGCTGATCCCACCGATCCGAAGACCTGGGCCAACGCAGTCGACGATGGCGGTGCGGCGGAAGGTGACGCGGCCGAACACGACGGCGAACACGACGCGGCACCCAACGCCGATCAGAACCGCCAACCCGGCGCCCCCGGTGAAGAGGGTGAGAACCGTGGACGCCGCCGCCGGCGGCGCGGTCGCCGCGGCGGGCGCCGCTTCCGTGAGCGCCATGGCGCCTTGGAAGGCAACGGTGAAGCCGGGCCCGCGCACGAGAATGGCGGCCAGGACCAGAGTGCCGAGCCGAGCGATGCGGCCGCGCACGATGAACCGTCGGACGGCATGAACGGCGATCCGTCCGAATCCGCTCCGGCACATTTCGAAGCGCCGCGCGAACCCGAACCCTATCGCCCCGAAGTTCGCGAAGAGCGGGCGCCTGAGCCTCCGCCACCCGCTCCCGTTGCGGCCGAACCGCCGCAGCCGGACGAACCGGCCAAGCCCGCGCGGCGCGGCTGGTGGAACCGCCTGACCGAAGGTTGAGTGTGCCCCGGCGCTGACGCGCGTCAGCGCCGGCGGGCCACCAAACGCCGGGCAGCCTCCGCGATTTCCTCCGGCGCGCCCGCGAACGAGATGCGGACATGCCGATGCCCGCGTTCGGGATCGAAATCGACACCCGGTGTAATGGCCACTCCATGGTCGTGCAGCAGTTCGCGGCAGAGCGTTTCGCTGTCGTTCGAAAGGCGGCTGCTGTCGGCATAGATGTAGAAGGCGCCGTCAGCCGGCGCCAAATCCTCGAAACCGGCTTTCGGCAACTGCTCCAATAGAAGCGCGCGGCTTTCGCCGTAGCGCGCGACGCGGGCATCCAGTTCCTCCCGCGCGCCGAACGCCGCGATGGCCGCATGCTGCGACAAGGACGGCGGCGAGATGAAAAAGTTCTGCGCCAGCCGTTCCACCGGACGCACGAGATCGGACGGCAGCACCATCCAGCCCAGGCGCCAGCCCGTCATGCAGAAATATTTCGAGAAGCTGTTGATGACGACCGCCTCGTCCGTCAGCCCCAGCGCGCTGACCGCATCATGGCCGAAGGTGATGCCGTGATAGATCTCGTCGGACACCAAACGTATGCCGCGCACGCGACAATGGGCGACCAGCGCGCGCAACTCGTTCGGCCCCAGCATCGTGCCGGTCGGGTTCGAGGGGCTGGCCACGATCAGCCCGTCGAGCCGGCCGGGTATGGCATCGAGCAGTTCGGGCGACGGTTGGAAGCGTGTCGCCGCATCCACGGGAATCTCGACCGTCTCCACGCCCAGCGCCTTGAGGATGTTCCGGTAGGCCGGATAGCCCGGCGCGGCCATGGCGACCCTGTCGCCCGCATCGAACGCGGCCAGGAAAGACAACAGGAACGCGCCCGACGAGCCAGTGGTAACCACGATGCGCTCTTGCGGCACGTCGAGGCCGTAAAATTCGCGGTAATGACGCCGGATGCGCTCGCGCAAGGCAGGCAATCCGAATGCCTCGGTATACCCGAGGCGGTCCGCCGTCAGAGCGGCGCGCGCGGCATCCAGGACAGCGGAAGGCGCGGCCATGCCGGGCTGCCCCACCTCCAGATGCAGCACATCGCCGCCGGCCGCCGCGCGCTCGTTCGCGGCGCGCAGCACCTCCATGACGATGAACGGCGCGATTTCCGCGCGACTCGCAACCTTTGGTTTTGCCACAGTTCCGCCCTACCGCACGTTGACGGCATCATGCGCCGCGCCTAGTTTCTGTAAGGGGTCTGGAGGACCGCTTTTGACCAAACGCATTATTAGGTTCCTCGTGGCGGCGGCGCTTTTGGCCGTGGCCGTGCCGTCCGCCCGCGCGCAGCAGATGAATTTCATCCGCGACGCGGAGTGCGAAAATATCATGCGCTTTTACGCCGCGCCAATTTTCCGCGCCGGCGGGTTCGATCCCAAGGCCATCCAGATTCACCTGATCGCCGATCGCACGTTGAACGCGTTCGTGTCGAACGGCCTGAACATGTATTTCTTCACCGGCCTGATCCAGCGCGCGGACAACGCGGAGCAGGTCATGGGCGTCATGGCGCACGAATTGGGCCATATCGTCGGCGGTCACTTGGCGCGCATGGACGAAAAGATGCGCCAGGCCCAGAAGCAATCGATCTATGCCATGGCGCTCGGCGCTCTCGCCGCGGTGGCCACCGGCAATCCGGGTGCGGCGCCGGCCGCCATCCTGGGCGGCCAACAGGCGGTGATGGCCAGCGTGCTGAGCTATAGCCGCACGCAAGAATCTTCGGCCGACCAAGCTGGTCTGAAATACCTCGACGAGGCCGGCATCTCGGCACAGGGCCTCTACGATTTCTTCAAGATCCTGGAGGGCCAAGAACTCCTCGCCGTGGGCCGCCAAGATCCCTATATGCGAACCCACCCTCTGACCCCGGAACGTATGGCCGCCGTGCAGGCGCACCTGGCGAAGTCGCCCTACACGAACAAGCCGCTGCCGCCGATCTATACGGTCATGCACAACCGCATGAAGGCCAAGCTTGCGGGCTTCATGGACCCGCCGCAGCAAGTGATGCGCAAGTATCCCGAAACCGACAACAGCATCGATGCGCGCTATGCCCGCGCGATCGTCTATTACCGTGTGCCCGATCTGGCGAAAGCAATTCCGCTGATCGACGGGCTGATCGCGGAAGAGCCCAAGAACCCGTATTTCCACGAACTCAAAGGCCAGATGCTGTTCGAGAACGGCCGCGCGGCCGAGGCCATTCCGCATTATCAGCAATCCGTCGACACGCTGCCCGACAACGCCCTGTTGCGCACCGAGCTGGCGCAGGCCCAGATCGAGTCGCAAGACATGAGCCTGAACAAGGCTGCTATCGCGAACTTGGAAAAGTCCCGCGACCTCGACGACGACAACGCGCAAACCCTCCGCCTTCTGGCCACGGCTTATGGCCGCGACGGCCAGGTGGGCATGGCGGCGCTGATCCAAGCGGACCTGGCGTTGGGCTATGGCCGCAATGGCGAGGCGCGCGTCCTGGCCGACCGCGCCATGCAGAACCTGCGGCAGGGCTCGCCCGCGTGGCAGCGCGCCAACGACATCAAACACGCCGCGGAAACCGAACAGTCGTCGCAATAACGCGGCCGTCCCTTTCTATCCGTTTCATGGAGACCTGAATGCGCCGTCTGATGGCCCTTGCCCTGTTCGCCGCGATCGCGGCCGCGACGCCGGGCCACGCCCAGGACAAGAAGAGCTTCACGCCGCAACAGCAGCAGGAAATCGAGCGAATCGTGCGCGATTACCTGAAGAGCCACCCCGAGGTGATCATCGAGGCCGCGAAGGCGTTGGAGGCCAAGGAGCAGGAGGCGCAGCAGCAGCGCGCCAAGGTCGCGATCGATGCCAACCGCGACAAGCTGATCAACGATCCGGATTCGCCCGTCATGGGCAACCCCAAGGGCGACGTCACCGTGGTCGAGTTCTTCGACTACCAGTGCCCGTACTGCAAGAAGATGACCGCGCCGCTGAACGACGCCATGGCGAAGGACGGCAAGCTGCGCGTGGTGTTCAAGGAATGGCCGGTCCTGGGGCCTGAGTCCCTGATCGCGGCGAAGGCCTCGCTGGCCTCGCAGAAGCAGGGAAAATACAAAGAGTTTCACAACGCGCTGATGGACACGAAGGGCCGGCTGAACGAATCGATGATCATGTCGATCGCCGAGAAGACCGGGCTCGACACCAAGCGCCTGAAGAAGGACATGGAGGCGCCGGACGTGCAGGAGGAGTTGAAGCAGAACCAGGCCTTGGCCGCGGCGCTCCAGCTCGAGGGCACGCCCGCCTTCGTGATCGGCTCGCAGATGGCGCCCGGCGCCATCAACGCCGACACGCTCAAGGAAATGATCGACGCCGCGCGTAAGAACTGAGCGGCGGCGTCAGGCCTCGGCGGCGGGCCGCGTCCATAAGCGGACGAAATAATCGTTGTCGATGGGATCGCCGGCCTTGAGGCCGTTACCCTCGTAGGTCGGCTGAATCTCGCGCCCGCGTTCCACATAGACCGAGTCGTCGCCCACCATCACGAAGGACACCGCGCGGCGGGGACGCGAGGCCTGGTTGCCCGGTGCGCCGTGCAGCGTCATGCCGTGGAAGGCCAGGCAGTCGCCGGGTTGCATGTCCCAGGAGGCAAGATCGAAGTCGCGGCGGGCACGCGTCACGTCCGGCGGCGGCTCGAAGCCGTCGTCGTTGCCGTAGCCGTCGTACCAGCCGCCGTTGATGCGCTCCGGCCGGAACTTGCGGCCCCATCGGTGCGAACCAGGAATCGCCTGCAATGCCGTGTCCTGCGCGACCGGATCGAGCGGCACCCACACCACGCACATCTGATCGCCTTCCATGCAGTAGAAGGGTTGGTCGTGATGAAGCGGCGTGCGGCGCGAAGTGCCCGATTCCTTCACCCACATGGCGTCGTGGAGAAGATTGACCCGCCGCGAGCGCATCAGGCGGCCGGCGATCTCGGCCACGGGCGAACCGGTCATGAATTCGCCGAAGGCCGGCACGCGGCGCGCCATCTGCAGGTCGCTGAAGAAACCGCCCGCCTCGCCGTCGACCGTATGATTCTGGAAATTGGGCCCCGGCCGTGTGCGCGCCACGGAAACGGCGCCCTTCAGATGCTCGATCCAGCCGGGATCGAACATGCCGCGCAGGCACACGATGCCGTCGCGCGTGTAGGTTTCGATGGCCTCTTCGGTGACGGGATTCAGCGGTGTCCTGTTCATCGCTCCCCTCTCGCCGTGTGTCTCTAGCCTTTGGGCCAGACCTTCGGAAACAACTCCTCGTCGACCAGCCGCGCACCCTTCGCGACCTTCAGCATCGGATTGTACTGCACTTCCATCTCGCTGCGATGGCCCATCACCGTATCGTCGCCGAGCCAGGTGGTCGAGACCGCCCGGCGGCGGCGCGAGCCCGAAGCGTTGCCGCGCGCGCCGTGGACCGCCATGCCGTTGAAGGCGATGCAGTCGCCGGGTTCGACATCCCAGGACAGGATCTCGTAGCGGTCGCTTTCCGCATCGAAGTCGGGCGGACGGAGATGGCCCTGGTCCTCTTGGATGACGTCCGCATCGTCCTTGAGCATGACCGCCGAGAAGGACTGGCCCCATTGGTGGGAGCCTTTGATCACGCGCAGCGCCGTGTCGGACGCCACCGGATCAAGCGGGAACCACATGATGACGACCTTCTTCCCGTCGACCGGGTAATAGACTTGGTCCTGGTGCCAGGCGCTGGGCCGCTCGGTCCTGGGCTCCTTCACGAACAGACCGTCCATGAAGAAGTGAACCTCGGCCGAGCGCGTCAGCCGGGCCGCGATCTCGCCGCCCGGAGAGTTCACGGCGAAGTCGCGAAACGGCGCCAGGCGGCGCCACAAGAAATACTCGGTGTAGAAGAAGCCGGGGTCACCGGGTGCCGACTGAATGTAATGGTGCGGGCCGTGGTCCTTGAGCGCCTCCTCGGCCCCCGCGGCCAGCCGGGCCAGCCAAGCCGGATCAACCACACCCCGGAGGCAGACCCCGCCATCGGCCTCATAGGCCGCGATTTCGGCATCGGTCACTCGGCGGTTCACGCCCATCGCCACCCCTCCCGGCTATCCGCACCGTACCCGTATACGCGCGTACCGCACGCGTTTGGTCCGAAAATCGTAGCACCAGCCCGGGCCCCGGGCCAAACCGGCGGAAGCCAGCATTGCGCCCCTTCCCGCATTGGGCTATCCCTGTCCCACCGGTCGCCGTTCCGGAGGGTGGGTTTTGGCGAAACTACCAACAGTCGTGGTCTTGAACGGCCCCAACCTCAACATGCTGGGGAAACGGGAGCCCAACATCTACGGCCGCGACACGCTCGCGGACGTGGAAAAGAGCTGCCGCGCCCACGCCAAAACTCTGGGCTTGGCACTCGATTTCCGCCAGTCCAACCATGAGGGCGAACTGGTCGGCTGGATCCAGGACGCCCGCGGCAAGGCCGCCGGCATCGTGATCAACGCCGCGGCGCTGACCCATACGTCGGTCGCCCTGCTGGATGCCCTCCAGGCGGCCGAAGTCCCGACCATCGAGGTGCATTTGTCGAACATCTACCGGCGTGAGCCTTTCCGCCATCACTCCTATATCTCCCGCGCCGCCGTGGGCGTGATCTGCGGCTTGGGTCCGCGCGGCTACCTGATGGCGCTCGACGCGCTGGCCGGCATGATCAAGGCCAAGGGGAAGCGCTGATGCCCAAGAGCCAGATCGACAGCGCGGCCGTGCGCGAATTGGCCGCGCTTCTGGAAGAGACCGGGCTGACCGAGATCGAATACGCAACCGGCGAATGGCGCGTCCGCGTCGCACGGGCGGCCAACGGCGTCATCCAGACGATGCCGGCGGTGCTTCCGTCCGTTTCCGCTCCGGCCGCCGCTGCCGCACCCGCCCACGATGCCGCGCATCCGGGCGCCGTCGTCTCGCCCATGGTCGGCACCGTCTATATGGCGCGCGAGCCGGGCGCGCCGGCTTTCGTGAAGCCGGGCGATACCGTGAAGGAAGGCGACACGCTTCTCCTCATCGAGGCCATGAAGACCTACAACGAAGTCCGGGCGCCCAAGGGCGGCCGGATCGCGCGCATCCTGGTCTCCGATGGAGACCCGGTCGAGTTCGGCGCGCCGCTTCTCGTCCTCGAATAGGCCGCCGGTGTTCGAGAAAGTCCTCATCGCGAACCGCGGGGAGGTCGCGCTTCGAATCCACCGCGCCTGCCGCGAAATGGGCATCGCCACGGTCGCGGTCCATTCGACGGCCGACGCCGACGCCATGCATGTGCGGCTGGCCGACGAAAGCGTCTGCATCGGCCCGCCCGCGGCGCGCGAAAGCTACCTGAACATCCCCGCCATCATCTCCGCCGCGACCATCGCGGGCGTCGACGCCATCCATCCGGGCTACGGCTTCCTGTCCGAGCGCGCGAACTTCGCCTCGATCGTGGAAGAGCACGGCTTCACCTTCATCGGCCCGTCGGCCGATCACATCGCCATGATGGGCGACAAGCTGGCCGCGCGCGCCAAGATGATCGAGCTGGGCGTGCCCGTGGTACCGGGCTCGGACGGCCCGGTCTCGGAAGAGACCGAGGCCGCCGCGGTCGCCGACCGCATCGGCTATCCCGTGCTGATCAAGGCCGCAGGCGGCGGCGGCGGCAAGGGTATTCGTCTCGCGAAAGACCGCGCCGAATTGATGAACCAGGTGAAGATGGCCCAGGCCGAAGCGCGCGCGGCCTTCGGCACCGACACGATCTATCTGGAACGCTTCCTCACGCGGCCGCGCCATATCGAGATCCAGATTCTGGCTGACGGGCACGGCAATGTCGTGCATCTGGGCGAGCGCGACTGCTCGCTCCAGCGCAACCGCCAAAAAGTTCTGGAGGAAGCGCCGAGCCCGGCGCTGAACGCGACCGAGCGCGAGGCCATCGGCGCCATCGCGACCAACGCGATCCGCGAGATCGGCTACCGCAACGCGGGCACCATGGAA
The DNA here is from genome assembly GCA_964477375.1 of uncultured Rhizobiaceae bacterium. Classification (GTDB taxonomy): domain Bacteria; phylum Pseudomonadota; class Alphaproteobacteria; order CADEGL01; family CADEGL01; genus CADEGL01. The sequence goes on along the minus strand of CAYZFH010000145.1, from coordinate 425 downwards.
TTCCTCTACGAGGATGGGAAATTCTATTTCCTCGAGATGAACACCCGCCTGCAGGTCGAGCATCCGGTCACCGAGATGATCACCGGCATCGACATCGTCCGCGAGCAGATCCGCATCGCGGCCGGCGCCAAGCTGGATTACACGCAATCCGACATCGTGATTTCGGGCCACGCCATCGAGTGCCGCCTGAACGCCGAGAACCCGGACACCTTCGTGCCCTCGCCGGGACGCGTCTCCGACTATCATCCGCCAGGCGGCTTGGGCGTGCGGATCGATTCGGGCCTCTATGCCAACTATGTCGTGCCGCCCTACTACGACAGCATGGTCGCCAAGCTGATCGTCCACGGCCGCACGCGCAACGAATGCCTCCTGCGCCTGCGCCGCGCGCTGGACGAATGCGTCATCGGCGGCATCGAGACCACCCT
>CAYZFH010000144.1:0-8122 GCA_964477375.1 uncultured Rhizobiaceae bacterium | reverse complement strand
CGCGGGTCGCCCTTGAGATCGGCGCGGCTCATGGCGTCGAGAAGATTGTTGAAGATGGCCTGGGAGCCCACGCTGATCGCCACATGGCCATCACGCGTGGGGTAGATGTTGCGCGGCACGTCCTCTTCCATCTGGTTTCCCAGAAGCGGCTTCTTCTTGCCTGTCTGGTCGTAGCGGACGATGGCGGATTCGAGGATGCGGAGAAACGGCTCGAACAGGCTGACATCGACCACCTGCCCTCTGCCCGTCTGACGCCGCGCGTTGATCGCCGCCATCGCGCCGAACGCCGCATACGTGCCCGCCACGTAATCGCCTAGCGGGAATGCGGAAACCATCGGTCCCCGATCAGGAAAACCCGTGAAGGAAGCTAAGCCGGAATAAGCCTCCGCGATGGTCGCGTAGCCGCCGCGACCGCTGTAGGGGCCGGTCTGTCCATAGCCGCTGACGCGCACCCAGACGACGTGCGGAAACCTGGCCGCGAGATCACCCGGCCCCAGCCCCCACCGCTCCAGCGTGCCGGGGCGGAAATTCTCGATCACGACATCGCTGCGCCCGATCAAGGCCAGCGTGGCGTCACGCGCCTCGGGACGGGAAATGTCGAGCGTGGCAAGCCGCTTGTTACGCGCCATGGCTTTCCACCACAGCGGCTGGCCGTCCTTGAAGGGTGGCCACTCACGCAACGCGTCGGGCTTGCCCGGCTTCTCCAGTTTGACCACCTCGGCGCCAAAATCGCCGAGCAGCGTGCCGCAGAACGGTCCGGCCAGCATCGAGCCGGTTTCCAGCACCTTGATGTCGGAGAGCGCCGTCATCGGTTCACCTCGCGCATTGACAGCGCTAGTTGCGCCGCGTCGTAGCCTTTTCGATACCGACCGTGACGTCGATCAACAGCACAGCCACGATGGCCACATAGATGGTGATGGCTGAGACGGCCGCGATGATCGGGTCGACGTTGAATTGGATGTAATTGAACATCTTGACCGGAATCGTGATCAGCTCGGGCGTCGAGTTGAACACCGCCACCTCGACGTCGATCCACGAGATGATGAAGGCGAACAAAGCGCCCGCGATGACGCCCGGCTTGATCTGCGGCAGCGTCACAAGGAAGAAAGTCTTCAGCGGTGTCGCGCCCAGGTCCTGCGCGGCCTCTTCCTGCGTGATGTCGAAACCCGACAAGGAGGCCAGCGTGGTCCGCATTACATAGGGCATGACCAGCACAACGTGGCCAACGAACAACGCCCAGAACGTGCGGGCAAAGCCCATCATACTGGCGTACTGCAGGATCGCGACGCCCATCACGATGGTCGGCAGCATCAGCGGCGAGAGGAAAAGCGCGCTGATGGCTTGGCGCCCGGGAAAGCGCTTACGCGCCAGAACGAGGCCGGCCGGCACACCGAGAAGTAGCGCCCCAACCGTGGCCGATAGCGCCAGCTTCGCGCTGGTCAGCAGCGATTCGACGAACGAAGTGTCGTGGAAGAAGCGCGCATACCACTTCCAGGTCAGGCCGACCGGGGGAAAGCGCAAATACTCCGTGGTCGTGAAGGAAATGCCGATAACGACCAAGAGCGGAAAGGCAAGGAACAGCAACGCAAGGATGCTGATACCCGAGAGAGTCGCCCGTCCCGCCGCGTCGGTAAGCCGCATCCCCTACTCCGTCTTCGCGTGCCGCTCGAGCACCACCAGATAGCTGGCGATGAGCAGCAGGGTTGCGACGAGCAGCGCCACGGCCAGCGTCGCGCCGAAGGGGAAATTCAAGGTCGAGGCGTATTGCTGATAGATCAGCATGGACATGACGGTCTTTTTGCCGCCGGACAGAATGCTGGGCGTGACATACGCGCTGACGCTCAAGGTAAAGACGATCAGCGACCCGGCCACCACGCCCGGAAGGCTCAGCGGAAACGTAACCTTGAGGAACGCCACGATGGGATGCGCGCCGAGATCGCGCGCGGCCTCCAGCAGCGAGGTATTGATGTTCTGCAAAACGCTGGTGATCGTCAGCACCATGAAGGGCAGCATGATGTAGGCCATGCCGATGACGATGCCGCCCTCGGTGAACAGGATCTGGACCGGCTTATCGACGAAATCCAGCGCGATCAGCGTTTCGTTCACCATGCCCTTGCGGCCCAACAGGACAAGCCAGCCGAAGGCGCGGACGATGCTGCTGGTGAACAGCGGCGTGACGATGACGAGATAGATCAGGCGGCGCAAAAGCGCGCTGCGGACGTTGTAGGTGATGGTGTAGGCCAGCGGGTAACCGACCAGGAGGACGATCAACGTCACCCACAGTGCGATCTTGAACGTCAGGAACAGCGCGCCCCAGTAGTAGGAGTCGGTGCCGATCTTCAGGTAGTTGGCCGCGCTCCAGGTGCCGTCCGGCATCCGGAAACTGGTTACGGCTACGGTGCCGAACGGCACCAGGAAGAAAATGAACAGGAAGGCGACGGGCACGCCCAGGAGAAACGCAGCACTCCACGGATTGAGGCGCATCGGTCCCTCAGCGCCCCGTCACTGCGCCAGCACCCGGCCCCGATCACGGGACCACCAGAACTGCACCGCCTCGCCCTTGGCCGCGCGTTCGACGGCCTCGCTGGACGCCGACTGAGCCGCGATCTCCTGACCCGTCGAAAGGGCGGCATAAATCCGCCACGCGCTGCCCAGGAACACCTTGTCCCGCACGGTCGCATGCACCGACACGGCGTCGGCGGGCGGCGTGCCCAGATGGATATCCTCGGGCCGGATCATGAGCGCCATACGGCCACCGCCCGAAGGGATTTCATAAGGGAGAGCGGCACTCTCGATATGCAGCTTCCCGCCCTTGATCTCGCACTCGATCAGATTCGCCTCACCGATGAAGTCCGCGACGTAGCGCGAATTCGGCGTGCGGTAGATTTCCTGGCCGTTGCCCACCTGCGCGATCTTGCCCTGATTCATCACGGCGATGCGGTCGGACATGACCAGGGCTTCTTCCTGGTCGTGGGTGACGTAGACGAAAGTGATGCCAAGCCGCCCATGCAGACGCTTCAATTCGACCTGCATGCGCTTGCGCAGCTTCAGGTCGAGCGCGCCCAACGGTTCGTCGAGCAGTAGCACTTGCGGCTGGTTCACAATCGCGCGCGCCAGCGCGATCCGCTGCTGCTGGCCGCCCGACATCTGGCGCGGATAACGCTCGCCATAGCCGTCCATGCCGACCATGGCCAGCACTTCGGCAACCTGCTTGGCGATCTCGGCCTTGGGCACGCCTTTGCGCTTGGGCCCGAAGGCCACGTTCTCCGCCACGGTCATGTGGGGGAACAGGGCGTAATTCTGAAACACGGTGTTCACGGGCCGCTCGTGCGGCGGCACATCGTTCATCACCTTGCCGCCGATGCGCACTTGGCCCTCGGTCGGATCGACGAAACCGGCGATGGAGCGCAGCAGCGTGGTCTTGCCGCAGCCGCTCGGGCCAAGCAGCGCCAGGAACTCGCCCTGGCGCACATTGATGGAAACGCCGTCGAGCGCCGCCACGGCGCCGTAGCGCTTCACCAGCCCTTCGATTTGGATCAGATCGCCTGTCATGGCACATGCATCCGGCGCCCTGGGAAATCGTCCCAGGGCGCCTCGATGCGATCGGGCTTACTTGCCCGCGACCTGCTTGTTCCAGATCTCCGTCAACCGGTCGCGGTTGGCGTTAACCTCGTCCCAGTTCGGCAGATACAGGCTCTTGACCGAACCGTTCGGACCCCAAGGCATGCGGCTCTTGGCCTTGTCCGTGAGCGTGACGCCCTTGGTGGCCGGGCCGACATAGAGGTTCTCGCTCAGGCAGGTCGCGGCTTCCTTGCTGACCGCGAAGTTGACCAGCTTCTCCGCCGATTCCTTCTTCTTCGTGCCTTCGACCAGATGGATGCGGATGTCGGACGACGGCGCGCCTTCCTTGGGCACCGCGTAGGCGATCGGCAGGCCCTGATCGGCCAAGCCCCACGCGGCTGTCGCATAATGCGCGCCGATGATCGCTTCGCCGCTCTGGAAGTTGCTGGCGCCCTGTCCGGAGGCATCGTAGTAGGACGACACCTTCAAGGTCTTCAGGCGGTCCACGCCCGGCTGGACGTTCTTCATATCGCCGCCGGCGGCCTTGTTGACGGTGAGGAAGAATGGAATACCGGCCGCATTGACCGGGCTCGGGATGATCACCTTGCCCTCATATTCCTTCTTCCAAAGATCCCACCACGACGTCGGGACCTCTTTCACTTCTTTGGTGTTGTAGGTGAGGCCCACGGCGTAAAAGCCGGTGCTCGCCGCATAGATCGAGCCGTCCTTACGCTTGTAGATACCTTCGTCGATCACGTTGGCCAGGTTGGGGATCCGCTTCGGATCCAGTGTGCCGACGGTGCCGTCAGCCATGGCCAACTCGGAGATACCGCCGTCGATCCAGACCGCATCAAGCGCGGGGTTGCCCTTCTGCTGCTGCAGCTTGGAGCGCGTCACGGTCGACACGCTGGGCTCCGACGTCACGCCGATGCCGGTCGATTTCGTGAACGGCTCAAACACGCATTTTTCGATAGCCGTGCCCCAGTTGCCGCCGTAGATGGCGACGACCAGCTTTTCCTGAGCAAATGACGGCGCGGCGAAAGCAACGCCGACGGCCGCGAGGCCCAGCATCAAGATGCGACGCATAGTGTAGATCTCCTTCCCTGTTGGGGGGCCGGCTTTCAGCCACAAGACCCCCATCCCCCTCAGAACCGAGTGCCGCCTCCCGAGCGACTTATCCGATCATGCGATGGTCCGGCGGGGCGACGCAACGCCCCCTGTCTGAGCTAGGTAGACGCGCCTATCAGGCGACCAAAAGCTCCATCAGCGGCACATGCTGCTGGCAGCCGTAGGTGTCGCTTTCGCCGATGTCGTTCTGGCCCACCCGGCGCCGGATCGTAACCTTGAACGCGTGGGCCGATTCCAGTTCGAACAGCGAGGTGACCTCAGAGGGCTTCAAGGACAGTGCCTTGGCGACGGACTCGCGTCCCAAGACGCCCGATGCCTTCACACGCCTGAAGGTCGCCGCATCGGGCAACAACACATCGAACGTCAGCCGATACGGCCCCGCGTTCTTGCTGCGGATGATGACGGCCAGATCGGCCAGGCGCGCGGCGGCCATATCAGACGTCCTCATAATGGATCGGGAAAACTTCGTACGGATCACGCACTTTCATCAGGTGATAGGCCGAGAAGGCATAGGCAGGTCCCGCGTCCAGTTCCGACGGCGAATACGGGAAGGCCAGATTGCCCGACGTATTGAGCTGGCCCTTGTAGTGGGTATGCAGCAGGCCGCCGCTGATGTGATGGCAAGCCGCATGGGCCAGATCCATCTCAGAGGCCACGACCTCGATGACCAGGCCCAGCTCGTGCGATGCGATCTTCTTCTGCGGTTCGAGCGCGCGCATCACGCCGTCCTTGCCGTAGACATGGAACGTGACCTGAATGTCGTGCGGCTTCATGTAGCGCACCGCCTCGTCCTTGGCCGCGGCCAGGATTTCGTCGATGCGCACGATCATGGTGGGGCAGCGGATGCCCGCGACGCAGATGCTGCGGAAGCCCATCCGCCGAGCGCCTTCCAGCTTGATCCAGCAGTCGCTCTCGGGAATGAACTTGGCGCCCGAGACACGCACGCGCCGCTCGCCCGCCTGCTCGAAGCGGCAATCGTTGAGATCGACCCGGTATCCCGGCCCGTGCTGGTCGAACGGGTTCTCGCGCTCGTATAGCGTGTGGGCGGCGACCGAGGTCAACGAGGCGCGGCGGCCGATACTGCCCGGCTCAAGCTCAAAAGAATCGCCGTTCAGGAAGCCCATCATCACGTCCATGGCGAACGGCACGGCGGAAAACGCGCCGCACTCCAAAATCTTTCCCATGTGCATGGCCAGACCCTTATGGCCGCCCTGCATGATCGGATAGGCCGCGATGGCGGCGTCGTCGCAGGCGCGGCCCGCGATCACCACGTCGGCACCGGACTGCAGCGCCTTGATGATCGGCTCGAACCCCATTTGCGCCACGATGTGGGTCGATGAATCGACCAAGTCCGCGGTCAAGGCGAAGCCGGCCTCGAAATCCTTCACTTCGCCGTTGGCGATGGCCTGCTTGATGCGCGCCGGTTCGATATCGGCATAGATCCACGCGAGCTTGAACCGGTTGAGGCGCAGGTCTCGCGCCACTTCGCGCACGATGTCGACCAGGAAATCGACATGGGGGCGCGAGCCCGAGCCGCCCGCGCTGCCGACAATCAGGGGAATGCCGGCCGCGCGGCTGGCCGCCATCAGCTCGGTCAGCTCCTTTTTGTAGCTGAACCGCGAGACCAACACCTCGCCGGAACCGAGATAGTGCGGGCCAGGGTCGGTCGAGCCGGAATCGACCGCGATCACGCCGGGTTTGAAGTCCATGCCACGCTTGAGCGCATCGGCGCCGAAGCCGTAGCCGAGGGTCCCTGTGGGAGCCAGTACCGTGATTTGTGTCATGGGACGCACATGATGGAAGCCCAGGCCTAGCCGGGTCAACCGGGCGAGTGGGAACCAAATCGGTACGGAGGCGTTGGAACGGCGACCATAAGGGGAGATCGCCATGCTTAGCACGATCCTTCTGATCGTACTTATCGTCCTTCTGATCGGCGCCGTTCCGGCTTGGCCGTACAGCCGTGGCTGGGGCTACTACCCCAGCGGCCTGCTCGGCATCGTCCTGATCGTCGTCCTGATCATGTTACTGATGGGACGAATTTAGCGACCGCATAGCCGGGCGGCCTTAGGTCGCCCGGCGTGCGCTTAACAGCTCGTGCCGCAACCCCGGCCCATATCGCCGCGCGGTGCCGCCGCGATTTGACCAATACTTGCCGCGGTTACCGCGAGCAAAGGCAACATCAGCAATACGCGCATCAACGGCAATACTCCGGCAAAGTTTCTTCATCTTAGCCGATGAACCTCTGCTCGCAGATTTTTCCATTCTGCTAAACTGCCGCCCGGAATTAACGAGGGCATCATATGGCGGTCGAGGCGATCAATACGCAATGCTGCATCGTCGGCGGCGGCCCGGCGGGCATGATGCTGGGCTTTCTGCTGGCGCGCGCGGGCGTGAAAGTGGAAGTCCTCGAAAAGCACGCGGACTTCCTGCGCGACTTCCGCGGCGACACAATCCACCCGTCCACGCTCCGATTCATGGACCAGCTTGGTCTGCTCGACGAGTTCCTCAAACTTCCGCACGAAAAGGCGAAGCACCTTTACGGCCAAGTCGGCGAAGAGACATTCACGGTTGCCGATTTCACCCATCTGCCGCCGCCGGCCAATTTCCTGGCGGTGATGCCACAATGGGATTTCCTGAACTTCCTCGCGCGGCAGGGCGCCCGTTATCCGACCTTCTCCTTGCGGATGCGGGCGGAAGCTACAGATCTGATCTCCCAAGGTGGCCGCGTCGTGGGCGTTAAGGCCACGTCGCCGAATGGCCCGCTCGAAATCCATGCCGATCTGGTGGTCGGCACCGACGGCCGGCATTCGCTGGTGCGCGAGAAGACGGACCTACAGGTCGAAGATATCGGCGCGCCCATGGACATTCTGTGGTTCAGCATTCCGCGCCGGCAGAACGATCCCGCCGAAACCATGGGCCGCTTCGACAAGGGCGGCATCTTCGTGCTCATCAACCGTGGCGCCCATTGGCAATGCGGCTTGGTTATCGCCAAAGGTTCGATCGAGCGCATTCGCGCCGCGGGCCTGCCCGCCTTTCAAAAAGACGTGACCGAGCGTTGTCCCTTCGCGGCCGACCGCATCGGCGAGCTTCGAAATTGGGACGACGTCAAGCTGCTGACGGTCGGAGTCAATCGCCTGCCGCTGTGGCACAAGCCGGGCGTGCTGTGCATCGGCGACGCGGCCCACACCATGTCGCCGGTGGGCGGTGTGGGCGTGAATCTGGCCGTGCAGGACGCCGTGGCTGCGGCCAATATCCTGGCCGCGCCCTTGCGCGAAGGACGCGTGACCGAGGGCGATCTGGCTCGCGTACAAAAGCGCCGCACCTTTGCCATGCGCGTCATCCAGAGATTCCAAATTTTGGTGCAAAACCGAGTCATCCGAACGGTTCTGGGCAGCACCAAAGCCCTTAAGGCGCCATTCGCATTGCGGTTGCT
>CAYZFH010000143.1:0-8161 GCA_964477375.1 uncultured Rhizobiaceae bacterium | reverse complement strand
ACTGGCGCGATCTGGCGCGTGAGTTGACCGAACAGCATTTCGCCCCGCTGGCGCCGATCCTGGACCGCGACCAGCGCTATCCGGTCGAAAGCGTCGAGCTTCTGCAGAAACACAAGATCGCCGGCATGTTCGTGCCCAAGCAGTTCGGCGGCGAAGGCGCGACGCTCACCTCCCTCTGCGCCGTGGTGGATGAGGTCGCGCAAGGCTGCGCCTCGACCGCCGCCATCGTGGTGGCGCTGCCGCTTGGCGGCTTCCCGATCCTGCTGGAAGGCAACGATCTCCAGAAGCGCATCTATCTTGGCGGCCTGGCGCGCGAGGGCGTGGCGGTCAACTTCGCCCTATCCGAACGCGGCGCGGGCTCGGACATCGCCGCCATCCAGACCACCGCAACCCGTGAAGGCGACGGCTGGCGTATCCGCGGTGAGAAATGCTGGCTCGGCAACGGTGGTGCGGCCCGCTACTACATCGTGTTCGCGCGCTCCGACGGCGAACGCGGCGTGACCGCCTTCATGGTGGACAAGGAGCAGCCCGGCGTTGTCATCGACTTCTTCGAAGACAAGATGGGGTTGCGCGGCACGCTGACCAGCAACCTGAAACTCGACACCGTCGTCACCGACACCGCCATCGTCGGCACCGAGGGGCGCGGGTTGCGCCTGGCGCTCAAGACGCTTTCCGTCGGGCGCGTCACCGTGGCGGCCCAGTCGGTCGGCATCGGCATCGCGGCCTATGAAGCCGCCGCGCGCCATGCGGTCGAGCGCAAGACCTTCGGGCAAGCCATCATCGACCATCAGGGTATCGGCTTCCGCCTGGCCGACGTGGCGACGGAGCTGAGCGCCGCTCGAATGATGACCTACGAGGCCGCGCGCGCGTACGACGCGGGCGAAGATATCGGCGTGCTCGGCGCGATGGCCAAGCTCTACGCCAGCGAAGCCGCGCACCGGGCCGTGGATGCCGCCGTACAGACCCTGGGCGGCTTCGGCTATGTGAAACCCTCGCCCGTCGAGCGCTATTACCGCGACCAGCGCATCACCGAGATCTACGAAGGCACCTCGGAGATTCAGCGTCTGGTGATCGCCCGCGCCATCAAGACCAGCAAGGACAAGGCGTGAGCGAAGCCCGCCCGCACTCGGAACGGTATTGGGACGCGCGCGAGACTTGGCCGCGCGAAAAGCTGGCCGTGCATCAACTCGATCGGCTGAAGGCGCAGCTTGCCTATGTCCATGACAACAGCCGGTTCTATCGCGAGCGACATGAACGGCTGGGCTGGAAGCCGGGCGACCTGAAGACGCTCGACGATCTGCGCGCCCTGCCCGTCACCCGCAAGGCCAACTATGTCGACGCGGTGAACGACGCGCTGCCCTGGGGCACGCAACTGGCCGCGCCGCTCGATTCCGTGGTGCGCGTCCATTTCTCGTCGGGCACAACGGCCAAGCCTGCGCCCGATTGCTGGACCCAGAAAGACCTGGACCGCTGGAGCGATCTCTATGCCCGCATGGCCTATAGCCAGGGCGTGCGAAAAAGCGACGTGTTCCAGTGCCTGTTCAGCCTGTCCTGGTTCGTCGGGGGCTTAGGCGGCATGGGCTCCTACACCAAGATCGGCGCCCTGTGCATTCCGGCCGGCAGCGTCGATTCGGAACGGCAGGTTCGCACCATCTTCGACTACGGCACGACGGCCGTCTGCGCCACGCCCTCCTTCGCCGTCCACCTGATCGAAGTGGCGCGCGGCATGGGCCTGGACCTGCGCGACAGCAAGGTCGCGCGCATTGCACTCGGCGGTGAGCCGGGCGCCAGCATTCCCGCGACGCGCAGTCTGATCGAACGCGGCTGGAACGCGGACGCCTATGACGCCTATGGCAGCCTGGAGTTCCAGCCCATTGCCTGGGAGTGCGCGGAGAAGGCCGGCTCGCACCTGGCGGAAGACTTCGCCCTGGCCGAGATCCTCGACCCCGCGACGGAACAGCCGGTGCCGGATGGCACACCGGGCGTCTTGGTCCTGACCCATCTCGACAAGGAAGCCTGCCCCCTGATCCGCTGGTGGACCGGCGACGTCGTGGTGCGCGACCCCGCGCCTTGCGCTTGCGGCCGCACCCATGCGCGGCTGGCCGGCGGCGTGCGCGGCCGCTCGGACGACATGCTGATCGTGCGCGGCGTGAACGTGTTCCCCAGCGCCGTCGAAGAGGTCGTGCGGGCCTCGCCCGGCACCACGGGCGAATACCTGATCGTCCTCGACAAGGACGTGTCCGATCACGCCGGCTTCCTGACCGGGATCAAGCTGCGCGTCGAACGTGCGCCCGATGCGACAGCGAACCTTACTGTCCGCCTAACGGATGCCCTACGCGCCGCGCTTCAGGTGCGCGCGGTCGTCGAAGTCGTCGAACCCGGCGTCCTGCCCCGCACCACGCACAAGGCCAAGCGAATCCTTCGGGAAATCTAGGGAGACCCAAAATGGCGCGCGCGAAACCCGCGAAGAAGCCGTCCCTCATCGGCCAGCCGATCCGGCGCGTCGAGGACGAACGCCTTCTCACCGGACGCGGCCATTACCTGGACGACGTCAACCTTCCCGGCCAAGCCCACGCCTACATCGTCCGCTCGCCCCATGCCCATGCCCGCATCCGCGGCATCGATGCGGCGGCGGCGCGCAAGATGACGGGCGTGCTGGGCGTCTTCACTTGCGCCGACATGGACAAAGACGGCGTCAAGCCGCTGCCGCCCATGACGCGCGACCCGCGCTACGAATACAAAAACCGCGACGGCAGCCGCATGCCGGAGCCCGAGCACTGGGCCCTGTGCCGAAGCAAGGTGCGCTATGCGGGCGACTGCGTTGCGCTGGTTGTGGCCGAAACGTCCAAGATCGCGGCCGAAGCCAGCGTCTTAGTCGAGGTCGATTACGAAGTCCTGGGCGCCGTTCCCAACGCCAAGACCGCGCTGGCCAAGGGCGCGCCGCGCGTATGGGACGAGCTGTCGAACAACACCTGCTTCGAGTGGGAGATCGGCGACAAGAACGCAGCGGGCGATGTCTTCAAACGCGCCGCGCATGTCACGAAGCTCGAACTGGCCAACGAACGGCTGGTCGTTGCCTATATGGAGCCGCGCGCGGCCATCGCCTCTTACGATGAAGCCAGCAAGCTCATGACCCTCCATGCAAGCTGTCAGGGCGCGCATCGTTTTCGCGAGACCTTGGCTTACACACTCGGCGTGCCGCAGGACACCATCCGCGTGATCGTGGGCGACGTGGGCGGCGGGTTTGGCCCGCGCGGTTATTTCTATCCCGAGAACCTGATCATCGCCTGGGCCGCGCGGCATCTGCGCCGTCCAGTGAAATGGCTAGGCGACCGGGGCGAAAGCTTCCTGACCGACGTGCAGGCGCGCGGACACACGCTACGCTGTGCCCTCGCCCTCGATAAGGACGGACACTTCACCGGCCTCAAGGTGTCGAGCGACTGGAACCTGGGCGCCTATGTCGCCGCGCGCGGCATCATGGCGACGATCGCCCATATGGGACCGATCATCACCGGCGCCTACCGCTTCGGCGCCATGCATTTCGAACTGCGCGGCGTGTTCACCAACACGGCCATCGCCTATGCCTATCGCGGCATCGGGCGCGCCGAGGCCAGCCATGCGCTGGAGCGTCTGATCGACGAAGCGGCCCGCGAAACCGGGCGCGACCGCATCGCCCTGCGCCGCCTCAACATGGTGCCGCCCTCGGCCATGCCTTACGCCACCCAGGGCGGCGCGGTCTATGACAGCGGCGAGTTTGAGAAAAACATGGACCTCGCGCTGCAAGCTGCCGATTGGAAAGGCTTTTCCGCACGCAAGGCGCAGTCTGAGAAGCACGGCCGCCTGCGCGGCATCGGCTTGTGCAATTTTGTCGAGAACGCAGGCGGTGCGCCGTCGGAATTCGCCGAGGTGAAAGTGCTGCCCGAGGGCCGCGTGATGCTCTACGGCGGCAGCGGCCCCAGCGGCCAAGGCCATGAAACGGCCTTCGCCCAGGTGCTGGCCGACGAGCTGGGCCTGCCGTTCGAGGACGTGAAGGTCGTCATCGGCGATACAAGTCAGGTGCGTGCGGGCTACGGCTCGGCGGCATCCCGCTCCATGCGCAAGGCCGGCACGGCGACCGTGCTGAGCGCCCGCGCCATGGTGGAGAAAGGCCGCGCCTTGGCCGGCGAGATGCTGGAGGCCGCGACGCGCGATATCGAATACACGGATGGCCGCTTCCGTGTCGCGGGCACGGACCGCTCAGTCGGGCTTTACGAGGTTGCGGCGCATGCCGTTGCGCGGAACGACGAGCTGTCCGCCCACGGCGATCACAAACAACCGGAAGAAACCTATCCCAACGGCTGTCAGGTCGCGGAGGTCGAGATCGATCCCGCCACCGGCCAGGTCGCGCTGCTGCGCCACACGCTGATCAATGACGTCGGCCGGGTGATCAATCCCCTAATCCTGGACGGCCAGCTCCATGGCGGCATCGCGCAAGGCATCGGCCAGGCCTTGATCGAGCAATGCGCCTACGACCGTTCAAGCGGGCAGCTTCTGTCCGGCAGTTTCATGGACTACGCCATCCCGCGCGCCGACGAGATGCCATTCTTCACGACCGAGATCAACGAAGTGCCCTGCGCGAACAATCCCCTGGGCGTGAAGGGCGCGGGCGAAGGCGGCACCACCGGCGCGCCGCCGGCCGTGGTCAACGCCATTGTCGATGCGCTGGCGCCCTATGGCGTGCGCGATATCGACATGCCGGCAACGTCCGAGCGCGTGTGGCGGGCGATACGCCGTTAGAGGCTACTGCCGCGCGATGCGCGGCATACTCGCGGCCTCGGCCTTTCCGCGCCAGCGCAGGTAGTGCGCCACCATGTCCTGCAATTCCACGCGCTCGTCCGGCGGAGTCAGCGTTTTCGACGCCTCGAACACCGCATAGCCGTAGCCGCCGGCCGCCGTGAAATCGGTCACGGCCAGCCGATAGCGGGCATTTTTCTGAAGCCGGACTCCGCCGATCTCGGCGGACGTGATTTTCGAGCCGTCCGGCCGCGCCGGATCGTAGCGGAGCTTCAATCCCGACACTTGCGGAAAGCGCCCATCTTCCGCGCCCGGACCGCTCAGCCCGAACTCCAGGGCCTTCAGCAAGGTGGCGCCGCTCAACTGGATCACTTCCACCTTCTGCCAATCGGGCAATTCGAGCTGGAGATCGCTGAGGCTCAGCGCATCGTCCTTCGGATACGCGATCCCACCACGCACGGCGCCCGCGGGCAGAAGCGCCGCGTCGGCGCCAGTCGATATCCGCATGGCATCAGCCACCACGGCGCCCAAGGCCGATGTTCCGTCTTGCAGAGCGACAGGGCGGCCGTCCAACGGCATGGCGATGCGCGCAATGGGTTTGGCGGTTCCTTCCAGGGCGGTGCGCAACCATCCCTGCATGACCAGGGCGGTCGGCGGATCGGGTTCCAGCCGCTCCACATTCACCAACCGGATGCCAGGCCACCATTCGACATCGACCCGAACGCCCTGCGGCGTCATGTCGACCGAACCGCCCTTCGGCTGCCCCAGGCTATCGAGGAACTTCACACCCACGTCCACCGTGCTGCGCCGGAACTCGACGTCGACCGCGGCGATCACGGACCGCTTGGCGCCGGTATGCAGGACAACTTTATGGCCCGTGGTGCGCGCCTCGGCTTCCGGGGATCCGCCGGATGTGTAAAGGATGTCGAACAGGCCCGCCGCTTCGAGCGCGCGCCTCTCCTCCTCCGTCGCGTCCGCGACACCCACCACCAGGTCGACCTTGCGCGCGCGCAAGGCCTCGACCTTCTGTTTGGCAGCCTTGATCTGGTCCGAGAACACCAGATCGGCGGTCGGCGCGACCAACGGCGTCACCCGCGACGACAGGCCGACAAAACCGATTTTGAAATTCCCCGCGTGCTCGATCCAGGTATCCCGCAATCCCTCGATCGCCGCGCCGGATGGGGCGTGAACATTCGCCGCCAGAACGGGAAACCGCGCCTGCTGGAACTGCTGGAGCGCGGCCTCCGGCCCGAACTCAAAGTCGCTGCGCCCAGCCACCATCAGGTCCACGTCCATGGAATTCAGGATGCCGATCATGTAAGCGCCCTTGCTGAACGCCGCGGCGGCCGAGGGCGACAATGCATTTCCGCCGTGAACCAAAATCACGTTGCGTTCGGCGGAGCGCGCTTTTTCCACCATGGCCGCCACTCGGGCCAGATCGGCCCGCGGGCCGCGGTCGGAGATGCGCGAAATGTCGCTGACGAAGATGATCGTCGCGGATGCCGTGTCGGACGATGCGCCGCTTTCGGAAACTTCGGGATGGCTAGCCTCGCGATAAGCGCGCAGCGCTCCTTCATGGATCGGGACGCCCTCCGGAGGTTCCGCCATGGCGCGAATCGTCAGCCCAGCCAGGCCCGGATAGGCCTGCTTCAGGGAATCGAGACGCGCCACCACGCTCCGTGTGAACTCATAGACGACTCTGTCGGGCAAATCGGCTCGCGCGACCAGAACCGAGCGTACGCCAAGCGTTTGGACCGCCGTGTTTTGCCTTTCGTAAATCCCCGCGGGAATCTGCATGGGCCGCAACGTGGAATTGTGCGCGGTCAGCCGCTGCGCGATGGCCCCATCGATCGGCACGATGGCAGCGCCGCAAAACCGCATCGCAGCGTCGATATTCTGACTGGGATGGCCGACCACGTAGAAAAAGGCGTCGATCTTGCCGTGACACAAGGCCGCCCCTTGTTCGTCGGGTGAAATATCCTCCACACGCTGAACGTCCGGGACGGCGGCGTCTTCCAAAGCAAGCAGCGCCAAAGGCAATGTTCCCGATTGCGGCTGGCCAACCAATACACGCTTGCCGCGCAGGTCAGCGATAGAGGCGATACCCGCTCCCGGACGCGCCACCAAAGTCAGAGCTTCGGTATGGAGCGCCATAACATGGCGCAGTTCCTTGCCGCCGGGTTGCGTTGCGGCAAGCCGGACACGGCCTTCTTGCGAAAGGCCCATGGCGATGTCTTTCGAGCGCAACCCCTGCAGGTTGGCGACCGATCCCGCGCTCGGCTCGATCTGGCACAGCAGGCCGTTGGCCTCGCTTCGGGCGTTCACATAGCGGCAGAGAAGCGCGCCCACCAAATGATAGACGCCGGTGGTGGCGCCGGTGCCGACAATGACCGTGCGCTCATCGGCGCGGGATGGCGGGTTCGGCAGGCTAGCGGCGAATGCGATGCACGCAAGAAGGAAGAGTCCGCGGCCGCATTTCATTGGCCGGCCGGCTTCCGGTATAGCCAGACATCGTTGGTCGTGACCGAGAACAACGGCTTGATGTCGTTGCGGCCATCGACCGTCATCACCAAAGGCGAACGGCTATCGAGCACGTAGAACGCGTTTCCATCGCGCGCGATCAGGATCGCGTGCGCCTGGTTGTTGGGCGCGAGCACGCCGGTCAGTACGGACAGATTATCGAGCGTGAAGCCCGCCTTCAGCGCCAGGTAGGCCTTCAGAATCGCGTAGTCTTCGCAATCTCCCGTGCCGAGATCGATGCTCTCGCTCGGGGTTTGCCAGTAGTCGCCGACGCCCCACTGCAATTGGTCGATCTTGTACGTGATGCGCTGATTGACCCGAACGTTGATGGCCATCAGCCGTTCCTTGGGAGACAGGCTGCTGAGATTCCGCGCCCATTCGATCCAAGGCGCGGCTTTCGGATCCGAGGCCGCGCCGTCGGACAGAAGGTCCTGGCGGACGCGCTCCCACTTCTCCATCGCGTCGACGGTCGTGATGACCAGCTTCACGCCGCCGATCAGGTTGAGATCGAAGAAGGCGCGCGACTCGGACTTGGGCGCGGATGGCGTGGGTTGATCGAAATGCGCGCGCAGCGGAGGCGCGAAAACCGCGAATGCGGCGATCGCTCCGAACAGCACGACGAAAGAACGAGACCAGCCCGGCACTGGCGTTCCTGTCTTGAAGCCGTTGGGACGCGATTGGGATACTACACAGCTTCCGGTAGAAAGAGAAACCGGCCGGGCTTGCACCCGGCCGGCTTCTTCAGAAGTGGGTTCTGATTACGACTGGTACTTGATTGTGCAGCCGTAAGCGCGCGTTACCGGTTCGCTGACCGGCTTGCCCGCCATCACCTCGCCCAGCGCGGCGCGGACGTAATTCTTCGAGTTCG
>CAYZFH010000142.1:0-8169 GCA_964477375.1 uncultured Rhizobiaceae bacterium | reverse complement strand
AAGTGCATCTGCTGCGG
This sequence comes from uncultured Rhizobiaceae bacterium, assembly GCA_964477375.1. Classification (GTDB taxonomy): domain Bacteria; phylum Pseudomonadota; class Alphaproteobacteria; order CADEGL01; family CADEGL01; genus CADEGL01. Next base: position 8,152 of record CAYZFH010000142.1, on the reverse strand, counting down.
CGAGCCCCTGTTCGCCTCCGACACGAAGTATGAATCGGGCAGCGGCTGGCCGAGCTTCTGGGCGCCCCTCAACGAAAGCGCGGTCGAGACCACGACGGACAAGAGCCACGGCATGGTGCGCGTCGAGGTCCATTGCGCGAAGTGCGACGCGCATCTCGGCCACGTCTTCCCCGACGGGCCGAAGCCCACGGGCCAGCGCTATTGCATGAACTCGGCCTCGTTGGATTTCGAGGACGAGGAGAAAAAGTAGCGCCTCACGCGATCCGGCGGCGTTCCGCGGACAGCACCGCGATCCCGCCGGCGACGATCAATGCAATCCCCGCGAAGGCGGCTCGGCTGGGCAATTCCGCGAAGACCAGCCAGCCGAACAGGGTCGCCGTAACCAGCTCCAGATAGACCAGCGGCGACAGAACCGCCGTATCGGCATGGCGGAACGCCACGATCGTCAGGAAATGGCAGAGGGTGGACAAGGCACCCATGGCCACGACGAGCGCCAGCGCGTCGCCCGTCGGCCATGACCAGTGAAGGACGGCCATCGGCGTCAAAAAGAGCGCGCCCAGGACGCACTGCGCCTGAAGTGCCGGGAGCGGCGGCGTCTTCGCAGCCATGATTCGGGTCGCGACCAGATACCAACCCACCAGCACGCCGCTGGCGACGGCCAGCAGCGCGCCGAACTGAAACTCCCCACCGGGGCGGACGATGAGAAGCGCACCGGCCAGGCCGGACGCGACCGCCGCGATCCGCCGCGCCGTCATGGCCTCGCCCAAAAGCCGCACGGCCAGAACCGCCGCGATGACCGGCCCGATGAAATAGCCGCCCAACGCCGTGGCCAGCGGGATTTCCGAGATCGCCCAAAAGAAACATGTCATCGCGCCGACCACGAGCAGCGCGCGCAGCCAGTTCGACACCATGGCGTCCTTGACCGCGCGGATCGGCACGCCGCGCGCCGCCGCCAGCGGCAGCACGAGCAAGGCGGCGGCGGTGTATCGCGCCCAGGCCACCAGGAACGGCGAATGCGTTTCGATCAACAGCTTCGCGATACCGTCGACCAACGGCAATGTGAGGGAGGCGGCGGTCATCAGCGCGATGCCGGTGAGCGGCGCGGGCTTTCCCGTCTGCAAGGACCGGCTGTCCGCCATGGCGAAAATCCGCTTGATTGGTAACTGCCGTAACTTACGATGTCAGTGACATAGGCTCGAACCGTAGGTTACTAGTCAAGTGAAATTAGATAGTTACGTCGATACCGGCATCCGGGTCGCCCAGGAATTGGTGAACGGCCTGACGCCCGGCTTCGACCGGGGCAAGCGGATGGAGGAGATCGATCCGGCGCGCGTTCTCGCCGCGACGCTTTCCGTCGATCCGCCGTCGCTCGCGGCGCTCAAGAAGCGCGACGAGGCCGGTTTCGTTCAATTGGCGCGGCAACTTCGGACGATCTTCGGCCATCTCGACCGCGCGGAGATCGATGCCGCCGCGCGGCGGCTCAACACGCTTCTTGGCGAGAGCCCGGCGAACCCGCATCTGGCGAAGGAGGACGGGGTTTGGCGCTTGCATCGCCACCCGGCCCACGCGGCCCTTCTGCCCATGTGGACGTCGATCTGCGCCGAGGCCATCGCACGCATGATCGGCGCGCAGAACGCCGCCCGCTTCGGCATTTGCGTCGCGGCCAACTGCGACCGGGTTTTCGTCGATACGAGCAAGAACGCCAGCCGGCGCTTCTGCTCCCTCGTCTGCCAGAACCGCACCAAGGTGGCGGCGTTCCGCGCGCGGAAAAGCGGCGGCTGACGCCAAAGTGGAAAGCGCATAGAGTTCGCCGGGGCTATCGCGCTGGAGGGGGCAATGATGCGGCGTCTCGCGTTGGGTTTGACGGTGGTGGCCGGCGCATTCTTCCTAATTCTCGCAACGGGGGAATCGGCGTTTGCCTCCCACGGCGGACGGCAGGAGCGTTGGGACGCGGCCGCCGCGGTCTGCGCGCAGCTTGGGCCTGGCACTGCCGCATGCATGGCGGCGCTCGGTCCGCGCCCAGGCGAATACGGGCGTGGCCCCGCCACCGACGTCGTGCGCTACGATTGGGGCCAGGGCCCTATCAACGGCAAGGTCACGCAAGGCTTCAACGAACGGACACTTGTTTATGGACCCAATGCCGGCCGCGGCGGGAACATCACCGTGTCACCGTCGCAAGGCGTGTCCGCGACCTTCGCGGGCGCATGCCAGGGCTTTCCCTTTCCGCCGGACTATAACTGCGCGTATGTCGACCTGACCGTCGCGGACAATGCCCCGGTCGGCAACCGCACCTTCACGATGCAGGAAAGCGGACACAACGAGACGACCACCTGGACCTTGGAGATCGTCGGCCACCGCAGCCACGGGGTGCGGGAATTCGCGCGCATTTCGAACAGTCCGATCGCGCCGGGCCAGGCCGCGCAATATCGCGTACGCATGTGGACCCAGGGCTACCCTTCGGGGCAACTGCCGGCCTTTCAGTGCAAGCTGGTCAAGGTCGGTTCGCCCGCCTCGAATCCCGTGACCCGCAATCTGATGCCGGGTGGCTACACACTGACCAGCTTCGAGGACACCAACGGCCGGGGCACGAACATCGAAACCACGCTTTATTGGATTCCGGGCCCTGACGACGTCGGCACATGGCGGGTGGCGCGCAACTTCGACCAAGACGATCCCGATGTCGACCGCCGCATCGAAGCGGGCCGCACCGATGGTTGCCAAGCCATCGTTGAGGAGGGCCGGGCCGCGCTCTTCAATCTGCCGGGCGATACGTTCCGCGTTGCCATCCCCACCGGCGACCCGCGATTCCCGCGCCAACCGTCACGCGACCGCTTGGCCAACCAACCGCAAATCGAGCGGGTCCATCCCTCTGTCACGCTCAGCTTCTCGCAAGCCAGCCCCGTGCGGAAGAACGAAGCGGTGAAGGCGACCGCCACCGTAAAGAATCCGCCCCGCCTTCTGACCGGGCAGCTCACGACGCAGTACCAGTTCCTGATCTGGAACGAGAGCGACACGGTGACCTCAGGCGTTCAGAACGGGCGAACCTGGGCCCTGCCGACCGGGCAGCCGGGAACCTATCAGGTCATGGTGATCGCGACCTTCGGCAGCACGGCGGGACCCGACTTCCGTGACTACGCGATCAGCGAGCGAATGACGTTCGTGGTCCGGCCGTAATGCACGACGCAGAGAGGCGCGGAAGCGCGGTGGTCATTTCCCCTTCCGCGCCTTCTTCTTAACCTCGGCTAGCGGTTCCTTCCGCGCCATCGCCTTGCGGCCGACCTTGGTTTCGGCCTTGGCCATGGCCTTCGACATGCGCGCGACCAGATCGTAATCGTGCTCGTCGCGGTAAGGCTTCATGTCGAGGTCGCGCGGCAGCTTCTCCAGCTTTTCGTCGCCGATCTGCTTCACGTATTTCTGCATGAAGCCGTCATAGGCGCGCCATTGGATCTTGTCCGCGCGCACGGCCGCCTGCTCGGCGCGCGTCGCGATCTGATGCGCGTGGAGATAATGGAGATTCAGGTGGTCGATCAGCGTCTTCTCGATCTCCTCGTGCAGGATCAAATAGCGGTCGACCTCAATGCGCCGGCCGCGATACTGGAAGCTGCGCGGCAGATGCCGGTCGATATAGATCGTCTTGCCGTCCAGGCTGTAGCCCGCGAGATAGGGCACGTCATGCCGCCGGTCCAACGTGGCGCGGCGCAGGATGGCGTCCACCGCCCGGTCCATCATCAGGCTGGAAACGTACCATTCGGGAATACGCAGCTTCTTGTGGGCCGCGACCGGATGACAGCTCAAAACGGGCATTTTGGTTCCCCCTGCTAGGCGCGCCTAGGATCGCGGCATTTCCGCCCCGCCAGCAAGGGGGAAGAGGCGGGAACCTTGCGCGCGCGGGGCCGTTTGGTCATGAGCCGCAATAACGCGCCCGCGCATGACCCTGAGACGGAAAATCCTCCTCGGCCTCGGCGCCGCCATCGGACTCGCCGTCGTTTTCGTCGGCGTGATCGCCGTCGTTCTGCTGACGATGGACTGGGACCGGTTCCGCGGCCAGATCGGCAGCCAGGCTTCGAGCCGGCTCGGCCGCACGGTCGAGGTGCGCGGCCATCTGCAGGTGGTGCCGGCTTGGCGCCCGCAGGTGCGCGCGGCCGAATTCGTCATCGCCAACGCAAAGGGCGGCAGCGGGCCGGAGATGTTCCGCGCCGACGACGTCTATTTCCAGTTCCGCATCTGGCCGTTGTTGATCGGGCGGCTCGAGATCGACGCCGTGCGCCTGTCCAAGGTGAACGTGCTGCTGGAAAAATATAAGGACGGCTCGGCCAACTGGCAGTTCCCGACCGATTCGCCGGAAGCCGCCGCGCTCAAGGCCGCGGCGCCGGACAGCCGCGAGGAATTCCCGGTCCTGCGCCACCTCATCATCCAAGACGCCAAGCTGGTCTATCGCTCGCCGGGACAGAAAGAGCCCATCGAGGTCCAGGTGGCCAAGCTCGAAGGCCGCGGCGGCGACATGGACAGCCCCGTCTCGCTGACAATGAGCGGCGTCTATCAGAAGGCGCCCTTCTCCATCGACGCCAAGCTGGGTTCGTTCGGTGTGCTGCGCGGCGGTACAGAGCCCTATCCGGTCAACGCCAAAGTGAAGCTAGACACGATCGACGCCACCTTCGACGGCACGATGAAGGAGCCCGTGAAGTTTGCGGGTCTGGAAGGAAGCATCAGCGCCAAGGGCGAAAACCTGGCCGATCTCTACAAGCTGATGGGCCTGCCGCTGCCGGAATCGCCGCCCTATCAGTTGACGGGCCGCCTCCGCGAGGACGGCAACACCTATCATCTGGAAAGCTTCAAGGGCGTGCTCGGTACCAGCGACATGGCGGGCAACGTCTCCATCGCGACCGGCGGCGCCCGGCCCAAGATCACCGCCAAAGTGACCAGCGACGCGCTGGCCATGGCCGACATCGCGGGCTTCATGGGCGCCAAGGAGCCCACCTCCAAGGGCGCGGCGAACGAACAGGTGAAGAAGGAAGCGAATACCAACGCGGCGAAGCCCGCCGGCGACAACCACGCCAGCGTCATCCCCGACCGGCCGTTCCGCCTGGACAAGCTGCGCGAGATGGACGCCGAGGTCGATTACGTCGCCAAGTCGATCAAGCTGTCGGGCGTGGCGCTGGACAACATGAAGGCCAAGCTGACGCTGGATAACGGCAGGCTGAACCTGCATCCGCTGGAGTTGGGCGTCTTCCAGGGCCAGGTCGGCTTCAATCTCGACCTCGACGCCAGCAAGGACGTGCCGACGGTGAAGGGCGAATACACCGTGCGCGGTCTTTCGCTCGGCACGGCGCTGAAGCTGCTCGACATCGACGACAAATCGGTCGGCACCCTGCGCGGCAAGGGCAAGATCGTCACGCGCGGCGGCAGCCTGCACCAGTTCGCCTCCAACGCCGACGGCTCGGGCATCCTGATCATGGAAGGCGGCCAGATCAGCAACCTGCTGCTGGAATTGATGGCTCTCGACCTGCAGGAAGCGCTGGCCCAGTGGATCGGCGGCAACAAGGAAGTCGCCGAGATTTCGTGCCTGTTGGCGCCGTACAAGATCGAGCAGGGCCGCGTCCTGGCCGATCCGTGGCTGTTCGACACCTCGGACGCGTTCGTGGTCATCCGCGGCTATATCGACCTGAAGAACGAAAACCTGGAAATGAAGCTGACGCCGCAACCCAAGGATTACAGCTTCTTCAACTTCCGCACCTCGATCGTGGTCGAAGGCGACCTGAAGACGCGCAAGGCCAACGTCAACGTGCTGGACGCCATCGCCAAGGTGCTGCTGAAGACGCTGGTCGCACCCGCCATGCCGTTCGTCTCGCCGCCCGAGGAAGAGGCCGCGCGCGAGATGCGCCCCTGCGACAAGCTGATGAAGCAGGCCGAAGCCGCCGAGGCCAAGAAGCCCGGCAGCGCCACGGGCCTGACCATCGCGCCGGCGCAAAAACCGCCCGCCACCCCGAACCAGTCCAACCCGCCGGTGAAATAGGTCTGTCTTGCCAGGCCCGCGCCGCGCGCGGGACAATCCGCCGACGGTTCCATTCCAACGGCGGAGCATTCCCATGAAGGCAGCGGTGTTGCGCGAATTCGGCAAGGACATGCCGATCGAGGACGTGAAGATCGACGATCCCAAGGATCGCGAGGTTCTGATCCGCATCACCGCCGCCGGCGTCTGCCACAGCGACCTGTCCGTCGCGCGCGGCAAGGGCAGCATGGCCCTGCCCTGCATCCTCGGCCACGAGGCCGCGGGCGTGATCGAACGCACGGGCCCCGGCGTCAGCCGCGTGAAGAAGGGCGACACGGTCGTCCTGTCCTGGACCCCCTATTGCGGCAATTGCTTCTACTGCCGTGCGGGATTGCCCGCGCAATGCGAAGCCTATAATCGCGCGGCCGGCCAGGGCACGCTGTTCGACGGCACCGGACGGCTCACGAGCGCGTCGGGCGAGCGCATCCACCACTTCACCTGCCAATCCTCCTTCGCCGAATATGCCGTCATGCCCGAGACGGGCGTGCTGCCGATTCACAAGGAAATTCCGGCGACCGTCGCGGCCTTGGTCGGCTGCGCCGTCACCACGGGCTACGGCGCCGTCGTCAACGACGCCCAGGCGCGGCCCGGCGAATACCTGGCCATCTGGGGCCTGGGCGGCGTGGGCATCTCGGCGTTGATGGCCGCGCGCCTGTGCAACGCCGAGGTGATCGTGGTGGTCGACCCGAACCCGCGGAAGGAAGAGGTCGCCCGCCGCTTCGGCGCGACGCACTACATCAATCCCAAGACGACCGAGGATGTGCCCGCCAAGATCCGCGAGTTGACGCAGGGGCGTGGCGTGGACGCGGCCTTCGACTGCATCGGCCGCCAGGCCGCGTTCGAGCAAGGCTACAATTCCATCCGACCGGGCGGAAAACTGGTCATCGTCGGCCAGGCGCCGCGTGGCGACGTGTTCACCATTCCGGCCGCGCGCGCCTTCCCCGCGGTGCAGAAGCGCATCCTGGGCAGCTATTACGGCGGCGGCATCCCGGAGCAGGATTTCCTGCGCATCCTGGACCTCTACCGCATCGGCAAGCTGGAGCTGGACGCCATGGTGGGCAAGACCGTGCCGCTGTCGGGCGTGAACGATGCGTTCCGCGAACTGGAAAGCGGCATCGACACGCGCACGGTGCTGGTCTTCAAGTAGAGCGCCGCGCTACTGCGCGGCCGCCTGCTCGCGCTCCAGCGAGAGTTTGTAGGCCACGTAGTATTTGTAGATGTTCGAGACGTAATCGACCGTCTCGCGCCCAACCACCTGGGCCGCGGCGATCTCGACATTGTGGAACCAGACGTTCTTGTCGAGACCTTCCTTTTCCGCGAGGCGGCGGAACTTGTTCAAATTCCCGGGACCCGCGTTGTAGGCGGCGAAGGCCATCAGCGTCTTGTTCTTCTGGTCGATGCCGGGATCGTTCAGATAGCGCTCGGTCAGCCGCCGCAGATAGCGTGCGCCGGCCTGGATGTTCTTCTCGGCGTCCTTGTCGATTCCGGTGATGCCGACCTCGGGCGAGGACGCCGTCGCGGGCAGAAGCTGCATGACGCCGACGGCGCCGCGCGGGCTCTTGGCCTTCTGGTCGAGCTGCGATTCCTGATAGCCCTGGGCCAGAAGCATCAGATAGTCGAAATCGTATTCGGAGCCATATTTCTTGAAGATGCCGACCAGCGCGTTGAATTTCTTCAGCTCCTCCTCACTGGTGGCGTTCTTCACGAACTTGGTGCTCTTGATGTACTTGGCGATCAGCGTGTTCAGGAACGCGGTACCCTCGCCATGCGTCTTGAGGAACGCGTTGATTTCGCCGACCAGTAACGGGCTGTTCTTGCGAACCATCCAGCCGATCTCGCCGCCTTCGTGGACCACCAGGTCCTTGCGCACCTGGATCTTGCCGAGCAACTGCCCCCAGAAGTTGGCGACGAAATCGTCGGCCACGGTGTAGGAGACGAGGCCGGCATCGGCCATTTCGAGAATGTCGCCGGTCTCCAGATCCTCGTCCGCCGCGACCAGCTTGATCGGCTTCTTGCCTTCCTTCTTGAAGCGCTCGTTGAGCGCCGAGAGATGCTCGTAATAGCTGCTGGCCTTGCGGACCGTGACCTCGCGCCCGCTGAGAT
>CAYZFH010000141.1:5126-8200 GCA_964477375.1 uncultured Rhizobiaceae bacterium | reverse complement strand
TCGTCTGCGAGGCGGCCGAGGAGATCATCCTGTCCTGCCAGCGCGTCATGGGCGCTTATGGCTGCGTCGCGGGCGTGGATATGGAGCGCTATGTCCGCGACATCCTGATCTTCCCCATCGCGGGCGGCTCCTCCGCCATCCAGAAGAACAACATCGCCAACCGCCTGGGGCTGAAGCGCGGCTGAGCTTGCTCCGCACCGGATGCGCTCCTAGGATTTGGACACAACTGGGAGAAAGCGGGAAGGTGCGATGAAATACGGTTTCTTCACCACCCTGTCCGAGCCGGACAACCGGCGTTCCTATCATCAGATCATCGACGATCTGCGCGAGCAGGCCGTCGCCTGCGACCAGGCCGGCTTCGAGACGCTGTGGCTGGCCGAGCATCATTTCGGCCCGGAGGGGATGGGCAACAGCGCCAATCCCGTGCTGCTGGCCGCCGACCTCGGCAACCGCACCAAGCACATCCGCATGGGCATGTGCGCGGTGATCCTGCCCTGGTGGCATCCGCTGCGTCTGGCCGAAGACCTGGCCGCGCTCGACCACATGTTGAACGGCCGCCTCGACGTTTCCGTCGGCCGTGGCGTCTGGCCGCGCGAAGGCCCAAACTTCCATCCCAACGCGGATCCGCGGAATTCCGACGCGCTGATGGGCCTGTTCCGCGAAAGCCTCGACATCATCCGCAAGGCGTGGACGGAAGAGTTCTTCAGCCACGAGGGGAAGAACTACGTCCTGCCGCATCCGGCCACGACGTGGAACCATCCGATGTATCCGCAGGACGCGCGCTGGCGTGACGGCGAGCGCGTGACCAAACTGAACATCGTGCCGAAGCCGTTCCAGAAGCCCCATCCGCCCTTGTGGATGGTGTGCTCCAGCCCGCCGTCCATCGAGTACGCGGCGAAGAACGGCATCGACATACAGGTCTGGCAGCCGCCGCCGAAATCGGTGCGCGCGTTGGGCCAGATGTACGCCGAACACCGCTCGAAAGCGGAAGGGCGGCCGATCGACCCGGCAAAGCACATGGCCGTGCTGCGCCAGGTCTATGTCGCGCCGACGATGGAAGAGGCGCTGCGCGATGCGCAGAAAAGCTCGACCTTCGTGTTCCTCTACAACAACCCGTTCCGCGGCCTGTCCATGTTCATGAACCCGGGCGAAAAGCCGGAGCCGGGCATGCAGATGGGTTGGGACTTCCTGGTCGAGCGGGGCAACATCATGGTCGGCACGCCGGACTACGTGGCCGAGCGGCTCAACGAGCTGCGCGAGGTCGGCGGTGTGGAGAACGTGATGGTGGATATGGCCCTGCCGTATCTCGAGCAGAAGCAGATCCTGCGCAGCATGGAACTGTTCACCACCAAGGTCATGCCGCAGCTCAAAAAGGCGGCCTGATCCACGGTCGATGAATCGAAAGGCCCGCGCCGATGGCGCGGGCCTTTTTTCTTTCGGAAACGATCAGTGCTTGGCAGCTTTGGCCGTGCCGTCCCACAGGCGCTGCGGGCCGAGATCGCGCTCGGTCACCTTCAGCGCCTTCACATCGTCCGGGATGCCCTTGCCGGTGACGAGGCCGGCCGCCGTGCGCGAGAGACCGACGGACGTCTCGATGCCGTAACCGCCCTGGCCCGCGAGCCAAAAAAAGCCTTCGACATTCGGGTCGTAGCCCGCGACTGGCACGCCGTCGATCACAAAGCTGCGCAAACCCGCCCAGGTGCGCAGGATGCGGCGGATCTCGAACGTCGTTGCCTTCTCGATCCGGTCGACGGTCAGCGCGATGTCGAGCTCTTCCGGCTGGGCGTCGGTCGGCGGTGACGGCGTCTCGTCGGCCGGCGAGCCCAACACGGTCCCCGCGTCGACCTTGAAGTACCATTCTTCCTGCGTGTCGAAGACGACGGGCCATTTCGAACCGTCGATGCCCGGCGGCTGGTTGAAGGCGATGACCGTGCGCCGCTTGGGCACGAGGCCGATCTTTTTCGCACCCACGCGCTCGCCGACCACATCGGCCCACGCACCCGCGGCGTTGATCACGACAGGGGCCACAAATTCGCCCTGCGGTGTCTTCACATGCCACTTGCCGCCTTTGCGCTCCAACTGCAGCGCTTCGGCATTGGTTACCACCTGGCCACCCGCCGCCTTCATACCGCGCAGATAGCCTTGGTGGATGGCGTTCACGTCCAGCGCCATCGTGTTGGGATCGAGGAAGCAGGCCGCGAGGTAATCCTTCCGCAGCACGGGCACCGTCTTCACGGCCTCGTCCACGCTGATCTCGTGAATCTCGGGCGACAGAGGCTGCACGGCTTTCAGCGCATCGTAGAGAACCGTCTTCTGGTCCTCGCGCGCGACGAACATCAGCCCGTGCGGATGGCACAGCGGTACTTCGGTGAAGCCCTTGGGCGGATTCTGGAAGAACGGTCCGCCGGCAATCGCCAGCGCGCGGATCGCGTGCGGCCCATAGGCTTCCGTGTAAACCGCGATGGAGCGGCCGGTCGTGTGATAGCCGGGCTGCTCCTCGCGCTCCAGCAGCGCCACCTTGTGATCCTTGGCCAGCCAGTAACCCACCGAGGCGCCCGCGATGCCGGCGCCGATGATCAGAAAGTCGTATTCACGCATTAGAAGATTTGCTCCGTGAGACGAAAGAACTAAGCGGCGAGTTTCTTGAGCCGTGGCCAATCCCGCAAGATTTCACGCGCCGCGTTGGTGCCGGGCACGCCCGTGACGCCGCCGCCCGGATGGGTGGACGAGCCGCACTGGTACAGGCCCGCGATGGGGCTGCGATAGTCGGCGTAGTGCGGCACGGGCCGCTTGAAGAAGAGCTGATCGGGCGTGATCTCGCCGTGGAAGATATGGCCGTGCGGCAGGCCGATGATCTGTTCGAGGTCCGGCGGCAGCAGCACCTGCATATCGATAATGCTGGAGGAGAAGCCAGGCACGAACTCGTCCATCACCGCCATCACGGTCTTGGTGAAGTTCTCGCGCTCGTTCGCCCAGATTCCATTCTTCAATTCATACGGCGCGTGGCCGCCGAAGATGTTGACGACGTGCTTGCCCTCGGGCGCCAGCGTCTTGTCGTGCACGGTCGGCACCAC
>CAYZFH010000141.1:0-5026 GCA_964477375.1 uncultured Rhizobiaceae bacterium | reverse complement strand
GCTTTCGAGATCGCGCCCATGCCGCCTTCGGCGAAGCCCCAGCCCACGTCCGGATCGTGCGCCAGGACGTGATGCAGCAACACATAGGCCGAGCCCGGCGACTTCAGCGAAGCGAAGGTGCCGATGGACGATTGGTAACCGAGCGCGCAGATGATCGATTCGTTCTCGAACCACTGCTTGAGGAAGTCGTAGCTGCTCATGGTGAACAGATCAGCCAGGCGGAAGAACTTTCCGCCGATCTTCCGGTGCCGCCAGGCGAAGGAAGCCAGGTCCTTCATGCCCTTGAGATCGCGCCGCGACGGATCGATCGGCGTCTCGAACATCATGTCGCGCACCACCGTGGTGGCGTCGGCCATGTAGGCGTTGAAATCGGCGTAGGCCTCGGCGTCCTTCTTCGACAGGCGTGCGAAGGAGCGCTGGGTGATGGCGGGGTCGTCGTGCACGACGATCGAACCGCCATCGTCGGTCGGATGGAAGATGCCCTTGCAGGGCAGAATCTTGAGGCCGTTGTTGAAGAGGTCCAGATCGTCGATGACGCGCTTGGGCATCATCCCGAACAGGTAGGACGCCAGCGACATGCGGAAGCCGGGCACGACCTCTTCTGTCGCCGCCGCGCCGCCGATGATGTGACGGCGTTCGAGCACCAGCGTCTTGAGCCCCGCGCGGGCCAGGACCGCACCGCAGGCCAGGCCATTATGGCCCGCGCCGATGATGATCGCGTCGTAGCGCTGCGCCATCCCCGTCTCCGCCCGTTTGTCGCTTATTTTGCGGTGATTTAATCAAGTTCGGCCGGACGCCACAACGGCTGGACAGGCCGGGGACGGCCCGTTAAACGAAGCGCCATGAAACTCGTCCTTCTTCGCCACGGCCAAAGCGTCTGGAACAAGGAAAACCGGTTCACCGGCTGGGCCGATGTGGACCTGTCCGAACGCGGTGTGGCCGAAGCCCAAGCCGCCGGCCGCGCCATGGCCGCCGACGGGCTTGATTTCGATCTTTGCTACGCCTCGGTCCTGAAGCGCGCCATCAAAACGCTGTGGCTCTCGCTCGAGACCATGGACCGCATGTGGCTGCCCATCCAGCACGATTGGCGCCTGAACGAGCGCCACTATGGCGGGCTGCAGGGCCTCAACAAGGCCGAGACCGCCAAGAAGTACGGCGACGATCAGGTCTTCGTCTGGCGGCGCAGCTACGACACGCCGCCGCCGCCGCTCGAAGCCAACGACCCGCGCTCGCAGGCCAACGATCCGCGCTACCGCGCCATCGCGGGCAAGGTGCCGCTGTCGGAAAGCTTGAAGGACACGATCAACCGCACCCTGCCCTTCTGGCACGAGACGATCGCGCCCTCGATCAAGAGCGGCAAGCGCGTGCTGATCGCGGCCCACGGCAATTCCTTGCGCGGCCTCGTGAAGTATCTCGACAACCTGTCCGATGAAGAGATCACCAAGGTCGAGATCCCGACCGGACGTCCGCTTGTGTACGAGTTGGACGGCAACCTGAAGCCGATCCGCCATTACTATCTCGGCGAAGAGAAGGCCGAGTCGCACTGACGTTTCCGGCGGCCCCAGGCCGCCGCGCTACGGCGTCACCAACTCGTCGTCCTCGGCCGCGATGCGGCAGCGCGCGCCCTCGCGCCGGCAGTTTTCCAGCGCCTGCTTGCGCGCATCCTCCAGCGTATTCCGTCCCGAACGCCAGCCCCAGGCGCCGCCCGTTCCGACCGCGAAAGCCTTGAACGGCGAAGCGCCCAAGAAATCCGCCCAGGCTTTACGGCCCGAATCGGTGGTTACTTCCCGCGGCGGCGGCAGCGCGGTCTGCGCGTCATTGGCGGGCGGCGCATCCCAGGTCGGCAACCCGACCTTGCGCAGGAAATTGTCCACCAATGGACGCCAGATCGAAGTGCCCTTGCGGCTGAACAGGCTGTGCCCATCGTCGCCGAACGGGCCCACGACGATCAGCTCGGCCCGGCCGCCGCCGGCCGTGAAGGCGTCATAAAACCGCTGCGCCAGGCCGGGCGAGAAGTAGCTGTCGTTCTCGGCATAAACCCACAGCGAGGGCACGCGCGCCGTCTCGCCGAACGCGCCGAAGGCGCGCACCAACGCGGTGTCCTCGCAGACGACACCAGGCGAGGGCGAGCCGCGTCCGCCCGCGAAGTTGATGACCGCGCGCAATCCTTCGGGCGGATCGGCCGCCGTTGCGAGCGCGGCGAAGCCGCCCGCCGAAACGCCGACGATCAGAATGCGCGAGGCGTCGACGAAGGGCTTCGCCCGCAGGGATTCGGCCATGGCGCGCAGATCCTTGGCCCCTTCCCGCCCCGCCGCGACGTAGTTGGGACGGCCGCAAGGGCCCGCGCCTTCGACCACATCGCCGGTGGAGGTGCCGTAGCCCCGGCGCAACACGACCGCCACGGCCCAACCGCGCCGCGCCATTTCCTCCGCCTGCGGGCCGAACGAGCCGACCGCGAAGCGGTCGCGCTGCGCCACGTCGCGCGGCGAACCGTGGGCGATCAGCGCGAGCGGAAACGGCCCATCGCCCGGCGGCCGGACGATCAGTGATTCGAGCTTGTAGGACGAGCCGTCGATCGTAACGGGCAGCGAGCCGAACTCGCGCACCAGCGCGTTCTTGGGCACGGCCGGCGCGGCACCGGCAGGCGAAGCGGCACCCGCAAAGACCAAGGCCAAGGCGGCGAGCAAAATCCGCATGGCGATTCAGAACCGGTCGATCCGGTAGGGCGAGACATCGATCATCGGCGTCTCACCCGCGACGAGCTGGGCAATCACACGGCCCGTGGGCGCGGCGCCCAAGAGACCCAGATGGCCATGGCCGAAGGCGAAGAAGGCATTGCCGATTTTCGGCGCGCGGCCGATCACGGGCAAGCTGTCGGGCAGACACGGACGGTGCCCCATCCACTCGGAATGCTTTTCGACGCGCAAGCCCGGAACGATAGACTGGCCCATGCCCAGAAAGATTTCAGCGCGCTCGTAGTTGGGCAGCGCATCGAGACCCGCCAGCTCCACCGTGCCCGCGATGCGCAAGCCCGTCTCCATCGGTGTGACGGCGATCTTCTTGTCCAGCACCATCAGCATGTTGCGCGGCATGACGCCCGGGTCGGCGATGGTGACGTGGTAGCCGCGCTGGCTTTCCAGCGGCACGCGGTGGCCAAGAAGATCGGCCAGCGTCTTCGACCACATGCCTGACGCGATCACCACCGCGCGCGGCCGGATATTGCCGCGGTCGGTGCGCACGGTCTCGATCCGCCCGCCCGACAGATCGAAGCCGTTCACCTCGGCGCGCAGGATCTGGCCGCCTTCGCGCGAAATGCGCTCGGCCAGCGCCTGGGAAAGCCGCAGGGGACTGCGGCAATGGCCGTTGCCGTGGGCACGCAGGGCGACCTCGAAGATCGGCGCCAGGTCCGGCTCCAGGTCGCGGATCTCGTCCTTGTTCAGCACGTCATAGGATTCGCCCGACGCCGCGCGCAGTTCGTTCACCAGCCGGTCGTTCTCGTAGGATTCGCGCTTCATATAGAGGTAGAGCTGGCCCGGCACGCGGATCAGATCTTCCACTCCTGCCCAGCGGACGAGCGGCATCAGTGAATCGACGCAATGGCGGTTGAGCGCCTGGAGGCCGGCGGCGTTGTGGCGCACGCGCGCGATGCGCGTCTCGGCCATGAAGCGCAGCAGCCAGGGTACGGCGCGCGGCGCGTAGCTTTTGCGGATATGCAGCGGCCCGTGCGGATCGCGCAGCCATTTCGGCACGTCCCACATCATGCCCGGCATGCCGATCGGCATGGTGGCCAGATTCTGGATGCCGCCCGCGTTGCCGAACGACGTCATTTCGCCGGGGCCGCGCCGGTCAACGAGGACGACAGGCAAGCCCGCGCGTACCAGATAAGCGGCACAGCAGATGCCGACGATGCCGGCTCCGACCACGACGACGGGGGCTTCCGGGTTGCTCATGCGCGCGTCAGCTTCTTGTTGAGGCAGACCATCGGCGTGAGCATCCACCCGCGTCCTTTATAAAAATCCAAAGCCGGTGCGTTGCGCTGATCCGCGAGAAGCTGCACGCGCGCGGCGCCCTGTCCGCGCGCCCATGTCTCCGCCTCGTCGAGAAGCGCGCGGCCGATGCCCCGTCCGCGCCAGGCGCGGTCCACGACCACGTCCTCGATCAAGCCGGACGGCGCGCCCTCGGCTGTCGAGATGGTGAGCTGCACCGAACACATGCCCACCACTTTGCCACCAGCATCCGCGACCAGGACGCGGGCGTTGGGCGCGGCCAGCAAGGCGCTCAGCCCCTTTTCCTGGCGCGCGGGATCGACGGTGAAGGCGGTTTCGATGGCGAACAGATCGCCGATCAGCGCCACGAGGCGCGGCATGTCGCGCGGCTCGGCGCCGCGAAACATCACGGTCTTGGGATCTGCCATGGCGCCCCCCGGGAATTCGGACCGCGCCCACTATGATGGGGTCGCGTGACGCCGCCAAGCGGGCTTAGCCCTTCGCCAACTCCTCCGCGCGCCGCTCTAGCCCCGCCAGGGCGTCGGCCACCTTGGCCGCCGCGCCCTTGTGCCAATCGGCATGGGCGGAAACAGCCTTCTCCACCTCGTCCGCATGGGCCCGGACATGGGCGGGATTGACGCTGCCCTCGGTCTTGCGCGTCTCGACGAAACGCTTGGCGTCCAGGATGTCGCGCAGCTCGGCGTCGGAAAGCTTCACCTCGCCGGCGCCCGTGGCTTTCGCCGCTTCGGCCAACGACGCACCGGTCGCCGTTGCAGGCGTGCGGCCGGCATCGATGGAGTCCTTCACGAAGCGGCCTACGACGTGATGCGCCGCGCGGAAGGACAGGTCGAACCGCCGCACCAATTCGTCGGCCAGATGGCTGGTCGTGCTCCAGAAGGCGCCCGCGTTCTGGGCCATGCGCTCCTTGCGCACGCTCAAGGTCGAGACCGTCTCTTCCATCAGGCGCAGCGAGCCCAACGTCGAATCGCCGATCTGGATCAGCACATAGTCGGCGAACTCGAAATCGAGATCGGTCGACG
>CAYZFH010000140.1:0-8335 GCA_964477375.1 uncultured Rhizobiaceae bacterium | reverse complement strand
CCCGGCCCGCGGCGGCGCCGTTGGCCGCCCAGTCCACCATCAACGCCGACGCGCGCGAGCGCGCCGAAGCCGCGCAATCGATCGCCGAGCTGCGCGCGGCCGTGGAAGCCTTCGACGGCTGTCCGTTGAAGCAGACGGCGACCAACACCGTGTTCGCGGACGGCAACCCGAACGCCAAGGTGATGTTCATCGGCGAGGCGCCGGGCGAGGAAGAGGACCGGCGCGGCCTGCCCTTCGTGGGCGTCAGCGGCCAGTTGCTGGACCGGATGGTCGGGCATATCGGCCTCGACCGCTCCACCTTCTATATAACGAACGTGCTGTTCTGGCGGCCGCCCGGCAACCGCCAGCCGACCCAGGCCGAAGTCGCCGCCTGCCTGCCCTTCCTGCGCCGCCATATCGAACTGGTCGCTCCGCGCCTTCTGGTCTTTGTCGGCGGCTCGGCGGCCTCGGCCCTGCTCGGCCGGACCGAAGGCATCGGCAAGCTGCGCAAGCGCTGGCTGATCTATGAAAGTCCGGGCCTGGCGCAGCCCGCTTCGGCCCTGGCCACCTATCACCCCGCGTATCTGCTGCGCTCGCCCGCCCAGAAGCGCGAGGCCTGGCACGACCTTCTCCTGCTCAAGGCCAAGCTGGCGACGCTGAGCTAGGAATCGCCCGGTCATCCGCCAAATTTTTGTGGAAGGCTTGGACACCCCAAGTCGCCGCCAAGGGCAAGATCGGCACGATTCTCTTAGGTACCAACACTATATTTAGTAGGGTAACGATCCTAAACGAATCCTGGGCCTACAACCTGTGGATAAGTTCCTGTCCAATTAACTTGCCAAGTGCGCCGACAGCCCGTAAGGACGTTCCCCATGTCCGGGGGCTTCCGACCGATTTTGACCCGTTTTCACGGCACGCGCCTCGCGTGGCTGGCTTGCGCCGCCGCGCTCGTGGCCGCCGTGCCGGCCAGCGCCGGGATGGAAACGGCCTCGCTGCCGCCGCAGCCCGTGCTGGAAAGCGAAGCCGTCCTGCCGTCCGTCTTGAGCGCCGGCGACCTTGCCGCCTATCGCCGGGTCTTCGAGTTGCAGCAGGCCGGCAAGTGGAGCCAGGCCGACCAGGAACTGAAGCGCATCGAGGACAAGCGCCTGATGGGCCATGTCCTGGCCCAGCGGTATTTGGCCAAGGGCTACACCCCGCACTATGAACAGCTCGCCCATTGGCTGGCCCAGTACAGCGACCATCCGGATGCGGGCGCCATCTACAAGCTGGCGCTGAAGCGCAAGCCGAAGCACGCCAAGGCGCCGCCCGCACCGACCGGCGCGCAAATGATGGAAGCCAGCGCGGGCGCACCGCTGACGCGCGACGATCCGGGCCAGACCGCGCTCGACAGCGACTTCGCCGCCGAGCAGCAGGATCTTGAGGAAGCCGCCAGCGACGACAGCGTGGAAGACGCCGACGACGCCTCGCCCACGGGCCGCACCAAGGATGCGCTGACGCTGGCCGAAGGCACGGGCGGCCGCGCGCCCAAGAACATCACCACGGCCCAATGGACCGCCGGCCTCGCCGCTTGGCGCCAGGGGCAGATGGACAAGGCCGCCAATAATTTCGAAGCCGTGGCCGCAACCCTCTCGACCTCGACCTGGAGCCGCGCCGCCGGAGCCTATTGGGCCTCGCGCGCCCACCTGGCCGCGCGCCGCCCCGAACAATCGAGCGCCTGGCTCAAGGTCGCCGCGAAATATCCGCGCACCTTCTATGGCCTCCTGGCGCAGCGCGCGCTCGGCGTGCCGTTGCGCATCGACTGGACCGCGCCGGCCCTCACCGACGCGGGCGTCGATGGCCTCGTGTCGAATCCGGGCGGTGCACGCGCGCTCGCCCTGATCCAGGTCGGCGACCGCGTGCGCGCCGAGCAGGAGCTGAAGCTGCTGCGCCCCGAGAACGCCACCGCCGCGCGTTCGCTGGTGGCCATCGCGCTCAAGGGCGAGATGCCGGCCTTGGCCATGGCGCTTGGCCGCCGCGTCGAGAAGCTGGACGGCCAGCGTTACGAGGCCGCGCTCTATCCCATTCCTGGCTGGGTTCCGACCCAGGGCTATATCGTCGACCGCGCGCTGGTCTTCGCGCTGATGCGCCAGGAATCGGGCTTCAACGTCACGGCGAAAAGCCGCGCCGGCGCCCATGGCCTGATGCAGCTTATGCCTGCGACGGCCAGCCTGATCGCCCAGGACCGTTCGCTGAAGGGCTCGGACAAGCACAAGCTGTTCGACCCCGAGCTCAACATCGACCTGGCGCAGAAATACGTCTCGCACCTGCTCGACCAGAGCCACGTCAACGGCGACCTGTTCAACCTTCTGGCCGCGTATAATGCCGGTCCCGGCAACCTGATGAAGTGGCAGAAGAAGGTGGCCTACGGCGACGATCCCTTGCTGTTCATCGAATCGCTGCCCGCGCGCGAGACGCGCGCCTTCATCCAGCACGTCCTGGCCAGCTATTGGATCTACCGCGCGCAGTTGGGCCAAGAGACGCAGTCGCTCGACCTGATCGCGGCCGGCCAGTGGCCGCTCTACGCCGCGCTCGACGGCGACGGCACGATCCGCAATGCCGGGAATTGACGAGACCCGGACCTTCCTTCCGGTCAACATCGCGGTCCTGACCGTCTCCGACACGCGCACCGAAACCGACGACAAATCCGGTCAGACGCTGGTGGATCGCATCACGGGCGCGGGCCACAAGGCCGCCGCGCGCACAATCGTGACCGACGACCAGGACAAGATCGTAGCGCAGCTGCGCGCCTGGATCGCCGATCCCGCGATCGACGTCGTGATCGCCACGGGCGGCACCGGCGTCACCGGCCGCGACGTCACGCCGGAGGCGTTCGAAGCGGTCTACGAGAAGAAGATCGAGGGCTTCGGCGAGTTGTTCCGCATGCTGAGCTACGCCAAGATCAAATCGTCCACGATCCAGTCGCGCGCGACCGGCGGCACAGCAGGCGGCACCTACCTGTTCGCCCTACCGGGCTCGCCCGGCGCCTGCCGCGACGGCTGGGACGACATCCTGGTCCACCAGCTCGACATCCGCTTCCGCCCCTGCAACTTCGTCGAGCTGATGCCGCGATTGCAGGAGCATGTGAAGAAGCGGGGAAGCTAACCCCGCGCGCGTTTCCGCCAGCGCCGGTAGCTGGCGCCGTCGTCGACATCCTCCAGCATCTCCAGCAGTTCGATCCTGTGGCGCTTGTCGAAACAGGCGCGCGTATCGGCCAGCGCATGCTTCGACGACCAGCGCACGGGTTTCAGCGGCGGCATGCGCCCGCGCCTTCGCGCGGAGGCGATCAACCAATAGCCGCCGTCCTTCGCCGGGCCGAAGACGAGATCGTTCCGCCCGAGCGCCTGGAACGCCGCGCGGATCTGCTTCGGCCCGAGCGCCGGAATGTCGCTGCCGACCAGGACGACGGGACCATACCCCTTGGCCAGGAACGCGCGCCGCATGCGCGCGCCGAGGTCGCCGCGCCCTTGTCCGCGATAGGGGACGCGAAGCTTGGCGATGGTGGTGGAGACTCGGTGGTCGGGCGAGAGCCAGAGCGTCGTTCGCCAACGGCGGTCGCGCACGAGCACACGCAGGAGCGAGCCCAGGAGCGCGCGCTGGAACCGCCAGGCCGCGACGTCGCCGATCTCGGCCGCCAGGCGCCGCTTCACCTGCCCCAGGCGCGGCGCCTTGGCGAAGATGGCGAGATGCCGCCTCACCGCCGCCCCTCGTAGAAACGCAGCAGCGAATTTGGCGGCACACCCGCAAAATAAAGCGAGAGACAAAACAGATTGCGCAGCGGCCGCTTCGTCCAGCCGTCGCGCCTATAGCGCGCGGCCGACGTGGCGGCGGTCGCATCGAGCAGGCGAAGCCGCGCGCGGCCGATGCGCCGGACCAGATCGACATCCTCCATCAGCGGCAGCGGGCGGTAGCCGCCGAGCGAATCGTAGAACGCGCGGGAAATGAGCAGCCCCTGGTCGCCATAGGGCAGGCCGAGCGCGCGGGCGCGCCACGCGGCCAGACGCTCGATGCGTCGCGCGCGCGGGTCGGCATCGTTGAGGGCGAGGCGGAAATAGCCGGCGCGTTGGAGGTTGGATGGGTCGGCCATGAAGCGTCCGGCGGCATCCTGGCCATCTGCGTCCAAAACGGTGTCGGCATGGAGAAAAAGCAGCCAATCGCCGCCCGCGACGGAGGCGCCGCGCGCCAACTGCGCACCGCGGCCGGGCGAACCCGCAACCACCCGTCCGTTGTTGCGCAGCGCGACCTCCGTGGATTCGTCGCTCGAGCCTCCGTCGGAGACGATCATCTCTACGTTCGGCCACCGTGAAAACGCAGCCAGACACGCGGGCAGCGTCCGTGCCGCGTTCAAAACCGGAATCACGACGCTCAACTTTCCAGACATGCAGCGCCTCCGCGCGGGGATGATATTCTGCGCCGATGGCGGACGCACCCGATCCCATTCTGGATGCCCTGCGCCGCGCCCTGTCGCGGGCGCCGGAGTTTCCCGACGCCTATACGGCGGCATTCGAAGCGCTGCCGGTCACGGGGCTGCAGCACCTTCTCTATCGCCTGGCCGGCCTGCAACGCGGCGGCGCAGGCGTCCTATTGCGCGTGCCGCGCGACAGCCATTGGCGCCTCTCGCCGCGCGACGCGCTGGAATATCAGGCCGAGGCGTTCCGCCGCCTGGAGCCGAGCCAGCACACGCCCAAACTGTTCGCCGTGATCGCGCCGCAGGAAGGCTTGCCCTTCGGCGCGCTGGCGGTCGAGGAGATCGCGGGCCGGCCGCCATCTTTGCCCGCGGAATTGCCGGCGCTGGCCGATGCGCTCGCCGCCATCCACAGCTTGCGCGTGCCCGGCAAGCGCGCGCCGCTGATCGATCAGGGCGATCCATTCGGCGCGACCCTGGCGCTTGTGCGCGAACAGGCCAGCTTCGCCGCTGAAGCGAAACTGGCCGATGCGACACGCCGCGCGATCGACGAAGAGATCGCGTGGGCCGAGACATTCGCCACGCGCCACAAGGGCGAGCCGCAGCCGCACACACTGGTGCTGACCGACACCCAGCCCGGCAATTTCATCGTCGAAGAAAACGGCCGCGCCCGCGCGGTCGATCTGGAGAAAGCGGTTTATGGCTCGCCCGCCATCGACCTGGCGCATCTGACCTTGGCGCCGTCGACCGGCTGGCATCCGTCCGCGCCGCGCATGCTGGCGACCGCCAGCGTGGTCGCGTTCTATCGCCACTATCTGGAACGGGCACCCCGGGCACTAGCCGATTCCCTGCGTCCGTGGATCGACCCCATGCGCCGCCTGACGTGGCTTCGCACGGTGACGATCTTCGCCAAGATGACCGCCCTGGCGCAGAAAGGCGCCTGGACCGGCGGCGACCTGGAGCCGGGTTTTCGCACCCATGTCATGGCCCATTTGGCGGCCAGCCATGAGCCCGGCCGGGTGGCCCAGGTGCGCGCCGAATGGCTGGATGGCCCCGGAATTTTAGCTCAGCTTTAATTCCTATTGTTCTTGAAATGTTCTTTTTCCAGCCCCATAATCCTGGGTATGGATGAGTTGCCTCCAACCAGCGCCGGCCCCCTTAAAGGGCGCGGGGCCATCACCAACGCCGTGGGCCGATACGAGGGCCACGACCGCGTCGCGGTCGACGACGGCTGGACGCGCGAGGACGAGGACCTGCCCCCCATGCGCACCACCGTCACGGTGGATGCGACGCGCACCATCATCGCGCACAACGATTCACCCGACCTTCCCTTCAGCCAGTCGATCAATCCCTATCGCGGCTGCGAGCATGGCTGCGTCTACTGCTTCGCGCGGCCGAGCCACGCCTATCTCGGCATGTCGCCGGGGCTCGATTTCGAGACGCGCCTGTTCGCCAAGCCCGACGCCGCCAAGCTGCTGGAGCGCGAGCTGCGCGCGCCGCGCTACGAGTGCCGCATGATCGCCATGGGCACGAACACCGATCCCTACCAGCCCACCGAGCGGACCATGAAAGTGACGCGCTCGATCCTGGAGGTGCTGTCGGCCTATTCGCATCCGGTCGGCATCGTCACTAAGTCGGCGCTGGTCGCGCGCGATATCGACATCTTGGCACCCATGGCCGCGCGCGGCCTGGCGCAGGTTTTCCTGTCCGTCACGACGCTGGATCCCGAACTCGCGCGCCGCATGGAGCCGCGCGCCGCCGCTCCGTATCGTCGGATCGAAACGATCAAAGCGCTCAACGATGCAGGCATCCCCGTGGGCGTCATGACCGCGCCCATGATCCCCGCGCTTAACGACAAGGAGATGGAGACGATCCTGGAGACGGCCGTCGCGGCCGGCGCCCAGTGGGCGGGCTATGGCGTGCTGCGACTGCCGCTCGAGATCAAGGATCTGTTCCGCGAATGGCTGGAGGCGCACTACCCCGACAAGGCCAAACACGTCCTCAATCTGATCCGCGACATGCGCGACGGGAAATTGAACGATTCCGAGTTCGGCTCGCGCATGCGCGGCAACGGCGCCTATGCCGAGCTGCTTGCGCGGCGCTTCGCCCTCGCGGTCAAGCGCCTCAACCTCAACCGCGAACGCTTCCGCCTGGATAAGACCAAGTTCGCGCCTCCGCCACGCGCGGGCGATCAGCTGAGCCTGCTTTAGACGATGCCGCTAATCGTCCGACTTCTTCGATGGATCGGCGGGTGGCGCTTCGTTGGTGCCGAGCGCGTGGGTGATGCCGCCCACGATGAACAGGATCACCAGCGCCAGGATCAGGCTGACGCCGGCGATGGCGTAGAAGCCGACGCCGCAGGCGGCACCCATGGCGGCCGCGAGCCAGATCGACGCGCCCGTGGTGATGCCCTGGATGTTGCCGTTGGAACGGAAGATCGTGCCTGCGGCCAAGAACGCGGCGCCCGCCGTCACGGCCTCGACCACGCGGGTCGGATCGGGCGAGGCCGAATCATCCTGCTGGGCCGCCAGGATCGCCATTTCGTGGGCAATCAGCGCGAACGCCGCCGAGGCCAGCGAGACGAGCATGTGGGTGCGCAGGCCCGCCGGGCGGCGGCGCCATTCACGGTCGATGCCGACGATCATCCCGCACAGGGCCGCGACCACGAACCGCGCCGCGATGACGATGGGCGGTGTTTCCGTCCAGTGGATGTCCTGGGCCAGTTCCGCGAACATGAATCCCCTGCCGCTCTGAAATCGGGTGCATTACCGCGCAATCAACGCGATGCCGCACCGGCGGTTCCGGTGACCCATCGTTTCCCGCGCCGTGCTATGGTCCGGCCATGCCGAATTTCGCCATCGAGAACGAGTTCGAGGGGCTGGTCGTCGGGATCGACGAGGCCGGGCGCGGCCCCTTGGCCGGACCGGTCGTCGCGGCGGCCGTCATCTTCGACCGGGTGCGCGTGCCGCGCGCGCTCAAGCGCGGGCTCGACGATTCCAAGGCGCTTCAGCCCGCCGTGCGCGCGGATCTGTACGACCTGCTCCATGACGCCCAAGCGGAGGGCCTGGCGCGCATCGGTGTGGGATCGGCCAGCGTCGCCGAGATCGATTCGATCAACATCCTGCAGGCGTCGCTTCTCGCCATGGCCCGCGCGGTCGACGCGCTGGGCGAGTGCCCCGCCGTGGCGCTCGTGGACGGCAACCAGCCGCCGCGCCTGCCCTGCCCCGTCCGTACGGTGGTCGGCGGCGACGGGCTTTCGCTCTCCATCGCGGCAGCTTCCGTCGTCGCTAAGGTCACGCGCGACCGCCAGATGGCCGAGTTGGCGCGCGAACATCCCGGCTTCGGTTGGGAGCGCAACGCGGGCTACGGCACGCCCGAGCATCATGCGGCGCTCGAGCGTTTCGGCCCCACGCCGCACCACCGGCGCAGCTTCGCACCCGTGGCGCGCTTCTTCGTAAGCACACTAGATGTTGTGGTCGCTGAATCTCGACTCTCTAAATAATTGATTCAATTGACTCTTTTGATCTTTCTTGTTGACGGCGAATCCGCGCGGACTCATCCTCCCGCGCCATGTCAGCAAAACCCCGCGTCCAATCCGTTGCTCCGGCAGCCGAGTCCGCAGCCCTCGATCGCGTGATCGTCGGCGACTGCATCGCCGAGATGCGCGCCCTGCCGCCTGCAT
The DNA here is from genome assembly GCA_964477375.1 of uncultured Rhizobiaceae bacterium. GTDB lineage: Bacteria > Pseudomonadota > Alphaproteobacteria > CADEGL01 > CADEGL01 > CADEGL01. Next base: position 233 of record CAYZFH010000140.1, on the reverse strand, counting down.
CCGTCGACCTGATCTTCGCGGACCCGCCCTACAATCTGCAGCTCCGCAACGAGCTGCTGCGGCCGAACCACAGCCGCGTCGACGGGGTGGACGAGGCCTGGGACAAGTTCGAGACGCTGCGCGCCTATGACGAATTCACCCTGCGCTGGCTGGAAGCCGCGCGGCACGTCCTCAAGGAGGACGGCACGCTGTGGGTCATCGGCAGCTATCACAACATCTTCCGCGTCGGCGCC
>CAYZFH010000139.1:4553-8339 GCA_964477375.1 uncultured Rhizobiaceae bacterium | reverse complement strand
AGAAGATCGGCGCCGCCAAGCGTGTAGCCAGACAAGACCTGGGCGATCTGCATCACCTGTTCCTGGTAGATGATGACCCCCGCAGTTTCCTTCAGGATGCCTTCCAGCATCGGGTGCAGGTAGTCCGGCTCCTCTTGCCCATGGCGGCAGGCGATATAGCGCGGAATGTTGTCCATCGGGCCCGGGCGATAAAGCGCCACAAGCGCGATGATGTCCTCGAACTGGTTCGGCTTGAGCTGGCGCAGGACGTTGCGCATGCCCGAGCTTTCCAACTGGAACACCCCAGTCACCTCGGCCCGGCCCAGCATCTCGTAGGTCTTCTGGTCGTCCAGCGGCAAGGCGGAGAGGTCCAGCTTCACGCCGCGCTTTTCCAGAAGCTCGGTGCAGCGCGCCAGGACCGTCAGCGTGGTCAGGCCCAGGAAGTCGAACTTCACCAGGCCCGCCTGTTCGACATACTTCATGTTGAACTGCGTGACCGACGCATCGGAGCCGCGATCGCGATAAAGCGGGATCAGCTCTTCCAGCGGCCGGTCGCCGATCACCACGCCCGCGGCGTGGGTGGAGGCGTGGCGGTAGAGACCTTCGAGGCGCAACGCGATATTGATCAGACGCGCGACGGTCTCGTCCGAATCGCGCTGGCGCTGCAATTCAGGCTCGCCTTCGATCGCCTGTTCCAGCGTGACCGGATTGGCCGGATTGTTGGGCACCAGTTTGCACAGGCGGTCGACCTGCCCGTAGGGCATCTGCAGGACGCGGCCGACATCGCGCAGCGCCGCACGGGCCTGCAGCTTTCCGAAGGTGATGATCTGCGCGACCTTGTCGTGGCCGTACTTGTGCTGAACGTAACGGATCACCTCGTCGCGGCGGTCCTGGCAGAAATCGATATCGAAGTCCGGCATCGAAACGCGCTCGGGGTTGAGGAAGCGCTCGAAGAGAAGGCCGAACCGCAACGGATCCAAGTCGGTGATGGTCAGCGACCAGGCCACGACGGAGCCCGCGCCCGAACCGCGTCCCGGACCCACGGGGATACCGTTCCGCAGCGCCCATTTGATGAAGTCCGAAACGACGAGGAAGTAGCCGGCAAAACCCATCTTGATGATGACGTCGATCTCGAATTCGAGCCGCTCGCGATAGGGTTTCGCCGCCGCATCCCGTGCGGCCTCGTCCATCTCGGCGGTGAAGACATGCTTTTCGAGACGGGCTTCCAACCCCGCCTTGGCTTGCCGGCTTAGCTCGTCCGGTTCGCTGGCCCCGTCCTCCGCCTTGAAGGGCGGCAAAATCGGGTTCCGCTTCTGCGGCATGTAGGCGCAGCGCTGGGCGATGACCATCGTGTTGTCGATGGCCTCGGGCAGATCCGCGAACAACGCGCGCATTTCTTCGGCTGTCTTGAAACGATGCTCCGGCGTCTCGCGCCGCCGGTTGCGCTCGGCGACATACGTCTTGCCCGCGATGCAGAGCAACGCATCATGCGCCTCATACATCGACGAATCGGCAAAGAAGACGTCGTTGGTCGCAACCAGCGGCAAATCATGGGCATAGGCCAGCTCGATCAGCGGCGCTTCGACGCGTCGCTCATCGCCCGTACCATGGCGCATGAGTTCGATGTAGAGACCGCCCGGGAACATGGCTTTGAGCTGGGCCAATACGGCGTCCGCCGCCGGCGCTTGTCCATTCGCAAGAAGGCGGGCCAGCGTTCCATTTGTTCCGCCGGTCAGCGCCAGCAGCCCTTCGGTCTTTCCCACCAGCCGCTCCAGGGTGGTGTGCGGCGTGTCCGTCGTATCCACGCCGAGATACGAATCGCTGACGATCGACAGGAGATTCCGGTAGCCGGTTTCGTTCCGGGCCAGCACGACCAGTGCGTCATGGACGTTCTGGACCTGGCCGTTGCCACCGCGCTCGGAGGCACGCCGGATCACCAACTGGCAACCGACAATGGGTTGGATGCCGGCCTCGGCGCAGGCCATGGAAAACTCCAGGGCGCCGAAGAGATTGCCCGTGTCCGTGATGGCCATCGCCGGCATGGCGTTCGCCCGGCACAGCTTGACCATGTCCTTGATCTTGAGCGCACCCTCGGACAGCGAATAGGCGCTGTGGGTACGCAGATGGACGAAGCTGCTATGCGCCATGGGGACCAAGCTGTGGAACGGTCCATAGGATTCCACAACCCGGCGCCGGAGTCAGCATCTGGCGGGCAGCAACCGTCTTATCCACAGAATATTGAGTAACAATCGTTAACGTTGGCATTAACCAGGGGTGATTACGCCGTCCTTGAGGCGCAAGACCCGGTCCATGCGAGCGGCCAGCTCCATATTGTGGGTGGCGACCAGAGCGGCCAGAGATTCGTTTCGGACCAAGCCCAGGAGGTGCTCGAACACCGCATCGGCCGTGGTGTGATCCAGGTTGCCGGTTGGCTCGTCGGCCAACAGGACCTTGGGCCGGTTCGCCAGCGCCCGGGCGATCGCCACGCGCTGCTGCTCGCCACCCGACAGCTTCGCAGGGCGGTGGGTCAGTCGCTTACTCAACCCGACGAAACCCAACAGGGCTTCCGCCCTCTTGCGGGCATCCGAAGGTGAAACTCCGGCCACATACTGCGGCAGAGTGACGTTCTCCAGCGCCGAAAACTCGGGCAGCAGGTGATGGTATTGATAGACGAATCCTAGGGTCGCGCGGCGCAGCTCGGTACGGGCCGATTCGCTCAAACCACTCGAATTCCTACCATCAATCCTAACCTCGCCGCTGTCCGGCCGCTCCAGCAGGCCGGCGATGTGCAGCAGGGTCGACTTTCCTTCGCCGGAAGGGCCGACGAGCGCGACGATTTCACCCGGCCTCAAGCTCAACGACGCGCCACGCAACACATCGAGTGTCGCCTCGCCCTGCCGGAAGCGGCGCTGGATGCCGTCCAGGGCCAATACGTCACTCATTACGCAAAGCCTCGACGGGATCGAGACGCGCCGCGCTCCACGACGGATAGATCGTCGCGCAGAGGGACAGCCCAAGCGCCATGAGCACGACCGCCACGACCTCCATCGGATCGACCTTGGCCGGCAACTGAGACAGGAAATAGATCTCCGGCGCGAACAACTGGCGCTGAGTCAGGGCTTCCAGCGCGCGGCGAATCGATTCGATATTGTCGCAGAACACAAGGCCGAGCAGGAGCCCGCCGAATGTTCCCGCCACCCCCACGCTGGCGCCGGTCAGAAAGAAGATGCGCATGATCATGCCGCGCGTGGCGCCCATGGTGCGCAGGATCGCGATAGCCCTCCCCTTCTCCTTCACCAGCATGATCAAGCTGGAAATGATGTTGAAGGCGGCAACCAGGATGATGAGCGTCAGGATCAAGAACATCACGTTCCGTTCGACCTGAAGCGCGTTGAAGAAGCTGGCGTTGGCCTGGCGCCAATCGAAGATACGATAGGTCGTACCGGTCACGGCCAGCATGGGCCGGCGCACCTCGCTCACCCGCTCGGCGTTCTCGACCATGACTTCGATGGCCGTCGCGGCTTCCGGCACCCGGAAAAAGAGCTGCGCGGGCTCAAGCGGCATGTAGACGAACGCGCTATCGTATTCATACATGCCGACATTAAAGACCGCGGCGATCCGGTAACTCTTGAGGCGCGGCGCTGTGCCGAACGCCGTCGCGTTGCCCTGCGGCGACACCAGCGTCACCACACCGCCCGCCTTCACGGCCAGGCGTTTCGCCAACCGGTCGCCGATGATGACCGAGTCGCCCTCAAAATCCGTCAAGGTGCCGGCCGTGATTTTCGAGGCGATCACCGAGCGCTTGCG
>CAYZFH010000139.1:0-4453 GCA_964477375.1 uncultured Rhizobiaceae bacterium | reverse complement strand
CAAAATCCGTCAAGGTGCCGGCCGTGATTTTCGAGGCGATCACCGAGCGCTTGCGGAAGTCATCGGGCCGCATGCCACGGACAAGTGCGCCGGTCGCGGCATTGTTGGCGGTGACCAGCACCTGTCCTTCGACCAACGGCGTCGCGGACACGACGCCTTTGATGGCGCGCAGTTTCTCGGCCAACCCTTCATAGTCCGAGATCGGTCCGCCCTCCATGGACATTACGGTCAGATGGCCGTTGACGCCCAGGACGCGGCCCAAAAGCTCCGCGCGGAAGCCGTTCATCACCGACATGACGATGATCAATGTCGCCACGCCGAGGGCGATCCCCAGCAGCGAGAACCATGCAATGACGGAAATGAAGCCCTGACCGCGCGGACGCAGATAGCGGAACGCGACCGTGCGCTCGAAGCGCGAAAAAATCATGCCGCGCGCCGGCTCAACCGTGTGATCGCATCATCGGCGGACACCTCTTCGCGGTTGCCCGTGCGCCGATCTTTCAGCTCCACCTTGCCCGCCGCCAAGCCACGCGGGCCGACGATAAGCTGCCAAGGCAGACCGATCAGATCCATATCGGCAAATTTACCGCCCGCGCTTTCGTCACGGTCGTCGTACAGCACCTCGATGCCGGCCTTGCGCAGCTTGCCGTAAATCTCGTCGCAGGCCGCGCTGCACTTGGCGTCGCTGCTGCGCAGATTGATCAGTCCAACCTTGAAGGGCGCCACCGATTCCGGCCAGATGATGCCGGCATCGTCGTGGCTGGCTTCGATGATGGCGCCGGTCAGGCGCGAGACGCCGATGCCGTAGGACCCCATCTCGACCGGCGTCTGCTCGCCATTCGGACCGGACACCACGCAGTTCAACGGTTTCGAATACTTAGTGCCGAAATAGAAGATGTGCCCAACTTCGATGCCGCGCGCCGCGACGAGCTGGTTCTCGGGCACGGGGCACTTGGCCGCATCGTGCTTGTCGTCGGTCGCCGCGTAGAGGCTGGTCCAACGGTCGACCAGTGGCTGCAGGTCGCTGTCGTAATCGACACCGGTGGACAGCACGTCGAAATCGAGCAGCTTTTTATCGCAGAAAATCTGGCTTTCGCCCGTCTCGGCCAAAATCTGGAACTCATGGCTCATATCGCCGCCGATGGGCCCGGATTCGGCCTCCATGGGGATAGCCTTCAGCCCCATACGCGCGAAGGTGCGCAGATAGGCGACAAACATCTTGTTGTAGGAGCGCTTGGCGCCGGCGAAGTCGATATCGAAGGAGTAGTTGTCCTTCATCAGAAATTCGCGCCCACGCATGACACCAAAGCGCGGCCGCACCTCGTCTCGGAACTTCCATTGGATGTGGTACATCATGCGCGGAACGTCGCGGTAGCTCTTCACGCCCGCGCGGAACATTTCCGTGATCATTTCCTCATTCGTGGGACCGTAGAGCATCTCGCGCTCGTGACGGTCCTTGATGCGCAGCATCTCGGCGCCGTAGTCGTCGTAGCGCCCCGACTTGCGCCACAGGTCGGCCGACTGAATGGTCGGCATCAGCACTTCGAGCGCGCCCGTAGCATCCTGCTCCTCACGGACGATCTGCTCGATGCGCTGCAGCACGCGAAAACCCAGCGGCAGCCATGAATAGATACCCGCGCTTTCCTGGCGGATCATGCCCGCGCGCAGCATCAGACGGTGCGAGACGATCTGTGCCTCGGCGGGATTTTCCCTGAGGGTGGGAAGGAAGTACTGGGAACGGCGCATCGCGCTTACCTGCTCTCGCCGGGCGGCCAATCGCGGGCGCGCAACGGCACTTTTTTCCAAAAACGGCCGCGAGATTAGGGTCTTAGCCCTATCAAGGCAATGCCACGGCGCTTGGCAAACGGCTGATACCACGGGAATATGGCCCGCGCAGGGGCGCTTAGACGGCGCATGAAGGGGGAACCATGCTGACCGCCTTTTTCAAGTTGAACGAACTTCAGACCAATATCCGGACCGAGATCATGGCGGGGATCACGACCTTCCTCACCATGGCCTACATCATCTTCGTCAACCCGGACATTCTGTCGACGACAGGCATGGACAAAGGCGCGGTCTTCGTCGCGACCTGCCTGGCCGCCGCCATCGCCTCGACCATCATGGGCCTGTGGGCCAACTACCCCATCGCCTTGGCCCCCGGCATGGGGCTCAACGCCTACTTCGCCTTCGTCGTGGTCGGGCATCTGGGCTATCCGTGGCAGGTCGCCCTTGGTGCCGTATTCATCTCCGGCATCATCTGCGTCTGCCTTTCCCTCCTGCCCGTCCGCCGCTGGATCGTGGACAGCATCCCGCGCTCGCAGAAGATGGCCATCTCGGCGGGGATCGGTTTCTTCCTTGGCCTGATCGCGCTCAAGAGCATGGGAATCGTGGTCGCCAACGAAGCCACGCTTTTGACTGTCGGCAACCTTTTAAAGCCCGAAGTCATCCTGTCCGTCGGCGGCTTCTTCTTCATGATCGCTATTCATCACCTGCGCGTGCCGGGCTCGATCATGATCGCGATCCTCGCCGTGGCCGTCGCGGGCATGCTGCTGGGCCTCGCGCCCATCCCGCATGCGATTGTCGATATGCCACCCAGCTTAGCGCCGACTTTCCTCAAGCTCGACATCGTCGACGCCTTCGAGGTCGGCATCGTGGTGATCATCTTCACCTTCGTGATCGTCGATCTTTTCGACACCGCGGGCACCTTTGTGGGCCTCTGCCAACGTGCGGGCTTCCTGGACGAGAACGGCCGCATGCCGCGTCTGCGCCAGGCGCTGACCGCCGACAGTTCGGCCAGCGCTATCGGCGCGTTGCTCGGCACCTCCTCGACGACCAGCTATATCGAGAGCGCGGCCGGCATCAATGCGGGCGGACGCAGCGGCCTGACCGCGGTCACGGTAGCGGTGCTGTTCCTATTGGCGCTGGTCTTCTCGCCCATCGCGACAGCCATCCCGTCTTTCGCGACCGCACCAGCCATCCTCTTCGTCGCCTGCATCATGGCGCGCGGCATGGCCGACATCGATTGGGACGACGTCACGGAATACGCACCCGCCGTGGTGACGGCGCTGGCCATGCCCTTCACCTTCTCGATCGCCACGGGCGTCGGGCTCGGCTTCATCACATATGCGTTCGTGAAGACCCTCACGGGCCGCTTCGAGGACGCATCTCTGTCGGTATGGTTCCTGGCCGGGTTGTTCGTGCTGAAGTTCGCGCTCGATTGAGCGGGTTCAAGCCTTCGTCCAGGCAGGCTTGAGTTTCTGCACGCGCTTATAGACCGGGCAGGCCGGGTCATGGGCGCCGGGCAGATAGCCGATGCTCATGAGGAACTCGCGCACTACCTCACGCCCCATGAACTTAAAAGTGGCGCGGAAGAGCTTGATCCATTCGTCTTCGCTCAACGGATGCTGGGCCGCGATCCAGCCTCCGAAGGAGCCATGCTCCTTGTTGAGCACAAGGACGCGGCGCGCGTTTTCGATCACGGCGTCGATCTTCATCCGGTTACGGATGATGCCCGCGTCGCCCATGAGGCGCTCGACGTCGCGCGCGTTGAAGCGCGCCACGGTCTTGGGCTCGAACCCCTTGAACGCTTTCTGAAACGCCTGCCGCTTCTTCAGGATGGTCAGCCAAGATAATCCAGCCTGGTTGATCTCGAGCGTCAGGCGCTCGAACAGGGCCGCATCATCCTTGACCGGAAAACCATATTCACTGTCGTGGTAAGGACCGTGCTCGGGGTGCCCCGGCGCCAGCTTGCAGTAGTTCTTCGCAATGACGCCTGCGCCCATCAGCCGTCACTCAGGCGCAAGATGCCGGACGTGATCACATATTCCACGACGAACCAAAACCCCGTGGCGATCACCGTAGTGATCAGGAATTTCAAAAGAAGCCGCGGGCGGGCGGGCGCGCTGGTGGCATGTCCCTTCTCCGGCTGGGCCGGTGGTCGCACGCCCCAAGGCAGCACGGTGAACAGAACCAGCCACCAGACGATGATGTAGACGACGATGCCCCCGAAGAGATCCATCTTAGACCTGCTCGATCTCGACCAATGTGCCGGCGAAATCCTTGGGATGGAGGAACAGGACCGGCTTGCCATGGGCGCCGATGCGCGGCTCGCCGGAACCGAGGACGCGTGCGCCCTTATCTTTTAGCCGGTCGCGCGCGGCCAGAATATCGGTCACTTCGTAGCAGACATGGTGCATGCCGCCGTCCGGATTGCGCTCCAGGAACTTGGCGATGGGCGAGTCCTTGCCGAGCGGATGCAGCAATTCGATCTTGGTGTTCGGCAGCTCGACGAACACGGTCGTCACGCCGTGCTCCGGCATGGCAATCGGCGCCGAGACCTTGGCGCCCAGCGTGTCACGGTAAAGCGCGCTGGCCTTATCCAAGTCCGGCACCGCGATAGCGATATGGTTGAGTTTACCGATCATTCCCTACTCCCGACCGGGCGGAGGATGGC
>CAYZFH010000138.1:3338-8382 GCA_964477375.1 uncultured Rhizobiaceae bacterium | reverse complement strand
GCGCGGAAGATCGTGCTCTTCGGTTCGGGCGATCAGCCGGTGACCATGCGTTACAACGACGGCATGCGCACCTACGAAACGAAGAAGCCCTTCGAGGGCGTCATCCCCAACCTGGACCGGCGCTGGCGCGAGACGGACAGTTCGTGGATCCGGGAAGAATTGAGCCGCTATCAGACCTCGCGGCCGTGCGATGCGTGCAAGGGCCACCGCCTGAAGCCCGAGGCTCTGTCGGTCAAGATCAACAAGCTGAACATCAGCGAATTGGCAGAGATGTCGATCGCCCAGGCGGAGACGTGGTTCGGCGGCATCGACAAGCATCTGACCAAGCAGCAGCGCGAGATCGCCGACAAGATCCTGCGCGAAATCCGCGCGCGGTTGGGCTTCCTGGTCAATGTCGGTCTGGACTATCTGACGCTGGCCCGCTCCAGCGGCACGCTGTCCGGCGGAGAGAGCCAGCGTATCCGTCTGGCCTCACAGATCGGCTCGGGTCTGACCGGCGTGCTTTACGTGCTGGACGAGCCTTCCATCGGCTTGCACCAACGCGACAACACCCGCCTTCTGGCTACGCTGCGGCGTCTGCAGCAGCTCGGTAATACCGTCATCGTCGTCGAGCATGACGAAGAAGCCATCCGCTATGCCGACTATCTGGTCGACATGGGGCCCGGCGCCGGCATCCACGGCGGCCATGTCGTGGCCCATGGCACGCCCGAAGAGGTCATGCGTTCGTCCGAAAGCTTGACCGGGCAATATTTGACGGGCTTCCGCCAGATCGACGTTCCCAAGCTGCGGCGTCAAGGCCATCCGGGTCAGGCCATCCGCGTGAAGGGCGCGCGCGGCAACAATCTGCGGAACGTCAACGCGGAAGTTCCGCTCGGCACCCTTACCTGCGTCACCGGTGTTTCGGGCAGCGGCAAGTCGACTCTCATCATCGACACGCTCTACAAGGCGATCTCGCGCCGTCTTTACGGCGCGCGCGAGATCGCCGGCGAACACGACGCGATCTCGGGCGTCGAGCATATCGACAAGATTGTGGATATCGACCAGTCGCCCATCGGCCGCACGCCGCGCTCCAATCCGGCGACCTACACGGGCGCCTTCTCCCCCATCCGCGACTGGTTCGCGGAACTGCCTGAGGCTAAAGCGCGGGGCTACAAGCCCGGCCGCTTCTCGTTCAACGTCAAGGGCGGTCGTTGCGAGGCATGCGAAGGCGACGGCGTCATCAAGATCGAGATGCACTTCCTGCCCGACGTCTACGTCCAATGCGACGTGTGCAAGGGCAAGCGCTACAACCGCGAAACGCTGGAAATCCTATTCCGCGGCAAGTCGATCGCGGACGTTTTGGACATGACGGCCGAAGAGGCCAGCGAGTTCTTCAAGGCGGTGCCGACGATCCGCAACAAGCTGGAGACGCTGGAACGCGTGGGGTTGAACTACATTCATGTCGGCCAGCCGGCCACGACCCTTTCCGGCGGTGAAGCCCAGCGCGTCAAGCTAGCCAAGGAACTGTCGCGGCGCGCCACGGGCAAGACACTCTACATCCTGGACGAGCCGACCACGGGCCTCCACTTCGAGGACGTCAAGAAACTGCTGGACGTGCTGCATGCCCTCGTGGACCAAGGCAACACCGTTCTGGTCATCGAGCACAATCTGGAGGTCATCAAGACCGCCGATTGGATCGTCGACCTTGGGCCTGAAGGCGGCGATAAGGGCGGCCGAATCGTGGCCGCGGGCACGCCCGAGGACGTGGCCGCGACCGCGGAGAGCTTCACGGGCCAATACCTGGCCCCGATGCTGAATGTCCGCAAAGGACAGCGCGCGAAAAAGCGGGCCTGATCGCGCCGGCTAGCTGCCGGCGCCGGTGCGCTCCCAATACTCGACGTTGCGCTCCATCATCAGGCTGTCGTGCCAGGATTCGACGCATTCGCGGATGTTGCGGCCGTAGATCGACCATCCGCGGGTGTCTTCGCATTTCTTGTAAAGCTCGCCGAACTCCTTCATGCCGGGCTTGCCGGTGTTGGCGCGGGACACCTGGTCGAAGGCACGGCGCGCTTCGGCGCTTTCCACGACCCGATCCGTCGGCAGCATCGAAAGCACGCGATTGGCGATGCGGGCCTGGCTCGAATAGGCGTCGTTCGGATCGTCGAGCCACGCGGCCTCGTTCCGCAGCGTGTCCGTGACGTGGGCGATCTCTTTCTCCGTCAGCGGATTGGGATCGTTGGGAATGGGCGCGGGCAGCAAGGACACGCCCTTGCCGACGGAAACCGCCAGGGCGGTCGCGCCTAGCCGCGTCATCGTTTCCTGCGGCACCGTCACCCGCACGCTCAGGAAATTGCGCTGGCTGACGATGGTCATTTCTTCCTTCGCGGCGATCTCCTGCACCTTGCCGTCCGCGCCGGTTGCCAGCAGCTTGAAGTTCTTCGTGATGCCGATCGGCGCATAGGCCGTTTCCGGTGACGGCGGCACTCGGGCTTTTTGCAGGCAGATCGCGGTCAACATGGCCGTGCATTGCCCGTCGCGGCAGTCCAGCGCGACCGGGGAATCGGTCGCCAGAAGCGCCAGGATCTGCGGCGCGGCTTGGGCGCCGGCGCAGGGCAAAAGGACGAAGGCCAAGGCGGAAAGAATGGCGTATCGAGGACGCATCGCTGACCCCTTTCGTGTCACGACGCGCTTGGCCCGGATGTGGTCCGTCACCGACGACCGCCAGCCACTACCCCTCCGGGCCCGCGCGGCGGTATTGCCGACCATCGATCCGGAAAGGATTTCACCGCCACCGTCGCGGGTCAACGGGATTCGCCGGAACCGTTGTCACGGGCCCCCGACGCTTGTATCCATGCCCGGCATGGAAAACGAAGATCAAACGGGCGGCCGGCCCGGACTGGGCAGGCGGATTTGGAACGGCTACCACAAGCGCGAGCTGGCGGCGGTTCGTTGGCTTTTGCATGAGATCAAGACACGAGAGGACGCCGAACGCGCGGTTCAATATGGCCAGAGCGCGGCCTTCTACGCGATCCTGATCCGCGTGGTCTTCGTGCTGTTCCCCGGCAATACCGAAGACATGGTCATCGAGGATTATTCGGTCCTGGTGACGCCGGTCATGCTGGCGGCTTATGCCTTCTACGGCTTCATCTACTTCAAGGGCTTCGAGAAATGGCAGCTTACGCTGCTGTGCCTCATCGTCTTTATCGTCGATAGCATCGTTCTGCCGCGCGAGACCGGCGGCGGCACGCTGGTCCAGATTCTTCTCTGCCTTTACGTCGTGCGGTGTTTCGTCATCGGCATCCGCGGCGGGCGCAAACTGGCCAAGCAAAAGGCTGCGGCATGACGGTCCACGTCATCGGCGGCGGCCTGGCCGGCTGCGAGGCGGCGTGGCAACTCGCGCGCGCCGGCGTGCCGGTGGTGCTGCATGAGATGCGCCCCGTGCGCCGCACGGCGGCCCACGAAACTGACAGGCTGGCGGAATTAGTCTGTTCCAATTCCTTCCGCTCGGACGATCCGGATTACAACGCCGTCGGCCTGCTGCACGAGGAAATGCGCCGCTGCGGCTCCCTCATCATGGCAGCGGCCGATCGTAACAAAGTGCCCGCGGGTGGTGCTTTGGCCGTGGACCGCAACGCCTTCGCGGAGAGCGTGCAGGGAGCGCTGACGGCGGAAAAACTGGTCGAAGTCCGCCGTACTGAAATCGACGGGCTCCCGCCAGCCGACTGGGAGCAGGTCGTCGTCGCGACCGGCCCCCTCACCTCGCCCGGCTTGGCCGAGGCGATCCGCACGCTGACCGGCGCTGACGCGCTGGCCTTCTTCGATGCCATCGCGCCCATCGTCCATCGCGAATCGATCGACATGTCGGTGGCCTGGATGCAGTCGCGCTACGACAAGGTCGGGCCCGGCGGCGGCGGCTCCGATTACGTCAACTGCCCGCTGGACCGCGAGCAGTATGAGGCGTTTGTGGCCGCGCTTGTCGCGGGCGAAAAGACGTCGTTCAAGGAATGGGAAGCCAATACGCCCTATTTCGATGGCTGCCTGCCCATCGAAGTGATGGCGGAGCGCGGCCTCGACACGCTGCGCTACGGTCCAATGAAGCCGGTGGGATTGCGCGATCCCCGTTTCGGCAAGCGGCCCCATGCGGTCGTTCAGCTCCGCCAGGACAACGCGCTTGGCACGCTCTACAACATCGTCGGTTTCCAGACCAAGCTGAAGCATGGCGAGCAGACGCGCATCTTCCGCACGATTCCGGGTCTGGAGCGCGCGGAGTTCGCACGCCTCGGCGGTATTCACCGCAACACCTTCATCGACAGTCCGCGCCTGCTGGACGCCACGCTACGGCTGAAGGCTGAGCCGCGCCTGCGCTTCGCGGGTCAGATCACGGGCGTCGAAGGCTATGTCGAAAGTGCCGCCATGGGCTTGCTGGCCGGCCGTTTCGCGGCTGCCGAACAGGCCGGAACAGTCATCGCACCGCCGCCCGCCACAACGGCGCTTGGCGCCCTGCTCGCGCATATCACCGGCGGACATCGCGAGGGCGATTCGTTTCAGCCCATGAACGTGAATTTCGGCCTGTTCCCGCCTGTGGCGACCCATGAGCGAGGCCGGGAGAAAAAGCGGGTGATTTCGCAGCGCGCCCTGGCCGATCTGGATGCGTGGCTTGGGCGGCGCCAGGCTGCCGAATAGTCAGAACCGGCCGCGCTTCGCGCGCCACGCCGAACCCAATCCCGCCTAGCGCGAAGGAGGACGCTTATTAGGGAAAACCGCTAAGCCCGCAAACCGTTATCTGGAATGAGGCAGAGGACTACCAGATGCCTCGCCGCGCCGCACACAGTCACTACTTTTGGACAATGTTGTGCTGGTAGTTGTTCTCGAACTGGTCAAGAACGATGCTGTTGGGCGGATTAGCGTCGTAGGTGGACGACAGGGCTAAATCCTTGTCCAGCGTCCGCACCCTGTAAGTCCATCCCGGCGGCAATGTCAGTCGCTTTCCAAGTGTTGGCAGATTTTCAAGAGTGTTATTGGGGTCTATTCGCAGGGAGAGGCTGAACATGGTGTATACCTCGCC
>CAYZFH010000138.1:0-3328 GCA_964477375.1 uncultured Rhizobiaceae bacterium | reverse complement strand
CTGCGAGGTTCTTCGACTCCGCAAGAAGAGCGGCGCCCTCGGGAGTGATCAGCTCGTGCACCTGCTCACCGGCGTTGAAGTAGAAGGTATTCGTACGTTTGGAGACCAGGACGTGATAGGGCGTTTCCTTGCCGGTCATGAACGCGTCGAAACTAGGAGCTGCGAATGTGCCGTATAGGGAAAAGGGGATTCCGCCGATCACTTTCGTCTTGCATCCGTCGAAGGCTATCCCGGAGAAGCCGTTTGCCACGAAACGCCGCGGGCCATTGAAGCGGACACCGTCGCTACCGTATTGCTTCTTCAACTTGTCCGGATTCAGGGCCCGGAAGCGGGCATCCAGCACATCGTTGGAAACGTCAAAGCTATTTCCGATAGAGTTATAGTAGTTGCCTGTCCCGCCGGGCCCATTGGCGTCGCGGTTCATGAAAAGTATTTCGTAAAAGGCGTTGCCGCGCCAATTCCTCTGACCTTTGACCTCGCAAGGATCCGCAAGGCCGGCTGCTTTTTTAGGGGCAGCTGTTGTTTGCGCGAGGGCCTGTGAAGTGGAGTGAAATGCCACCGCAGCGACCAGCGCGATAGCCGTAAAGAAAGCAGGCCAATTCATGATCGATGCTTTCAGATGATGGATTAGCACGGCGTGATCTTCGCAGCGATACCACGCTGTAAGCGACAATCCCATCCCAAAGTGTCGATGCGCAAGTCGCGACGTTGATCGATGCTGATACGGCCAAATGTTCCGTGAAGTGGCGAGTGGCGCGGAGACTGATCGTCGTCAGCTTCAGCGGGCGCTTAGCGCGATCACTGCCGGCGACGTGCTGCTCGGAATCCGCCAGGCCGCGGAATAGCTAGAACTGCCCCCGCTTGGCGCGCCACGCGAGTTTCATCGGCAACAACCCGCTTCGCGCCACGCGCGCGTCGAAAGGATTGAAGGCAGCGCGTTCCAGACGGTTCAGTGCGGCCTCGGCGATCACCGCGGGCAACAGTGCGGCCAGAGCCCGGCGTGGCGCGCTGTGGCTCCGTGCACGCGCCAATTGGGCGCGGGCTTCCACGGCGATGGATTTCACCGCGGCGCGCAAATTCTCGTCCGGCTTCATTTCGAAGAGGCGGCCGATATTCACCCCGGCCGCTTCGCAGACCGTGCGCGGCAAATAAAGACGTTTCTGGCTGGCATGGAACGGGACGGCGCGCAGAAGGCCCGTGAGCGCATAGGCGATGCCGACGCCGTCGGCCGAGGCAGCGGCCGCGGGCCCCTCCAACACGCCCATGGCCAATTGGACGAGCGTGGCGGACGTATCCCGCGCATAACCAATCAGCGTCGGAAGATCGTCGGGCGGCGCATCGTCCAGATCCAAAGCCCTCGCATCGATTAGGTGGTCGAACAGCATCCGTTCGAGCCTGTGGGTCCGAATGGCTAAAGCCAGCGCCTCCGCCACCGGATGGGCGGGCGGGTTCGCGCCGCCATAGATGACGTCCAGCGCGTCGCGCCACCATTGCAGGCGCATTTCGCCGATCAACCGCTCGCTGATCGTCTCGCGGACGCGGGAGATTTCCAGGTTGAACGCGTAAAGCGCAAACAGCGCGTCGCGCCGCGAATCGGGCGCGAAGAGCGCCGTCAGATAGCGGTCCCGGTCGTGAATTCGGACTTGATCGGCGCAATAGTTGGGAGACATCGCCTGACTTGGGTTGCGTCCTTCTTTCTTGGACTGGCACCCGGGATATGGCAAATTAGAGGCAGGACAACAAGTTACGTTCCCCGGGGTGTTCGCGGAACGAACTTGAGGTGGGGAGAAAAATGGCAAGCATCCTTCAGAGCTTGGGTAAAACCGTCACGGCCGGCTTCGTGCTGCTCGTGGCGATCATCATCGTGGTCTCGGCTGCTTCGCACCAGACCGCGCTGATCACCTTGGACTATGTGTGGTGGACGTTCCTCTTCCGCTGGCTGCACGTGCTCAGCGGCGTGATGTGGATCGGCCTGCTCTGGTACTTCAACTTCGTTCAGATTCCGAGCATGCCGAAGATCCCGGATGAGCAGAAGCCGGCGATCGGTAAGGTTATCGCTCCCGCGGCGCTGTTCTGGTTCCGCTGGGCGGCCCTGTCGACGCTCGTGACCGGCCTTATCCTGGCCTACCTCAACGGCTATCTGGCCAGTGCTGTGGTCATCGGCCTCAATGGCGAATTCGGCGGCCGTGCGACGGCCATCGGCATCGGCATGTGGCTGGGCGCCATCATGGCCTTCAACGTTTGGTTCCTGATCTGGCCGAACCAGAAGAAGGCTCTCGGCATCGTCGAGGCTTCGGCCGACGAGAAGAAGAAGGCGGCGCGTACCGCCATGCTGTTCTCGCGGACGAACACGATGCTGTCGATCCCGATGCTCTATGCGATGGTCTCGGCCCAGAACCTGTTCTGAACCGAACCAGCTTCGATACGGAACGGGGCCCCTCGCGGGCCCCGTTCTTTTTTTGCCTAGGATACCGGCAGCAACGCGGCTGCCACGCGCCGCGCCTCGGCGGACAGGACGTTGAAGGTGCGGCAGGCCGCGCCCGTGCCCATGGCGTCGAGCGAGATCCCTTCCCTTCGCAAGGCTTGCCGGAGCGCACTCGGCACCAGGGCGGCCGACGAGCCGCAGCCCAGCAGCAGGATATCCACGCCGGCCTCGCGGACGGGCGCGAGAGATTCGAGCGTGAGCGCCGACAGGTCGGTCACGTTCCACGCGAAGACTTTGTAGGTGGTGACGATCACCGGCCCCGCATGGACCGCGCCGCTGATGCGGAATTGGCCGTCGCCATAGGCTTGAATGACCTGACGGTCGGGCAGCGCGGGCGCTTGCGGCTCGGCTGGCATCTTAGGGCCGGGCCGGTTTGGCCTCTTCCTTGGCGGTCTCGGGGGCGCGCTTGAGGCCCAGGTAAAGCAGAACCGGCGCCGAGACGAAGATCGACGAATAGGTGCCGATCACCACGCCGACCATCATTGCAAGATTGAACGTGCGGATGACGGGCCCGCCGAAGATCAGCATGGCGGCGATCGACAGGAAGACGGTGACCGCGGTCATCGTGGTGCGCGACAGCGTCTCGTTGAGGCTTTTGTTGATGACTTCCTTCAAGTCCATTTTACGGAACTTGCGAAGGTTCTCACGGATACGGTCGTAGACGACCACCTTGTCGTTGATCGAATAGCCGCCCATCGTGAGGATCGCAGCCAGTGTGGTGAGATCGAAGTCGAGCCCGAACAACGAGAAGACGCCGACGATCACGATCACGTCGTGCACGAGGCCGATGACCGCGCCGACGCCGAACTGCCATTCGAACCGTATCGTGACGTAGATGAGGAT
>CAYZFH010000137.1:2055-8474 GCA_964477375.1 uncultured Rhizobiaceae bacterium | reverse complement strand
CCGTCTCCAGCTCCGCCCAGGCGTGGGCGAAAGCGCCGTCGCCGCCGAGATAGAGAACGGGCCGGTCGGGCGCGGCCAGCTTGGCGCCGAGCGCCAGCGGAAAGCCCCAGCCGATGCCGGCCAGGCCGCGCGGCGTGATGAAGCGCTGGCCGCCCTTCTGCGCGCGCAGATAGTTGGCGACCCAGATGGTCGAATAGCTGGCGTCACCGATCACGATGGTTTCCGGCGTGATGACCTTGGCCATCTCCATCAGCACGCGTTCGGGACGGATGGGCGCACCCGTGCTTTCGCGCACACTGGCGGTTTCGCGCAGATGCTCGTCGCGACCTTTGGCGATTTCCTTCTCCAGACCCGCGCGCGCGGCTTCGCGGGTCTTGAGGTTGCGGCGCTCAAGTGCCGTGTTGAGGGCGTGCAGCGTCAGCTTGGCATCGCCCACGAGGCGCACGGCGGCCTCGTAGTTACGGCCCACTTCGAGCGAGTCGACATCGAGATGGATGAACTTGGCGTCCTTGGGGAAGAGCGACCAGCCGTCGGTGCCGTTCTGATTCGTGCGGTTGCCGATCAGAAAGACCAGGTCGGCGCGCTGGATGATGGGTTTATGCGGCCGGCTGGATGCACGCTTCCCCATCACATAACCCACGACACCGAGCGACAGCGGATGCGTCTCAGCCACGGCGCCCTTGCCCATCGTGGTGGTGGCGACAGGCAGGCAGGCCACCTCTTGCAAGCGCGCCAGTTGGTCGTACGCCTCGGAGACATGGACACCGCCGCCCGCGACGACGATGGGGTTCTTGGCCGAAGCGATCAGGTCGGCCGCGGCCTCGATGGCCTGCGGATCGGCCAGCATACGATCGATGGGATAGGAGCCGAGCGAAGCCACGCGCTTGCCCGACGGCGGCGCCGCATCCTCGAACAGATCGGGCGGCAGCATGAGCACCACCGGGCCGGGCCGCCCGCTGGACGCCACGGCAAAGGCCATGTCGATGTAATCCTCGACACGGTCCGCGCGGTCCACCCGGCGCACGAATTTGGCGCAAGGCTTGAACAGGTCGAAATGGTTGAACTCCTGCGACGGATTCTTGTCGGTCTGGTTGCGCGGCACGTCCTGCACGAAGGCCACGACGGGGATCGACGCCTTGAACGCCTCACCCAAACCCGGCACCAGCAGCGCGGCACCGGGGCCCGCGATGGCCGTGACCACAGCCGCCTTGCGCGCAATGCGCGCATAACCGTCCGCGATCATCGCGCCGGCTTTCTCGGTGCGCATCATCACGGGTTTGATGCCGTATTCAGGGCCGAGGAGGAACAGGCGGGTCGGCGCGCTTTGGCCGATCAGGACTTCCACGCCGTGACGCTTGAGCGCGGCCAACACGAGGTGCGCGACGGTCCGGTTCGAACCCGCGGCCACGCTGCTCGGCTTCTGCACTGCCTCAGGCGCCATGACGTCCCCCTGTTTTCAGACCATCCGGCATATTGCGCGCCGCCCCGCGAAAGTGGCAAGACGAGCAGGACTTCCCGTATCGGAGGGCAATTCATGACATGCGTCCGCCTTGGCTTGGCCGCACTCATCCTTTGTGCCGGCTTCGCCGCTCCAGCCACTGCTCAAAGCGCGAATTCGGAAGCGCTCGACCGTCTCAATACGGCCTTCCGTTCACACTACGGCGATTCGCGCGCGGCAACACTCGGACGCACCGACCCGATCATTCTGGTCGAGTTCGAGACACTGGTCCTATTGCACAAGAGCGAACGCCAAGCCGAACCGTTCACCCCGCCGCTTTATCACCGGCTGAAATCGATCTCGCACATTCCACTGACGCTGTTCGTGATGTCGTCGCAATACGGCGACAGGCCGCTGCCGCCGGACGGGCTGCGCGCCCTCGAGGAATACCGCGCCCTTGTCGTCGGCGCACGCGATGCCCTGCCCGTCCTCAGCGACATTCCGGCCGACCTGCGTCCGACGCTCGACACCATCATTGCGTCATCGCTTCTGCTGATCGATCAGACACGCGTCACCCAGCGTTTCGATCGCATGGCCGTCACGGTGCTGGCGCGCAGCCTGGAACCCGCCGTGATGTCGGCGGCGCGCGAGGCCGCCCGCGCGCAGCTCGACGGGCTGAACCGCGCGACGCGGCAGTTCCGTGCGGCGATGGGCGAAGATGCCTGGTCGCGCGCCTATGTGGTCGTGTTCGGCGTACGGCAGGCGCGCGTGGACAATCTGCAGTATTCCTATTTCCGGCGAGCCATGGGGCCGGACGCCGAGGGCAAGCGCCTGATCTACGCCGAAAGCGTTTTCGAGGAATCCAAGGCGCTCGATCTGCTGGGCTCGATCCTGCTCGACCGCGGCATCGCCATGGCCTTCTTCGATAAGGAATCCCGCATGGAGCGCGACCTCCTGGGCGATGCCACGGCCGAATACCTGCCCGTGCTTTTACCCAAGCCGTAAGACCTTTGCCCCCTGCCGCTTTTGCGGCAATCTGCGCCCATGGCCCCGCCGATCCGCCTGAAGGGTTTGGACCACATCGTGCTCCGCACCGACCATGCGGACCGCATGATCCGGTTCTATTGCGACGTCCTGGGCTGTTCAGTCGAGCGGCGGCGTGACGATATCGGCCTGATTCAATTGCGCGCCGGCCAGACCCTGATCGACATGGTCACGCTGGACGGTCCCTTGGGCGCCGCGGGCGGTGCCGCGCCCGGACGCGAGGGGCGCAACCTGGATCATTTCTGCCTGGCGATCGAAAAGTTCAACGAGCCCGCGCTGCGCAAACATCTGGCGCAGCACAACGTGCATGCAGGTCCGACCGAAACACGCTACGGCGCGGGCGGCTTCGGCCCTTCGATCTACCTGCAGGATCCCGACGGCAACACGGTCGAGCTCAAGGGCCCGCCCATCGTCACCTGAGCGGCTTACTTCTTCTTTGGCACCACCAGCGCGTCGAGCGCGACGGCGCCGCTCGGGCCGACCAGGAACGGGTTGACATCGATCTCGGCCAACACATCCTTGAGCGCGGTGGCCAAACCGGATAGGCGCGACAGCGCGTCGGCGAAGCTGGCCATGTCGGCCGCCTTCTGTCCGCGCACGCCATCGAGCAGCGGCTTCACCTTGAGCCCATCGATCACGCGCCGCGCGGTTGCCGCGTCGAACGGCGCCAGCGCGAATCGCACATCCTTCAGCACCTCGACCAGGATGCCGCCCGTGCCCGCCATGATCAGCGGACCAAACGCCTCGTCGTTGACGACGCCCAAGACGGTCTCGACACCCGGATCGGCCATCTTCGCCACGAGAACGCGCGGACCCAAGTTGCGCGACAGCTCGGCATACGCGGCGGCAACGGCTTGCTTGTCCGCCAAACGCAGCTTCACGCCGCCCTTGTCGGATTTGTGCAGGATGCCGGGCATGGCCGTCTTCAACACCGCCGGGTAGCCGAGCGCGTCCGCCGCGGCGAGGACGTCTTTCTCGGTATCGACGATCTTGTGCGGCTGCACGGGCACGCCGAAATCGGACAACAGCGCCAGGCTCTCGCCCTCGTCGAGCGCGCCGCCCTTTTCCAATCGCGCACGCCATTTCTTGACCGCCGCCTCCGGGACAACCGGCGCGGGTCCGATCGGCGGCCGCGCACGCATGTCGCGGTGGCGCATCAGGTTCTGCGCCGCCTTCAGAGCCGGCACCGCACCGTAGATCACCGGCACGCCCAGCTTCGAAGTGCGCACGCCGATATCGCCATGGTCCGAGGCCGCGAACATGCAGCCGATTGCCACCGGCTTATCCTGGCTGTTCGCCAGCTCGACCATCACGTTGCCCGCGTCTTCATAGGCCGGAAAGATCGAGACCATGTTGCCGAAGAACATGCCGATCGCGGTGTCCTCGTCGTCCAGCAGCGCGCGCATGCTTTCCAACAAATCGTCATGCGCGGTGTGCGGCGTGCTGTAGAAATCGACCGGATTGACGGCCGCCAAGGCGGGCGCCAATTGCTTGCGCAAGCGGGCAACCGTCGGCGGCGAGATTTGCGCGTAGGGCACGCCCATTTGCTCCGCCGTATCGACCGCCAGTTCGCGTTCGCCGCCCGAATCGTGCACGGCGGCCAAGCCGCCCTTCCTCGCGCGCTTGCCCTCGCCGAACATCATCAGCGTACCGACCATCTCGTCGATGTCCTCGGCACGGATGACGCCGTAGCGGTCGAACAGCGCATCGTAGGCCGCGGCATTACCCGCCAAGGCGCCGGAATGCGAAAGCGCGAGCTTCTTGCCGTATTCGCTGCGCGCCAACTTGATGGCCACGACCGGAATGTCGCGCTTGGCTGCCTTTTCCAGCGACGCACGAAACGTGTCGGGATCGCGCACCTGCTCCAGCATCAAGCCGATGGCGCGCGTCGTTTCCATCTCGAGCGCGTAGTCCATGTATTGCGCGGCCGTGGTGGTCAGCTCCTGGCCGGGCGCCACGATCAGGTTGAAGCGCAGACGCCGTTCGTTGCGCGTGAAACCGCCATAGGTCGAACCGGAATGGGAAATGAAGGTGACGTTGCCCGCTTCCATATTGTGGTTGGGCGGAAACGCGCAGGCGCGCACCCGCGCCTCGAAGTTCATGAAGCCCGTGCAATTGCCGCCGTTGATCTTGAGGCCGGCTTCGTTGGCCATGCGCGCCAGGCGCGCGGTCAGCGGCGGATCGGTGTCGTTCGGCAGGAAGCAGCTATCGAGAATGACGGCGCCCTTGGCACCCGCCGCGATGGCTTCGGCCAGCCCGGCTTCCAGTTTGTCGTTCGCCAGCAGAAGGATAGCCAGGTCAGGCCGGTCCGGCAGATCGCGCAAGGAGGGGAAGCACGGGATCCCGTCGATTTCTTTGTAACGCGGATTGACCGGAAACAGCTTGCCGTCGAAGCCGCCCCGCAGCGCCTCGCGGATGGCGTTGTTGCCGGCGGACTTCGGCCGTTCGGACGCGCCCACGATGGCAATCGTCTTAGGACTGAGCAAAGGCGCGAGCGGGTGCGCGGCCATAACCGGCTCCTTCTTGTCTGGGAGTCGTGGGAAAAGAAAGGGAAAGGCCACGCCGGTCAAGCGGCCTTTGTCGCACTTCGATAACGAAGAATCGTAGACCGGGCCGCGGGCGCGGCCCGGCGGCGATCAGTCGGCGAGGGTGAGGGTCGTGGCCTTCTCGCCGCGGCGGTCGGACATGACCTCGAAATTCACCCGCTGCCCTTCGTTCAGGCTCTTCATGCCCGAATTCTCAAGCGCAGTGACGTGAACGAACACATCCTTGCCGCCGGTATCCGGCTGGATGAAACCATAGCCCTTGGTGGCGTTGAACCATTTGACAGTGCCGCTCGGCATTTGAAAAACGTCCTTCTTACGATTGCCAATTCCCGCGGCGACGCCGCGGATTCTTCAGCTTCACAATGTCGGGGGTATCCAGATCGATTGACGGTCGGAAACGGTACTCCGAGCCACTGTTCGGCCGATCCGAATGCTAAGCCAGGGCAACGCGAACACAAGAAAAATTTTGGCAAAAATGTGGCAAGGCTTTCCGTAAGGCTTTGTTGCAGTGCAATAATTTTAAGGCAGGCCGCACTTGCCCCCACCCGATGCGCCTGCCCATGCTGGGCCCGCAACCAAAGGAAACAGACCCATGGCGCCTATGGCTTCCGTGCCCGGAAAAATCATCAGCGACGAGACCGTAGCGGCCGGCGGGAACTGGGGCGCCGTGGTCGCCGCGGGCCATGTCCTGCGCATCGTCGACCTGGAGGGGAAACAGGGCGTCGACTTCCTCTGCTACAACGCGGCCGATCCGCTGGAGCGCTATCACGCGCCGAACACCATCAAGAAGGCGCGTACGCTGGCCCTCACCAAGGGCCACCGTTTCTATTCCGATATCGCGCGGCCGCTGATGACCATGGTGGGCGACACGGTCGGCCACCACGATACGATCGGGGGCTGCTGCAGCGCGCCGTCGAACGCCATGCTCTACGGCGTGCCGAATGTCCGCGGCTGCCGCGAGAACTTCCTGGCCGTCCTCTCGCGCTTCGGCCTGGGACGGCGCGACATCGTGCCGAACCTCAACTTCTTCTCGAACGTGCCCGTGCGCCAGGGCAACGCGCTGGCGGATCTGGTCTTCGAGGATTCGCTGTCGAAGCCCGGCGACCATGTCGACCTGCGCGCCGACATGGACGTGATCGCGGCAATCTCGAACTGCCCGCAGGTGAACAACCCCGCGTCGGGCGGCAAGCCGACTCCGATCCGCGTCGTCGTCTGGAGCCCGGACTGACCGCTGTGAGCCAGCGCGACATCCATTTCGGCTTCGGCGTCGCGCCGGTGGAAGCGCCGGGAACGCCGGACGACCGGCTTTATCAAGAAGTGATCCACGACTGCGCGCTCGGCCATCGTCTGGGTTACGAGGCGGCTTGGGTCTTCGAGCATCATTTCACCGA
>CAYZFH010000137.1:0-2045 GCA_964477375.1 uncultured Rhizobiaceae bacterium | reverse complement strand
GCATCGGGCGCGGGACGGCGAAGCTGGAATACGATGCCTGGGGCGTCGATCAGGAAGAGGCGCGCGACCGCTACATCGAGGCCATCGAGGTGCTGCGCCTGGCCCATGCCGGGCAGCCGTTCCAATACAAGGGCAGGTTCTTGGAGATGGGGCGCGCGGTGAAGATACGCCCCGACGCCAATCATGCGCGGATCAATATCCACGGCGCGATCGGCAGCCCGCAGAGTGCGGGCGTGATGGGCGAGCTGGGCCTGCCGCCGCTCGTGGTCGCCAATTTTCCGTTGCACATTCAGAAGAACGTACTGGAGACCTGGGGCGAGAAGGCACATGCGCGCGGCGGACGGACGGACGCGCGCAAGACCATCATGATCCACGCCTATCTGGCCGACACGGATGACGCGGCGCGTGCGCTCGCGAAGACGCATGTGCCGCAATTCTTCGCGCTGCAGGCGCGGCACTACGAAGCGGACAAGGATTTCTACAAGGACGTGAAGGGCTACGAGCAGTTCAGCAAGTTTTTCGGCAACCTGAAGAGGCTGGCCGATCCGGACCAGATGGATCCGTGGATCGACCTGCAGCTTTGCGGCACGGCCAAGACCGCAGCCAAGCAGCTTCAGCGCTATATCGAGATCGGCTTCGACAGCTTCATCATCCACGTCGCGACCTACGGCGTGCCCCGCGCGGTGCGCCACGACCTTCTGACGCGCTTCGCGCGCGAGGTGGCTCCGGTGTTCGCACCGCGGTTCGGCGCCTAGTCCACTCGCCCGCCGGGTTTTAGGCCGATATACTTAAAAACGCGCAAGGGCGGAGAACGGGCATGGCGAAGATCGACATACATCCCATCGCGGGCAACATCGGCGCCGAGATCGAGGGCGTCGATCTGGCCAAGCCTATGGATAACGAGACCTTCGCCACGGTCCACCAGGCGCTGCTGGACCATCTGGTGATCTTCTTCCGCGGCCAGACCATCACGCCCGACCAGCATCTGGCTTTTGCCGGGCGCTTCGGCGAAATCGACCTGAAGCCGTTCGTCCGTCCGCTGGAACTGAAAACGCTGGCCAGTCATCCGCAGATCCTGGAGATCGTGAAGGAGGCCGGCGACCACAAGATCAACTTCGGCGGAACGTGGCACCACGACGTGACCTATCGCGTGAAGCCGAACCTGGGTTCGGTCCTGGTCGCGCGCGAGGTGCCGACCCATGGCGGCGACACGATCTGGTCCAACCAGTACGCGGCCTACGACGCGCTGAGCGACGAGATGAAAAAGCAGATCGCGAATTTGCGCGCGGTGCACACCTCCGTGCGCGGCTACGATCCGCAGCGCTATGCCGAAGCCTATAAGGTCAAGGTCGAGCAGCTCGACGAGGCCTCCATCCGCCGCTCGATCGAGAACTCCGAGCAGGAGGAGAACGATCATCCGGTCGTGCGCATCCATCCCGAGACCGGGCGCAAATGCCTGTTCGTCAACCGCGCCTATACGGTGCGCTTCAAGGGCATGACGGACGAAGAGAGCAAGCCCCTGCTCAACTTCCTATGCGACCACGCGATCCGGCCCGAGTTCACCTGCCGCTTCCGCTGGAAAGCCGGCTCGGTCGCCATGTGGGACAACCGCGCGACCTTGCACTATGCGCTGAACGACTATCACGGCCAGCGCCGCGTCATGCACCGCGTCGCCATCCACGGCGACCGGCCCGTCTAGCCGTGGCGGCGCAAAGCCTCGCCGGCTCCTGCTATTGCGGTGCGGTGGGTTATACGGTGGCGGACGAATTCCGCTATGCCGCCAACTGCCACTGTTCAGGCTGCCGGCGCGCCACCGGCTCGGCCTTCAAGCCGTTTGCCGGAATCGAACGCGACAAGCTGCGCATCACGAAAGGCGCAGGCCGGCTTATGAAACACGGCGACGAGACAGGCCACGACGCGCACTGCCAGGCCTGCGGCTCGCTACTCTATTCCGTGGTGCGGGAGAGCGCCTTCGTCCATGTCGCCATGGGCACGCTGGTGGATGCGCCATCCATTCGCCCCGACAAGCACATCTTCGTCGGCTC
>CAYZFH010000136.1:0-8495 GCA_964477375.1 uncultured Rhizobiaceae bacterium | reverse complement strand
CCGGGCGTGGCGATGCTGACGCGCTCGCTGCGCGCCGATCTCGGCGTGATGATTTCGGCCTCGCACAACCCCTTCAACGATAATGGCATCAAGCTGTTCGGTCCGGACGGCTACAAGCTCTCCGATGAAGTCGAGCGCGGCATCGAACAGGGTGTCTCCGACGGTGTGTCTGCCCACTTGGCCAAGGCCGAACGGCTGGGCCGCGCGAAGCGTCTCGATGACGCGCAGGGCCGTTACATCGAGTTCGTGAAGAACACGTTCCCGCGCGGCCTCCGGCTTGACGGCTTTAAGATCGTGATCGATTGCGCCCATGGCGCGGCCTACAAGGTGGCGCCGAGCGTTTTGTGGGAATTGGGTGCCGATGTCATTCCCATCGCCGTCGATCCCAACGGTTTCAACATCAACGAGAAGTGCGGCGCGACCCACACCGAAGCGATGCGGGAAGCCGTGGTGGCGCATGGCGCGGATCTGGGTATTGCGCTGGATGGTGACGCCGACCGCGTGATCATGGCGGACGAGACGGGGCGCCAGGTGGACGGCGACCAGCTCATGGCGCTGGTGGGAAGTTCGTGGGGCAAGTCCGGCCGCCTGAAGGGGGGCGGCATCGTCAGCACCGTGATGTCCAACCTGGGCCTTGAACGCTATCTCGGCGGGCTCGGACTTTCGCTCCAGCGCGCCAAGGTCGGTGACCGCTATGTCATCGAGATGATGCGCGAAGGCGGCTTCAATGTCGGTGGCGAACAATCGGGCCACCTGGTCCTGAACGATTACATCACCACCGGCGACGGGCTGATCGCCGCGCTGCAGGTGCTGGCCGTGATCGTCGAGACCGACCGGCCGGTCAGCGAAGTGACGCGCTGTTTCGAACCGTTGCCGCAGATTCTCAAGAACGTGCGCTACACGAAGGGACAAACGCCGCTGGAAAGCGCCTCGGTCAAGGATGCGATCAAGGCGGGCGAAGCGGAGTTGAAGGGGGCGGGGCGCGTTCTGATCCGCACCTCCGGGACCGAACCTGTCATCCGCGTGATGGCGGAAGGCGAGGACTCCACCAAGGTCTCGCGTGTGGTTGACGGCATCGCGGACGCGATCGCCCGCGCTGCGGGCTAACAGCCGTGCAACAAGGGCGCGTCCTGATCGTCGCCGGGTCCGATTCCGGGGGTGGGGCCGGTATCCAGGCAGACATCAAGACGGTCACGGCGCTGGGCGGCTATGCCGCCACCGCCATCGCCGCCTTGACCGCGCAAAACACGCAGGGTGTGTTTGGGATCCTGGATGTGCCGCCCGAGTTCGTGGCCCGCCAAATGGCACTCGTGCTCGACGATATCGGCGCGGATGCGATCAAGACGGGGATGCTTCATCGCGCGGAGGTGATCGATGCCGTGTGCGGCGAGATCAAGGCGCGTGCGTCGAATATTCCCGTCGTGGTCGACCCGGTGATGGTCGCCAAGGGTGGTCAGGCACTTCTCCAGCAAGCTGCACAGCAGGCGCTGCGAAGCCAGTTGCTGCCGCTGGCCGCCGTCCTCACGCCCAATGTGCCCGAAGCCGAAGCTTTGACCGGCCGAGCGATTCTGTCCGATGCCGATATGGAAGCCGCGGCTCGCGCGCTTCTCGCCATGGGCCCCAAGGCCGTGCTGCTCAAAGGCGGTCACCGCGAAGGCGCGGTCGTGCGCGACCTGCTGGTGACAGGTGAAGGCGTTGTCACGTTCGAGGCGGCGCGCATTGAAACCAAGCATACCCACGGTACGGGCTGCACCCTGGCATCGGCTGTCGCCACCGGCTTGGCGCAGGGTCGTGCGCTGAAGGATGCGGTCGCGCGCGCCCACGCCTATGTCCAAGCCGCCATTCGTGCCGCGCCGGGCTTCGGCAAGGGGAAGGGGCCGTTGGGCCACGGGCATACGGTCCGCCCCTTCGAGAGGCCGTAATGAAATCCTCGGCGCTGCCGGCGCAACGCCTTACGCCTGGGGTGATCGGCGCGGCGGCGTTCGCTGTTGCGATCTGGGGCGCCAGCCCGTTCGCCACCAAGCTGGGCGTCGCCGATACCGATCCGCTCCTGGTCGGACTGCTGCGCACGATCGTCGCGGCGGCGGTCAGCATTCCGCTGATCCTGCTTGGCCGCGTGTCCCGGCCGGACAACGCGCGCGATTGGCGCTGGCTGATGGTCTCCGCCGTCTGCGGTTTCGTGATCTTTCCCGTGTTCTTCAGCCTGGGGCTGCGTGTCAGCACGGCGTCCCATGGTGCGCTCTTGATCGCCACGCTGCCCATCTGGACGGGGTTGATTGCGGCTGGCGTTGATCGCCGCATGCCGGCGCACCGCTGGCTCTACGGTTGCACGCTGGCACTCGCGGGCACCGCCGCGCTGATCGGTGAACGCTCCGGCTTCGAGGGCGGCAGCGATCCCGTCATCGGCGATCTGATCATCCTGGTGGGCTGTTGGGCCTGCTCCCTGGGCTATGTGGCTGGCGCGCGGCTTTCCGGCACGCTGGGCAGTTGGTCGACAACCATGTGGGGCGCCACCATTGGCACCGCCGTCGGCGTGCCGGTCCTGCTGCTGACGCGCGGATGGGAAGCGGTCCTTCACGTCGGGCCGGCCGGCTGGGTCGCCATCATCTATCTGGCATTCATCGTAACGGTGATCGGCTATATCGCCTGGTATTGGGCCCTGTCCAAAGGCGGTGTCGCGCGGGTCGCGCCGGCCCAGTTCTTCCTGCCCGTGGTGGGGGTAGGGCTGGCGGTGGTGTTCCTGGACGAACGGCTGACGGCGGTGGGTGTTGCGGCCGCGGTCGTCATTCTGATTGGCGTGCGCGTGACCCAGCGATCGTGATCGCCGTTTGCTAGAATGATTTTCCGAGGGAGGCACCGATGACCGAAGAACTGTTTCGCCAAGACGCCTATCTGAAATCCTGCGAAGCGCGGGTCGTCGCGGTCGATGAGGCGGGCGTGCGGCTCGATCGGACGGTGTTCTATCCCGAAGGCGGCGGTCAGCCCGGCGACACCGGCATGATGCGCATGGCCGACGGTCGGGAGTTGAAAGTGGCCGATACCCGCAAGCACCCCGCGACGGGCGAACCCACACATGTGCTGGAGCCGGAGGCTGCGGCGCCCGCGGTGGGCGAAACGGTCACGGTCGCGCTCGATTGGGAGCGCCGTCACCGGCACATGCGCATGCACACCTGCCTGCATTTGTTGTGCTCGCTGGTGACCGGATCGGTCACGGGCGGTGCCTTGGGCGAAGCCAAAGGGCGGCTGGATTTTGACCTTCCGAATACGGCGATCGACAAGGAGAAGCTGACAGCCGATTTGAACCGGCTGGTGTCCGAGGACCATCCCGTTGTTCCCCGCTGGATCACGGATGAAGAACTGGCGGCTAATCCCGGCCTGGTTCGTACCATGTCGGTCAAGCCGCCCACCGGCTCAGGCAAGGTGCGTCTCTTGGAGATCGATGGGGTGGATCTGCAGCCCTGCGGCGGCACGCATGTGGCGCGCACGGGCGAGATCGGTCAGGTGGCTGTTGGCAAGATCGAGAATAAGGGCCGCCAGAACCGCCGGATCAACATCGCCTTCGTTTAACCCGCCTCGAATAAACCGCAACACGGCCCTTAGGCCGACATTCTCGACCGTCACTCTCACGTCACGGTCGCCTTCTATTCTGAGGCGACCGGGGAACTGAAGCCACCTGCGGCGCGTTTGCCGTGTGAAGGATGAGAGAGATGACCGAGCACAGCTTTTTGCACCCCGTGTATTCCGTTCTATCCGATCCCAAGGCGGTTCGGATTGGCGAGCCCCCGTCGCCTGGCCTGGAAGCCCGTCCCGATCCGTTCTCGATGGACGATATCGGTTTGGCGCGCGGTGCCGTTCCCGCCGAAATCTGGGACTGGAAGCGCCGGCACCCCTAGGCGGCCGCTCGACGGACATAACCTGACCGCGTAAGGTCGGGCCCTCAAAAAAGGCCGGTTCCTCGAACCGGCCTTCGTCGCGCGGAGATCCCATGTCAGAGACGAAATACGGCCCGGACGCTCCTATTCACGGGGGGCAGAGGGTATCCGGCCTTGAATATATGCAGGCCATGGCGCGGGGTGAAAAGGCTTCGTCCCCGTTCGTCGGCGGCCTCGGGATTCGGGTCGTGGAAGCTGAATTCGGCCGTTGCGTCTTCGAATGCGACATTGGCGAGCAGCATTACAACGCGCTCGGGATCGTCCATGGCGGCCTAGCGGCCACCTTGATCGACAGCGCCACGGGCTCGGCCGCGCTCACCACCCAGCCGGCGGGCGGCGCCTCGACTACGCTCGAGCTTAAGGTCAACTTCGTCCGTCCCATGACCGCCAAGACCGGTCGCGTCCGCTGCGAGGGTAAGATCATCCATCAGGGCAAGCGCATCGCGACGGCGGATGCGCATCTGACCGATTCGCGCGGCAAGCTGATCGCCCACGGCAGCGCGACGCTCATGCTTTTCCAGGACCAGGGCCACTAGGCCCGAAGTTCGGCACCCGCATGACCGAGATCCCGCTCTATCAGATCGACGCCTTCACGGGCCGCGTTTTCGGCGGCAACCCTGCTGCCGTCTGCGTCCTGACGAAATGGTTGCCGGACGAAACGATGCAGGCCATCGCGGCGGAAAACA
The DNA here is from genome assembly GCA_964477375.1 of uncultured Rhizobiaceae bacterium. Classification (GTDB taxonomy): domain Bacteria; phylum Pseudomonadota; class Alphaproteobacteria; order CADEGL01; family CADEGL01; genus CADEGL01. The sequence goes on along the minus strand of CAYZFH010000136.1, from coordinate 3,877 downwards.
ATTTGTCCGAAACGGCCTTCTTCGTGCCCAGCGGCGCTGACTACGATCTGCGCTGGTTCACGCCCGCGATGGAAGTGGACCTTTGCGGCCATGCCACGCTTGCGACCGGTGCCTTGGTGCTGGCCAAACTCGAACCGTCCCGCTCGTCGGTCCGCTTCCATACGGCGAGCGGTGTCCTGGAGGTCGTGAAGGACGGGGATTTGTTCGCCATGGATTTCCCGGCCTGGGAGGCCAAGCCGACCAAGTCTGCCGCCGTTGCGGACGCGCTGGGAGCGGCGCCTGTCGAATTGCTGAGCAATCAGCGCGACTATCTGGCGGTCTTCGAGAAAGAGGCGGATATCCGTGCTATCGCGCCGGACTTCGATAAGCTGGCCAAGCTCGAGCGCCCGGGCATGATCGTCACCGCGCCCGGAGACCAGGTGGACTTCGTCTCCCGTTTCTTCGGCGCCGCCTTTGGCATCAGGGAAGACCCGGTGACAGGGTCAGCACATTGCGCGCTGACGCCGTATTGGTCCAAGCGGCTGGGCAAGGACACGTTGAACGCGCGGCAAATTTCCGCCCGGGGCGGGGAATTGGTGTGCGAGCAGCGTGGCGAACGCGTCGTCATGCGCGGTCGCGCAGCCTTCTATCTTGAAGGAACGATCAGGATTTCGGCATCAACAACCGCGGCAGGGACGTCGACGTGACCACACGCTATTTGGAAGATTTCAAGGTTGGGGAAAAGTTCACCTCGGCGAAACTGCACGTCAGCGAGGCCGACATCCTGGATTACGCCCACAAGTATGACCCGCAGCCTTTCCATAAGGACAAGGAAGCGGCCAAGCATGGGCTCTTCGGCGAGGTCGTGGCCAGTGGCTTCCAGACCTGCGCGCTTAGCTTCAAGCTGTTCTTCGAGACTGGCGTGATCACGGCCTGCAACATGGGGGCACCGGCGGTCGATAACGTCCGGTTCCTCAAACCGCTCAAGGCGGGCGATACGCTGCAGGTCGAAGTCGAGGTCGCGGAAGTGCGCCCGTCCAAGACCAAGCCCGGACGCGGCATCATGGTGCTGCACTACAAGACGACCAATCAGCGCGGCGAGACGATGTGCACGATGACCATTCCGCACATTGTCCGGCAGCGACCCGCCTAAGGGTCAGCCGACCGGGTGGCCCTTGGCCTTCCGGCCCATGCCGCCGAACAGATCCAGCATCTTCTCGCGCCACGCGTAGATCGGATCGTCGCGCTCCAGCAGCGGATAGGGGCTGGTGCAGCGCGCCCATTGGAAGGTGCCGAACAGGATGTAATCGGCATAGGCGGGTGCCGCGCCCGACAGGAACGGCTGTTCTTTCAACACGAGGCGAAACGGGCCCAACGCGTTCAGCCAGGGCTGACGTTGGCCGTCGCGCCCCGCGACGATCGCTTCGATGGTGGCGCCGAAGCGCGGTTCGCGCGTCTTGCGGAAATATTCACGGTCGGCGGGATCGATGGTCGCGAAGACGTCGCCAAGGATCAGGCGCGCCATGGCCGGAATGAGTTGCGTGTCCGCAGCCGCGTTCACCACGCGCGCGACTCCACGGCCGATCGGCCCGCCGAAGAGAGAAGGGCGGTCGGGATAGCGGTCTTCCAGATAGCAGGCGATGGCCCATGAATCGGGGACGACCGTGTCACCGTCCTTCAGGACGGGTACCCGCTCCTGCTTGCTGAAGGCGATCTTGTCCTTGTCCGTCAGGCGGCAGGGTACATAGGTAGCCTCCAGGTCTTTGTGGGCGAGCGCGAGACGGCTGCGCCAAGCATAGGGGCTGAATCGATGGTCGTTCTGGCCAACCAGTTCGTACAATACCATTGTCATCGACGGGCCCTCGCGGTTGTTCGCAAGGGCAGGAATAAACGTGAGGGGAGGGTTAGACAATGGCGATCGTTCACCTCTATAGCGCGCAAATTTGCCCCTATGCGGCCCGCACGCGCCTCGTGCTGTTAGAGAAGAAAATTCCATTTGAGTTCACAGAAATTGATTTGAAGGCCAAACCCTCCTGGTTTGCCGAGGTTTCTCCCTACAGCAAAGTGCCCGTGCTCAAGCATGGCGCCGATCTGGTTTGGGAATCTTCAATCATCAACGAATACGTAGAGGAAGTGTTTCCAGAGCCTGCCCTGATGCCGGCGGATCCGGCCACGCGAGCCCGCGCGAGGTTTTGGATCGACTTCGCGAACGTGAAGTTCACGCCCACCTGGTACAGGTTGCTCTTGGCCCAATCGAAGGACGATCAAGTCCGCCTATCTGCTGAGTTGCGAGCCCATTTTCTGTTTATGGAAAGTGCGGGGATCGGAATGGCGAAAGGACCATATTGGCTGGGTGAGCGGCTTTCGCTGGTGGACCTCACCTATGAGCCATGGTTCGAGCGTATTCCCGTGATGGAGCATTATCGTGGTGTGGGGTTGCCTCCGGAATGCCGTCGCCTAAGGACGCTGGCCGAGAGCTTGATGAAGCGCCCCTCCGTCCGGTCGATTGCACTGCCTCTCGACCGTTATATCGAAGGTGCCCGCTCCTATGCCGATGGAACGGCGGCCGGCACCACGGCGCGCGATATGCGTCAGGCGTAAGCCAGCCATCTTTTCCCGAATGCGCGGTTGACGGGTTTTGCCCGGGCCTATACGAAATGCTGCATCGCACAAATGAATTTTAGCGATGTTCCAGCCATTTCCGAGACGCCCATGAAGCCTTCCCTCCGCCCCCGGAATCCCAATTTTTCCTCTGGCCCCTGTGCCAAGCGCCCGGGCTGGACGCCCCATGTGCTCGAAAGCGCGTTCCTGGGCCGCTCCCATCGTTCCGCCAAGGGCAAGGCACGTCTGGCCGAGGTGATCGACCGCAGCAAAGCCGTGCTGCGCATGCCGGCCGACTGGCGCTTGGCCATCGTTCCGGCGTCGGACACGGGTGCCGTCGAACTCGCTTTATGGTCTCTGCTGGGCGCGCGCGGCGTCGACATGCTGGCGTGGGAAAGCTTCGGCAAGACGTGGGTCACCGACGTGGTGAAATCGCTGCGCCTTCCGGACGTGCGCGTGTTCGAGGCCGATTACGGCAAGCTGCCGGACCTGAAGCAGGTCGCGGCCGACCGCGATGTGGTGTTCACCTGGAACGGCACGACCTCCGGCGTGCGCGTGCCCGATGCGTCCTGGCTCGCGCCCGGGCGCGAGGGGCTCGCGATCTGCGACGCGACCTCAGCGGCTTTCGCCATGCATTTGCCGTGGGACAAGCTCGATGCCGTTACCTGGTCCTGGCAGAAAGTGCTGGGCGGCGAGGGGCAGCACGGCATGCTGGCCATCTCGCCGCGCGCCGCCGCGCGTTTGGAAAGCCACAAGCCGGCCTGGCCATTGCCCAAGCTGTTCCGTCTGACCAAGGACGGCAAGCTGGACGAAGGCATCTTCCGCGGCGAGACGATCAACACGCCGTCGATGCTGTGCGTCGAGGATGCGCTCGACGGATTGAAGTGGGCGGAAGGCATTGGCGGGCTGGACGCGCTGATCGCGCGCTCGGAAGCCAATCTTGCGGCCGTTGCCGCATGGGTCGGGCGCAGCGATTGGGCCGCTTTCCTGGCGGAAGACATTGCCACGCGCTCTTGCACATCGATCTGCCTCAAGGTGAAGGAGGCTTCGTTCGCCGCTCTGCCCAAGCCGCGCCAGGCTGAGTTGCTCAAGCGGATGACGGCATCGCTGGAGGCCGAAGGCGTTGCGCTCGATATCGGCGCTTATCGCTCAGCGCCGCCGGGCCTGCGCATCTGGGGGGGCGCCACGATCGACCGCGGCGACGTCGAAGCCCTGCTGCCGTGGCTGGACTGGGCGTATGCATCGGTCCGGGCGGAGGCGGCGTGACATGGCCAAGGTTCTGATCGCCGACAAGCTG
>CAYZFH010000135.1:2693-8514 GCA_964477375.1 uncultured Rhizobiaceae bacterium | reverse complement strand
CCATCCGCTCGGCATGAGCGGCGCGCGCCTCGCGCTGACCGCCGTGAACCAGCTCGAGCGCACCAAGGCGCGCTATGCCCTGATCAGCATGTGCATCGGCGTGGGCCAGGGCATCGCCATGGTGGTCGAGCGCGTCTGATGCCCGCGCCTTATCGCGGCAGCTGTCTGTGCGGCGCGATCCGCTATGAAGCGACGGCCTCTCCCCTCGGCGCCGGATACTGCCATTGCAGCCTGTGCCGCCGCGCGACGGGTGCGGCGATCTTCCTGGGCGTCGCATTCCCACGCGAATCGTTCCGTCTGTTGCAGGGCAAGACGCGCACCCATGCCAGTTCGGCACGCGGCATCCGCCACTTCTGCGGCGACTGCGGCAGCGCCCTGTTCTTCGAGTTGCTAGACAAGCCGAACCAGTGGGAAGTGCTGGTCGGCTCGCTCGACGATGCCAGCGACATCCAGCCGTCGGTCCATGTCTGTGTCTCCAGCGGCGTCGGCTGGCTCGAGATCGCTGATGGGTTGCCGCGCCGGCCCTGACCATGGCTTGGAGCGCATAAGACCTGTACCCCATTTGCATCGTTAGAGGTTTAGACTAACGGCAATTCCTCCCACGGAGCGCGCCATGCCGATCAAAACCAAGCTCACCGAACTGCTGGGCATCGAGCATCCCATCATTCTGGCCCCCATGGGCAATGTGTCCGGCGGCGCCCTGGCCGCCGCGGTCACGCGCGCGGGCGGCTTCGGCCTGATCGGTGCCGGCTATGGCGACCCGGCCTGGATCGAGCGCGAGTTCGCCGCCGCGGGCAATACGCCGGTCGGCATCGGCTTCATCACCTGGAGCCTGGCCAAGCAGCCAACGCTTCTGGACCAGGCGCTGGCGCGCAAGCCGCGCACGGTCATGCTGTCGTTTGGAGATGTCGAGCCGTTCGCGCGCAAGGTGAAGGATTCCGGTGCGCTGCTGATCTGCCAGATCCAAAACCTGAAAGATGCGAAGACGGTGGTGCGCCATGGCGCCGACCTCGTGGTGGCGCAAGGCACCGAAGCCGGCGGCCACGGCGCGGGCCGCGCGACCTTCACCCTGGTGCCAGCCGTCGTCGACGCGGTCTCGCCCGTGCCGGTGGTGGCCGCCGGCGGTATCGCCGACGGACGCGGCTTGGCGGCCTCGCTCATGCTGGGTGCCGCTGGCGTCCTGGTCGGTACACGCTTCTCGGCCTCGCAAGAATCGCTCACCCACCCCAACCTGAAGAAACAGATCGTCGAGTCCGAAGGCGATTCGACGACCCGCACCAAGGTGTTCGACACGGTCCGCGGCTACACATGGCCCGAGCCCTACGACGGGCGCGCCATTCGCAACGCGTTCCTGGAGCGCTGGCAGGGCAACGATGCCGGCCTGCTGGCCGCGATGGAAACGGAGGGGCCGCGCTACAAGGACGCGGCCGCGCAAGGCGACACCAACACGATGGTGATGTTCGCGGGCGAAAACATCGATCTGATCCGAGACCTGCCGCCGGCAGCGGAGATCGTTGCCCGGATCGCGAAGGAAGGCGAAACCCTGCTCGCCCGCCCGCCGGGTCTGCGTTAGGTCGAAACGGCGAGCCGGCCGACTTCGGCCAGCACCGCGCTTCTCTGATCGTCGGACGCGGCGGCTCCAACGTAGTAAGCCGCCACGACAATCGACGCGCGGTTCGATGGCCAAAACACACCCACATCGTTCGTGGCGTTGTTGCCGCCGCTGCCCGTCTTGTCGCCCACACGCCACCCTTTGGGCACGCCCGCGCGCAGGCGTTTGTCGCCGGTCTTCGTGGCCACGAGCCAGTCGGCGAGTTGCGTGCGTGACGCGGGCGACAGGGCGGTACCCAACACGGTCTTTTGCAGCGCGGCGGCCATGGCCGCCGGCGTGGTCGTGTCGCGCGGATCACCCGGCGCGGCCTCGTTCAGCGCCGTCTCGCGCCGGTCGAGCCGCGTCACGGGGTCACCCAGCGAACGCATATAGGCCGTCAAACCGGCCGGGCCGCCGAAACTGTCCAACAGCAGATTGCCCGCCGTGTTGTCGCTAAGCGTCACCGCCGCTTCGCAAAGAGCGCCGACGGTCATCCCCTCACCTGCATACTTCTCGGTGATGGGCGAATAGGTCACGAGATCGGCCTTGCCGTACACAATGCGGCGATCGAGGCTTTCTTCCTTGCGGTCGACCCGCGCCAGAACCAAAGCAGCAGCCAGAAACTTGAACGTGCTGCAGAGCGGAAACCGCTCGTCGCCGCGATGCGACCGCAATCGACCGTTCGCGGTATCGAGCACGGCCACGCCCAGGCGGCCGCCATGGCGGCGCTCGAGCGCCGCCAGCGCGTCCTCAAAATCATCCGCGACGGCACGAAAGGCCCAAGCCGCGGGCGCCGTCAGCAGCGACGCGGCCAGCAGTGTCCGGCGCGAGATCACCCGCCGATCTTGCGCAGGTTGACGGCGGGATCGGCCAACTGGTCGGGCGTCACGGCAACGCCGGATGCCATCAGACGCTCCAGGGTCCGCACCTCGCGGCCGTTGTTGATCGCATTCACGCCCACGATTTTGCCGCCGTGCAGATAGAACACCGTGAAGCTGCCCGAGGCCGGATCGCCGCGATAGGCCAACTGGTCCCATGCCGACGGCGCACCGATCATCTGCAGATTGGTCTCATATTGGTCCGACCAGACCCACAGCCGGTCGTTGTGGATGTGGGCCTCGCCCGCCATGTTGCGGCCGACCGCCATGCCCTGGTCTTGCGCGTTCTGATACGACTCGAGACGCAGCCGCCGTCCCACCCAGGCATTCGGCTGGTTCGCCACGTCGCCCGCCGCGAAGATATCCGGATCCGACGTGCGGCCGTGCTCGTCCACGACGATACCGTTGTCGACCACGAGGCCCGCCTCGGCGGCCAATTCGACATTGGGCACGATGCCGATACCGATGATCAGGAGATCGCAGGGAAGCGTCGACCCATCGGTGAACACGACGCGCTCGATCTTGCCGTTGCCCTCGAACCGCACGATCTGGGCGCCCAAACGGACGTCCGTGCCATGCTTGCGGTGCAGTTCGGCGAAATAGACGCCGACCTCAGGCGCGATGGCGCGCCCCATCAACCGGTCGGCGGCTTCCAAGACCACAACCTCGCAACCGCAAGCCCGCGCGCTCGCGGCCGCCTCCAAGCCGATGAACCCACCACCGATCACCACCACTCGCGGTTGGTCCTTCAAACGCGCGCGAATGGCATGGGAATCCTGGATCGTCCGCAGGTAGAACACGCCTGGTAGATCGGCGCCGGGCAGCGGCAGCTTCCGCACGCGGGCGCCCGTGGCCAGAAGCAACCGGTCGTATCGGATGATTTCGCTGCCGATATGCACTTGGCGCGCGCTGCGGTCGATAAGGGTCGCGGGCGCACCCAGCTTCAGCTCGATGCTTTTCTCTTCATAGAAGCTGCGCGGATGAAGTTGCACCCGCTCGATGCTTTCGTCGGCCTTCAGAAGCTGCTTGGACAAGGGCGGCCGCTCGTAGGGGATCCAATCCTCCTCGCCGATCAGCACGATGCGGCCACCGAAGCCCGTGGCGCGCGCGGCCTGCGCGGCACGGCCGCCCGCCTGCGAAGCACCCACGATGACCAGACTGTCCAAAGACGACATTGACCTCTCCATCCGCGTCTTGCGCACGATAGCGGCCCGTGCGAAGTAGCTTCAAGCGGCAAGAGCGAGCGCGAGAACCCACCCTCCATGACGAACCGGCAATATCCCGACCGGCCCTTCTGCGGTGTGGGCGTGGTGGTCTGGCGTGGCGACCAGGTCCTGCTGGTGCGCCGTGGCCGCGCGCCGCGCAAAGGCGATTGGAGCATTCCCGGCGGCTTGCAGGAACTGGGCGAGACGGTCGGCGAGACCGCGCTGCGCGAAGTGCTGGAAGAGACGGGCCTGACCGTGCGCCTGACCGACCAATTGGGCGTAGTCGATTCGGTACGCCGCGATGATGCCGGCCGCGTCGAATACCACTACACACTGATCGAATTCGCGGCGGAATGGGTTTCCGGCGAGCCCATGGCCAACGACGACGTGGACCGGGCCCTCTGGGTATCGGTGGATGAGCTGGACGCCTATGCGCTTTGGACCGAAACGCAGCGCATCATCGCGCTGTCTCAGTCGCTGCGCCGGCGCTAGACGCTGTTGCGGCGCGACCGGCCGATCCAGGATTCGAGGAAGGCGCGGGTCCAATCCTCGACCGGCGGATCGTATGTTTCAGCGGCGGCGAGTTGCTGCTCACCGGGCTGCGCCTCGGGCCGGTGAATATTCACCGAGTCCGAAATCCAACGCGCCATGATCGGTTTCGTCACTTCCGGATGGAATTGCAGCCCGTAGACATTGCCATCCACCCGGAACGCCTGGTTAGGAAACGTATCGCCCTGTGCCAGAAGCGTGGCGCAGCGCGGCACCTCAAACCCCTCGCAATGCCATTGGTAGAAGACATGCGGCGCATCGAGCGTGCCGCGCCATTCTTCGGTCGGGCGGATGGTCGAATAGCCGATCTCGTGAATCTCGGCCGGATGGCGCGACACCTTGCCGCCGAGCGCATGGGCCAGCATCTGGGCGCCCAGGCATATACCGAGAAACGGCTTGCCCGATTCCAGCACGCGCGGAATCCAATCGATCTCGGCCTGGATGGGCGGAAGGGTCGTGCGGTCGTGGACGCTTTGCGGCCCGCCGAAGATGGCCGCGCCCACATGGCCGTCCATCGTGTCCGGCAGAGGGTCGCCGTGCAGCGGACACCGAATGTCCGAGGTGTAACCCAGCTCGCCGAGAATACGGCCTACTCGGCCTGTATCAGAGGTCCGCGAGTGGACGACGAGAAGTACTTTGTCGCTCATCAGGAAATGCGACAGGCCTCGTTATTCATGGCGGGAAGGATAAGCCCGTCTCGGAATCGCGGCAACAATTCCTTCACACAGGCTTGCCGTTGTGGATCGCGCGCCAGACGCGCTCCGCCGTCAGCGGCATGTCCAGGTGGGTGACGCCGTATTCGGCCAGCGCATCGACCGCCGCGCCCACCAATGCGGGCATCGAGCCGGTCGTGCCCGCCTCGCCCACGCCCTTCACCCCCAGCGGATTGGTCGTGCAGGGGATTTCGTTGAAGGAGATTTCCAGGTTGGGAAAATCCGATGCGCGCGGCAGGCAATAATCCATCAGCGAGCCGGCCAGGAGCTGGCCCGAATCGGCATCGTAGGCCGTGTGCTCGAGAAGCGCCTGGCCCAGGCCCTGCGCTAGGCCGCCATGGACCTGCGCCAGCACCAGCATCGGATTCATGATCCGGCCGACATCGTCGACGATGGTATAGCGCACAACCTCCAGGCCGCCGGTCTCGGGATCGATCTCGACCTCGCAGACATGGCTACCGTTGGCGAAGGTCTTGCCCTTCTGCTGGTAGAACATGCGCTCGGCCAAGCCGAAGCCGGTTTCCTTGCTCCACGGCCCGGCGCGGAAGGCCGCGCGCGCCACGTCGGTCATCGGCACGCTGCGGTCCGTCCCGGCGATGGTGTAGCGGCCCGTGGCGAAAGTCAGGTCCGCGGGAGCGGCCTCTAGAAGATGGCCCGCAATCCGCTTGCCGGACTCGATCACCTTATCGATAGCGCCGTTCACGGCAGAGCCGCCCACGGACAGGAAGCTCGAGCCGCCCGTGCCGTTGCCGTAGGGCACCTGATCGGAATCGCCCTGGACGAGCTGGACCGATTCAAATGGAACGCCGAGCCGGTCGGCCACGAGCTGTGCGAAGGATGTCGCATGCCCTTGGCCGTTTGTCTGGGTACCGACGATCACGGCGA
>CAYZFH010000135.1:0-2593 GCA_964477375.1 uncultured Rhizobiaceae bacterium | reverse complement strand
GGAGGCCAGCGTCCAATGATCGCGGGCGTGCGGGTCGACCAGCATCGTCTCGCCGCGCGTGCCGACCCACTTGACCGGCCGCCCCACGCGCTTCGAGGCCCACAGGACCAGCACATGCTCGGCGAGAGCGGAGACGCGCACGCCAAATCCGCCACCCACATCCGGCGTGACCACGCGCAGACTGTGTTTCGGGATGTTCATGACCTCGGCGATCAGGGCATGCACCTTATGCACGCCCTGACTTGGCGCATGGAGCGTGTAGCGTCCCTCCTCCACGTCGAAATTTCCAAGCGCTGCGATCGGCTCCATCGGGAAGCCGATGACGCGGTTACTCTCGAGCTCGACATCCACCACATGAGCGGCTTTCGCGAACGCGCGCTCGACCGCGGCCGCATCTCCGATATCCCAGTCGATGGAGATATTGCCAGGCGCGTCGTCCCACAGCAGCGGTGCGCCGTCCGCCGTGGCGTCGCGCACGGAGACGACGCACGGGAGGGCTTCGTAGGAGACATCCACCAGCTCGGCCGCGTCGCGCGCAGCGTCTTCGCTTTCGGCGATCACGATGGCGACGGGCTCGCCCGAAAAGCGCACACGATCCTGTGCCAGGACGGGGCGCGGCGGCGCAAAGGATTCGCTGCCGTCACGGTTTTTGAAACCGTCGTCGGTCTGCAAACCCTTGAACCCGTCCGCTTTGACGTCCTCGCCGGTCAACACGGCCAGCACGCCCGGAACCTCCCTCGCGGCGGCCGTATCGATGGCGGTGATCTCCGCATGGGCGTGGGGCGACCGCAGGATGGCGAGATACGCCTGACCGGGCGCGCTCATATCCTCGATGAAGCGGCCGCGGCCGGTGAGAAGACGAGGATCCTCGCTGCGCAGAACCGACTGGCCGAAACCGAACCGCATTAAATCAGGACCTTTGCATTGTCGTAGATGAGCTTCGCGCCGGAGATGAGTACGAAGGAATAGCAGATTCGATAGAAGGGAATAGGCGGAATTTTGTCATGCAGCCAGATGCCCAATCCCATGCCAACCGGCGCGACAGGCGCCAGCACCAGTGCGGTCATCAGGTTCTGGAAGCTGAACAGGCCGAGAATTCCGTAAGGTACGAACTTCATCCAATTCACGACGGTGAAGAACAGAACCATGGTGGCGACATAGGCGCGGCGGTCCAGCCGCTGCGGCAGCAGATAAACGGCGATGGGCGGCCCGCCCGCATGGGCCACGCAGCTGGTGAAGCCAGAAAGAGCCGACCAGAACAGGCCTTTGCCCCGATGCGGTTTCGACGCCGGCCGTTCCGCGCCGCGCCGCAGCCACCATTCCAGTCCAAAAACGAAGGCAAGGATGCCGATCAGAAGCCCGACCGCATGGTCGTCGAGCAGACCGAACAGGAGCCCGCCAATGGCGATGCCGATCGCGGCACCCGGCAGGATGATGCGCATCTGGCTGCGGTCCCACTGGCCGCGATAGCCCCAGATGCCGGTCAGATCCATCAGACACAGGATGGGCAATGTGATCGCCGCCGCGACCGGTGCCGGCACAGCCAGAGCCATCAACGGCGTGGAAAGCGTACCGACCCCTTGCCCGAACGCGCCTTTCGACACGCCCATGATCAGAAGCGCCGGCACCGCCAGCATGTAGAAATAGGGATCCGTGATCATTACGCCCCGGTATGGTGGCGGGGCAGCATGTCCTTGATCGCATAGCTCAGCATGGTCGGGGCCACGAACCACGGCCGACCGGTATAAAGCGGACGGGTCTCGAACGGCAGGTCGTCGAACGGGGTCGCGTTCTCCGCGTTGCGACCATTGAGGATGCGAAGCGCGGCCGTGTGGCCCAGATGGGTGCCGACGGCGATGCCCGAACCGCAACAGCCCAGCACGAAATGAGCGCCGTCCTCACGGACTCCGATATGGGGCAAATACTGGAAGGTGAAGGCCACGAAGCCATGCCAGGTATGGGTCACACGCACGCCTTCCAATGACGGGAACACCTGCAGAAGCCGGCGATGCAGACGCGGCGCCGTGCGGCGCGGATCGGTTTCGGCCAGCGACGCACGGCCCCCGAACATGATCCGGTTATGCTCCGGCACCAGCCGCATACCGAAGATCAGCTTGCGCGTGTCGTGCAACGCGCGCGGCGTGGGCATGGCCTGCTTCACGCGCTCGGACGACAGCGGCTCGGTCGCGATGATGTAGGCGCCCAGCGGAATGACGCGACGACGCAGATCCGGCGTCACGTCGCCCGTATAAGCGTTGGTGGCGATGAACAGATCGCGCGCCGTCAGCGTGCCGCGCGGCGTGGTGATGCGGAAAAGACCGCCTTCGCGCTCCAGGCGCGTGACGGGCGTATGCTCGGCGATGCGTGCGCCGGCCGACAGGACGCGATCAATCAACCCTTGCTGGTACTTCGCGGGTTGGATGGTCGCGTCGATATGGCGCAGCTGGCCGCCGAAGTAGAAATCCGTGCCGATATGCTTGGTCTGTTCCGAACGCGGCACCATGTCACCCGCGAAGCCGACCTCGCGCTTCAGAATCTCCAGCTCACGCGCCATCGCATCGTAGTCTTCCTGGCGATAGGCGGCGACGAAGCG
>CAYZFH010000134.1:3587-8536 GCA_964477375.1 uncultured Rhizobiaceae bacterium | reverse complement strand
CGATCCGCGCAAGCCGGTCAGCTTCGGCTGCAAGATCACCAAGGGCAAGCTGACTTAAGCCCGGCTCCCGTTCCCGGGCCAGCGGCCAAGCACCCAAACAACGCCTAAAATCAGGACAGCCAGAACGGCGGGCGGCGCGAGCACGATAACCTCGCGCCAGCCCATCTCATCGAACAAGATTCGGCCCTGAATGGTGGCAAACGTCATCCACAGCGCCGACGGCACCGCCCAAATCGCGAATATTCCGAGCCAGAATTTCATCTCCGCGCCTCCTAGCGCGGACATCTATAATCCGCACATCTGGACGCGCCTTGATCCAGCGCAATTTTCTCAAGCGGCGCGGCGGCCTTTCCCTTTCGCCGCCGGGCGTGCCCACAGGCGCGCGACCGCCCCGCCCCGTCCGTAAACCGGATCGGTGCGCGGCGCCGGTGTGCGGAGGATTTCCCGCAACGACTCCTCGCGCTCGCTTTTGCGCGCCTTGCGCAGGTTGAAGCGTCCCGTGGGCGGATAAGAGCCCACGACCAGAAGATCCTTGCTGGCATCGAGACGCATGTGGCCCGTTCCCGCGGGGATCACGATCACGTCGCCGGCCTTGGCCTCGACGGCCTTGCCGTCCTCGCCGCCGAAGCGTACCTCGACCCGCCCGCGCGCAATACCCAGCACCTCGTGGATGGCCGAGTGGTAATGGTCGTAGTCGTAGACGCCGCCGCGCCAGCCCTCGCCCCAGCCATTGCTTTCGAACAGCACCTCGAACATGGCGGCGGGATCGGACGCGCCCGACAGATTGACCGCGCCGCGATAGACCACCAGCGGTAAACGCGGATTGTTCGGGATCAGCCCGTCATCGTCGAAATGGAACGTATGCGCCTTGCGCGCGCGTACGGCCGCCCGCACCGTGCGTGGCGATGGCTGGCCCAGCCCCGTCACGCGTTCGAAAACGCGCTTGGCATCCTCGAGAATCGGCATCGCGGCCTCCCTGCTGCGGGTTCCTGCCGGGACAACCCACCCCGGCACGATCCGTTCCGCAAGCCTAGGACGTCCGCGCGGCGGACGCGATGGGATCAGCGCGTCAGTCGCTTGGCGTTGGCAACGGCGGTGCGGTGAATGGGTTTGATGGCGGCGTCGGCGACATCGGTCGCGAGGCGCGCCATGGCCGCGCCCGTGTCGAGGAGATCCGTCCACATGGCCTCGGCCGTGCGCGAGACCTCGGAGGGCGCGCGCTGGCCGGCGAAGGCCGAGGCCAGCGCCATCGACCGTGCGGCCTGCCGGAAATAGAGATCGAGCCACAGACGCCCCGCGCCGAAGGATTCGACCAGCGCAGCCGTCCCCGCCTGCGCGGCGGCGGAAACCTTCTCCGCCCCCATGCGCGCAATCTCGGAACCCGCGCGCAGATCCTGCTTGGCCATCGCCTCGCTCAGCATAACCGTGCGCTGGACGACCACGCGGGTCGCCGCCGCCGCCATCTCGGCGTCGGTGCGAAAACGCTTCGCCAGCGCCGTTCCCGTCTCGGCGATATGCCGCGCGGCACGGGCTTTATGTTTACGATGCTTCATCACCGACCTATCATTTGAAACCGCGATGGGTTCCGCACTTTCCCATCGCATCGCTCGCGTTTTGCGGCAATGGACCACGCCGCGGCCAAACTTCCGGTTATTTCAGCCGACAAATCGCGGTACCCCTAGGCTCTATGGGTGAACCTGCATCCACCATGCCAGATTCGCTGCTTCGAAACATCAGGATCGCCCCCGCCATCCTCGCCGCCCTGACCGCGCTCTCGGCGTTCGGACAGGTTTACAAATATACCGGCTCGATCGGCGCCTTCCCCTATACGGCCGGCGTGGCCGTGGCCTGCTATCTGGCGTGCCGCCACTTGGAGACGCTCGCGCGCTTCAAGCGCGTTTGGCCGCCGCTCATGATCGCGATCGCGCTCTTCATCATCGCCGCCTTTCTCGTCCTTTATCCGATCGCCCAATCGGGTCAATGGGGCGGCGGAACGGACCGGGACGAAGCGCTGAATATCGCCCTCGATGCCGTGACCGCCGGACAGTATCCGTATTATCTGCGCACCTACCTCAACAACGACTTGTCGCCGGCTCCGGGTGCCTTGCTGCTCGCCGCGCCCGCCTGGCTGCTCGGCAACGCCGCCTGGCAGAATATTCCCTGGATCGCGCTGTTCTTTCTTTTCCTTTGGCGCTCGTTCGCGCCGACGTTGGCGGTGCTGCTGGCGGTCGCGATTGTCTGCAATGCCGGCGTGATGCAGGACATCGTCACCGGCGGCGACTACGTGATCAATGCCATCTACGTAGCGCTTGCCGTGGCGGCCGTGATGGCGACCGCCCGCGACACTCCTCTCCTCCATTGCGCCGCCCTCATTTTCCTGGGCATCGCCGTCTGTAGCCGGCCGATCTACGCGGTGGCGCCGCTCGCGCTCGCGGCGCTGTTCTGGCGCCACCTCGGCCCACGCGCGGCACTCCGCGTGCTTGCCGTTTCGGGCGCCGTCGCCCTGGCGCTCGGTTTGCCGTTCTATCTCCATGACCCCGCCGCTTTCACACCGCTGCATCAGCCGACGTCATACGTGACGATCCCTATCCCCCATACCTCAACGGCGTTGGGGCTGGCGGCGTTGATCATAGCGCTCCTGGCGAGCCGTATGCCGTTCGATCTTTTCGCGCTCTACGGAACGATCGCCCTGGCGCTTTCGGCCATGTTCATTCCGGTGGCAATCCACTGGATGCTGATCGGCAAGTACCTGTCGTTCGCGCACGCGACCGCGCCGCTGACGCTCTTCGGCGCGCTATGGACGGCCAAATGGATCGAAAGGCAGCACGGAACCGCGACGCGGTGAGCGGTAGCCTCAGCCCGGCAGCATTTTCCGCAGCGCGTCCTTCTGCATCTTGCCGTTGGCGTTGCGCGGTAAGGAGCCGGGCAGCACGGTGACGAATTCCGGCACCTTGTAATCCGCCATGCGCGGCGCGCAGAAATCCCGCACGGCCCCGGCGGCAAGCGTGCCGGAACGCGAGACCACGAAGGCATGGACACGCTCGCCCAGCACGGGACAGGCCTGGCCCACGATGGCGCATTCGATCACGTCGGGATGTTCGGTCAGAACGCTCTCGACCTCGGCGGGATAGATCTTGTAGCCGCCGCGGCTGATCATGTCCTTCTTGCGGTCGTAGAGCCTGACGAAGCCCTCGGCGTCGATCGCGGCGACGTCGCCCGATTTCCAGAACCCGCCGGTGAAGGACGCCGCGTTGGCGGTATCGTTTTGCCAATAGCCGGGCACAACCATGGGGCCGGCGATCCACAGCTCGCCCTGCTCGCCCGGCGCGACCTCGCGGCCCTGTTCGTCCATCACGCGCAGTTCGCCGCAATCGACCGACTTGCCGATGCTGTCGGAGTGGCTGACACCGAAGCCGGGCGGCGTGATCGTGGTCGGCGACGTGGTCTCGGTCGCGCCATAGGCGTTCACGAGCTGCAGATGGGGCGTCACCTCGGCCAGCCGTTTGATGGTCGGCTCCGGCATCGGCGCGCCGCCATAGAGCGCGAGCCGCCAGGATGTCAGGTCGTATGACCCGACGTCCGGCTCGAGGAGGCACAAGTTGTACATGGCCGGCACCATCAGCACGTAGGTGCAGCCCTCGTCCTGCGCGATCTTGAGGAAATCGCGCGCCTTGAAGCTCTGGATCAGCACCAGCGTGCCGCGCATGAACAGGATCGGCGCCCACATGCCGCCCAGGCCCGAGACATGGGTGATCGGGATCGGCAGCAGCGCCACTTCCTTGTCCGCGCGCAGGGACAGCCGCTCGCGCCAATGGATGCAGGTGTGGACCATGCCCAGGTGCGTCAGCATCGCGCCCTTGGGCCGCCCGGTGGTGCCGGAGGTGTAAAGGATGCAGAACGTATCTTCCTCGCCGATCGCGACCGCAGGCGGCTTCGGCCCCTCGCCGCGCAGCGCTTCGAATGCGGGCGAACCCAATGCGATGCGTTCCTTCAGCTCGGGCGCGTCGGCGGCATCGGGCAGCTCCGCTAACAGACCGGCATCGTGGATCAGCAGGCGCGCGCCGCTTTGCGCGCAGATGAAGGCGATCTCGGGTTTGCGCAGGCGGATGCCCATAGGCACCGCGATGGCGCCGATCCGCGCGCAGGCCAGGATGACGGTGAAGAATTCGAGGCTGTTGCCGATCAGCATGGCGACCCGGTCGCCTGGCGCAATCCCGCGCGCGGCCAGATTGCCTGCGATGCGCGCGGATTCGATTTCGAGCGCGGCATAGGTCATGCGCCGCGCGCCATCCACCAGCGCCATGTGATCGGGCGCATGCGCGACCGCATCGGCCAGCATGGCCAGCAGGTGCGCCGGCCGCTCGGCGTAGCACTTCATCACGCGCCCGTAATGGGCTTCGAACCGGATTTTCGCCATGAGCCCCTCGAATCGCGGGACAGGGTGGCGATGAAGCGCCGCCGGATCAAGGGCGCGAGCCATCGTCATCGCATGCGGACTCTGCCATCCTTGGGGCTGGCACGGCGGGGTGAGCCATCATGCGCGGCGCGTTTTCGGCCTGGCAATTCTGGGCGCTTCTGTCGGCGGCCTTCGCGGCGCTGACGGCCATCTTCGCCAAAGTCGGCGTCGAGAACGTGGGCGCGGACTTCGCCACCTTCGCGCGCACGGTCGTGGTGGTGCTGGCGCTCGGCGCTCTTCTGACCGCGACCGGCCAGTGGCAGCCGCCCGCGAGCGTCTCGGGGAAAAGCTGGTTGTTCCTTATCCTCTCGGGCCTGGCGACCGGCGCGTCGTGGCTCTGCTATTTCCGCGCGCTCAAGCTGGGCGATGCCGCGCGCGTCGCGCCGGTGGACAAGCTGAGCGTCGTCATGGTGGCCGTCTTCGGCGCGCTCCTGCTGGGCGAAAGCCTCAGCCTCATCAACTGGGCGGGCATCCTGCTCATCGCCGCGGGCGT
>CAYZFH010000134.1:0-3487 GCA_964477375.1 uncultured Rhizobiaceae bacterium | reverse complement strand
GCGAAAGCCTCAGCCTCATCAACTGGGCGGGCATCCTGCTCATCGCCGCGGGCGTCGCGCTCGTCGCGCTTTAGGCGCGCGCGGCCTGGAACGTCACCATCTTGCCGCGTGCCTCGTCCCACAGGGAAAAGCGGTGGGAGCGCAGCGCGGCGCCGAGCGTCAGCGTCGGGATCGCGGCCTTGTCCGGCATCTCGGCATGGCAAGCCGCCAGCCGGTAGTTGGGAATCCGCGCGTTCAGATGATGGACGTGGTGGAAGCCGATATTGCCGGTGAACCATTGCAGCACGCGCGGCAGGCGCAAATACGACGAGCCGCGTAAGGCCGCCGCATGCACGCTCCACGCGGGCCCGCGCAGCCAGGCCACATTCTCGAACCGGTGCTGCACCGAGAACAGCCAGACGCCGATCATGGACGCGATCACCATGACGGGAAGCTGCACCATCGCCACGGCGCCGAAGCCGACCGCCCAGCCCATCAGCAGGATGATCGCGATCACGCTTGCGTTCGTGGCGTGGACGGAAAACCGCTCCCACGCCCATCCCTTCGGCGTGTCGAACGGCACGCGGTAGAGCAGCAGGAAGATCAACGGCGGCAGCAGTACCAGCGTGACGATCGGATTGCGGCCAATCCGGTACCAAAACCGCGCCTTGGGGCTGCGCGCCTTATATTCCTCGACCGTCAGGCAGGTGGAATAGATGTCCACGCCGCTCTCGCGCCGATCCAGGTTGTTCCACATGTCGTGATGGCCCGCGTGCTGGCGGCGCCAGTGCGCGTAGGGCGTCAGCGTCATCAGGCCGCACAGCGAGCCCGTGACATGGTTGGCCCATTTCGAGCGGAAGAACGCGCCGTGCCCGCAATCATGCTGGATGATGAAGATGCGGACCAGCAATCCGGCCGCCAGGACCGACAGGCCGAGCGTGAGCGCATACGATTCGGACAAGCTGAAATACATGCCGGCGCAGACGGCGATGAAGGCGATGACCGTCGAAAGAAGCTGCCACAGGCTTTTGCCCAGGCTGGGCGCCTGATGGCGGGCGACGATACGCCGCAGTTCGGAACGCGCGGTGGCCGCGCCGGTGTTCGTGCTGCTTGCAGTCCCTGCGCTCAGCCGAGTTGGCTTTCGCGCACGACCCGTTCGTGGCCATCCGCCACGCTCTGGATCCGGTACTGATGTTCCGCGCCTTCGCGCGGCAGCAGACGCATGATGCGGAAATGCCCGGCGGGCGGCGTCAGATCCCAGGGACGCGCGAGAAGATGAACGCGTTGGCCCAGCCGGAATTTGTGATCGGCGCTGGATGGCTTGATCTGTTCGGTCCCGGTCACGACGCGGATCGGCGATGGGCGATCATTCACCCCGCGGCCCCGCCGCCCAGTTCGGCCGGCTCGCCCGCATCCTCTTCGGCGCCCTCGGCTTTGTCGGCCTTCTTGCGGCGCACGGGCGGCTTGCGCTTGGGCTTGGCTGCGCGTTCGGCGGCGGCGCGCTCACGGCGGACGTCCAATTCCGCTTCCAGCGCCGGCATCAGCGCGGCGGCGGCGTTCTTCTGCTTGTCGCTGCCGGACGCGGCCAACGCATCGGCATTGGCCTTGAGCGTGGCCAACTCGATATCCGTCATGGCGGGCAGCTTTTCAATCAAACTCATGGGACCTCCTATCGCCGGCGCCATTGCTGGTTGCCCGGGCGCTTGGGCATGACCCCCGTCGAACGTTCGTCTTTGTGGCGGAAATTGATGCGACCCTTGCTCAGGTCGTAAGGCGTCATTTCGACCGTCACGCGGTCGCCCGCCAGGATACGGATGCGGTTGCGCCGCACGCGGCCCGAGGTGTGGGCCAGCACTTCCTGGTTGTTGTCCAGCTTCACGCGGAACATCGCGTTGGGCAGCACTTCGGTCACCGCGCCTTCGAATTCAATCAGCTCTTCCTTGGCCATGTGGCCCTTCCTTTCCCCGGAGCGCGCTCAAGCGCCCGCGGCATCCTCTCGGAACGCCACGGGCGCGGACGCCCATCATCGTGCGGCAGTATGGCATCCCCAGCGGACGGCTGCGATTCGCGGCAAGCGCGAAGAAAGCCCCAGGGGACGCTCATTGATTACTCTTAAAATGGGGGCGCAGGTGCCAGAAAGCAAGGGATGATGCGGATTTCCGCACGGTCTTTGCCCGAATTCGCCGTGGTGGCCACGCTCCTGTTCCGACTTGATCGCGCGCCCGGTTCATAGGATAGAAGCGTCCATGGAACGTATCGAAGCACGCCGCCGCCTGCGGCGCAGGAACATCGCCGTCGGCCTGGTCCTGGCAGCCGCCGCCGCTTTCATTTTCGCGAGCGCCCTGGTCCGCACCTTCCAGACGCGCGACAACCCGCCCGCCCAATCCGGGACGCACGCCATCCACGCCTAATCGGAGTTGACCAGCTCGCGTTCCGCGCGCCGTCCGGCGATCTCGCCCCGCAGCAGGCCGAAGATCGGCACGCCGACCAGGACGATCAGCGCGATCCACGCCACATAGGGCGATCCCAGCACGCGGCGCCAGGACGCGACCGGTGCCGCGGCCACGCTTCCCAGCTCCGCCGCCGCGGCCCGATGGATCAGGCCGACACCCACGGATTCCACCTGTTCCTGCACCGGCGGCGCGGCGCGGTTCGGCCGCCCGATGACGCCTTCGACCGAGGCCGGCGCAACGGCGCGCCGTTCGGGACGCTTTGCCAGCGCATCGCGCCGCGCGGATCCGCGCGCGGATTCCAAACGCGGCGGATCGCGGACCTCATGCAGGATGCCCGCGGCCGGCGGGTCCTCCGCCACGAGGAGCGGCGGCGCGGGCGGTTCGGGCGCGAACCGCTCGCCCGCTTCCGCCCAGACGGGCGCCGCATCGGCCACACTTAAAAGAATGATCCACGCCGCCGCATGCACGCGCGCGAGGGTGGAAAGACCAAGGTGTCTGAATAGCGCCATTACCGCGTTCACCGTTCTCGGACCGGTCAGCGGCTCCCACCCGTTATTGTGGGAATCGTGGCGGGATCGGCTATCATCCGAAAGCATAAGATGGCCGAGCGATCGAGGGGGACACCATGCCGGGACGCCGCGGAAATTCTTGGCTTCACGCTGCTCTTGCCGCTCTGACCCTCGCCTTCCTGCCGCTCGCCGCCCACGCCGCGGCACCCGACCCGGCGCTGGTCACGAAAGGCGAGTACCTCTCCCGCGCCTCCGACTGCATGGCCTGCCACACGCGGCCGGGCGGCACGCCCTTCGCGGGCGGGCGCGAGATGATGACGCCGTTCGGCAGCGTCTCGACGCCCAACATCACGCCCGACGCGCAGACCGGCATCGGCAATTGGACCGACGACCAGTTCTACGCCGCGCTGCACGACGGCATCGGCAAGGGCGGCGAATACCTCTACCCCGTCATGCCGTTCACCTCGTACACCAAGATGACGCGCGACGATGTGCTGGCGATCAGGGCGTATCTGTCGACGCTGAAGCCGGTCTATGCGCCGCGCG
>CAYZFH010000133.1:0-8552 GCA_964477375.1 uncultured Rhizobiaceae bacterium | reverse complement strand
TGGAAGGCCAAGCCGATGACGATACCGGCCGCGAGGGGCAAGGCGAACGTGACGAAGCCGAATGCCAGGGCCTTTTTCCGATGCTCGCGGAATTGCTCCAGATCGATCTCGAGCCCAACAAAGAACATCAACAAGACCTTGCCCATCTCACCGATGACCAGCGCCACCTGCGGGTGACGCGGCATGACGCCGATCACGTGCGGGCCAAGCAGGACACCCACCAGGATGCAGAAGACGGGCTCGGGAGCCTTCAGGCGGCGCGCGGCCCACGGCGCGAAGAGAAGCAGCGTCGCCAAGATGGCGGCGCGTCCCAACGGCGGGATATCGATGCCGTGCGCGGCGATGAATTCCATGGAGCCCCCGGAAGCACTTCAATCATTATCCCGCGCTGCGCGAGGGCACGTCTGCTGTCTAAAAATTATAACTCATGGCGAGCTGCAGGCGGCTGGCCTCGCCGTAACCCTGCGTGCCCGCCGCCGCGCGGGCGAGGTAGCGCCAGCCATACATGTATTCCAGCCCGAACATCACGCCGGGCACGGGATTCCAGATCAGATTCACCGCCGCATTCTGGATGTTGCGCGAAAGACCGTCGGCGCCCGTGCCAAGTTGCGCCACGGGAATGTCCGCGTGCATGTAGCCGTAGATCGCGTTGGAGCGCCACTGGTCGGCCCAATGATGGGTGTATTGCACCCAGCCGCCATAGACCATGTTGACCGTCAGATCGACCGCACAGCCCGGCGTGAAGGCAGTGTTGGGATTGCCGGGGCAGACCGCATTCGTTTCAGGAGACGTGTTCGTGGTCTGGATATAGCGGCCCAATCCCGGCCCGCCGTTGAAATTGAAGCCGAACTGATCTTTGCCCCAGGTGTTCACATGCGCGCCGATATGGCCGCCGCCGCCGATAGCGGTCGAAGTACCGCCGACGCCGCCGTCGTATTCGAAATAGCGCATGACGCCCGACACGTTCACGGCACCCCAGCTTGCCTTGTAGCGCAGGCGCAGAATCGTGTCTGGCATACGGTCGATCATGGCCGGATTATTGTTCGGATTAGCACCTGTCGGCGTGGCCACGCTGGCGAAGGGATTCTCGAATGCCGCGTCGAGGTGAAAATTGGGGCTGAACTCGGCGATGTAGCGGATCAGCGTCTGGCGCAGGTCTGAGTCACCGGCGGCGCCGAAATAGTCGATCATCTCGGCGTTGGTGTCGTCGTCCTCGAAGGTGGAATCGGTCTGGCCCGCCACCACGGGCCCCAGCCGCGCGATGGCCTGGCGAAGCCGGAAGGAATAGGAGTTGGTCAGATCGTTGTCCTGTTTGCGACCGAAGAAGTCGCCCTCGATGCGGGTCTGCAGCTTGCCCCAATCCGTCGGCGTGTCGGTCTCGAAACGGATGCGCGATTGGCGAGAGTGCATGCGGTAGTCGCCGCCTTGGCTGTTCGCCGCCGACCCCTTCATCGGAATATTGGACAGCACGAAGGAATCGCCGATCACCGAGGATGGCGCATTGAAGGTGAAGAACGCGTCCGCACGGGCGAAGCCGCTGAAGGACATCGAGGTTTCGGTGCCTGGCAAACGCCAGGAGCCCGGGAAGCTGCCGCCGGAAACCGCCGGTGCCGCCGCGGGCGTCGGTGGATCGCCTGCCTCGCGGCGGCTTTCCAACACGTCCAACCGGCTTCGCAGCATGTCGAGCTGCTCTTTGAGAACCTTCTTGCCGTCCGGCGTGATTTCGTCAGCCCAGGCTCCGCCTACCGAGCCCAGAACCGCACACCCGTACAAAAGAGCCGATCGACGCATAACAATTCTTGCCGCCACAAAGGACTATAACCGCGCAGTACGGGCAGAGTTTCGTTCCGCCCTCCAAGCCTCGCGCCCTAGGGGAAATTAGACCATGTCTGTGACAGCGGCCATGCCGCGATCGGCCGGCAGGAAATTCAGGCGCTAGGCCTCGACGCGCAGCGCGCGCGGCACCGACGCCAGCGCCTCGGCACCCTTCCCCGTGATGCGGATCGTCTCGCTGACTGCGAAGCCCCAATCCTCCATCCACATCCCGAGAAACAGGTGGAACGTCATGTCGGGCGCCAGCACAGTTTTGTCGCCCGGACGGAAACTGGCCGTGCGCTCGCCCCAATCGGGTGGATAGCCGATGCCGACCGGATAGGCGATGCGCGATTCCTTGGTCAGGCCATGGCGTGCCAGGGCCGCGCGCCAAACCGCCTCGACCTCCTCGCACACCGCGCCGGGCTTGGCTGCGGCCATCGTCTCGTCCATGCCGCCGCGTACGATCTTGTCCATCTCCACCAGCTTCGCCGGCGGTTTGCCTAACTGCATCGTGCGCGCCATGGGCGCGTGGTAGCGCAGCCGTACGCCCGACGCCTGCAGGATGGCCGTCTCATTGGCACCAAAGCGGCGCTCGCTCCAGGTCAGATGCGTGGTCGCCGTATACGGGCCGCAGGCAAAGAATGGAATCGAAGCCGGATAACTGCCCGCGAATTCCGGCGTACCCTCGGTCGCCACCTTCTGCACGACGGCGGCGGCGTCGCACTCGCGCACGCCCGGACGGACAGTCTGGAAAAAAGAATCCATCAGCCGTTCCGTGACGCGCGCCGCGTCGCGCATATAGGCCAATTCGGCCGGCGATTTCACCAGCCGCTCCCAATTCACGACGCCGTCGCTGTCCTTGAAGCGGGCATTCGGCAACGCAGCCATCAGCGCGTCGCGCGAGCGCGTGGTCATGGCCTGGCAATCGCGCGCGATGCCGACCGTGCCCTTGGCCCAGCCGCGCTTCTCGATTTCGGCGGCGAAGAATTGCATCGGGTGGCGGTCCGCCCGCTCGAACAGGTCTTCCGGATAGGCCAGGATGTTTTCGCGCTTGAGCCATGACGTGATGCGCGCGCCGTTGATGTCGAGCCCGCGCCCGATCCACAACGGCTCCTCCTCCTGCAAGGGCAGGATCACCGCCTGGGGGATATAGAAGCTCCAGCCGTCATAACCGCTGAGGTAGTACATGTTGGCGGGGTCGGATTCGACCAGCAGGTCGATCCCCTGCCGCGCCATGCGGGCGCGAACGCGCCGCAGCCGGTCCGCGTATTCCGACGCTTCGAACGCCATCGCCGCCCCCAATCGCCTGAGCCCCCGGGTTACGTCCCATTCTAGGGCGGTTGGCCGGAGCCTGGCGAATCGGCGGCCCTCCGCGAGCCTTGCCCTATATAGTAAAGTTACTAAACGAATAGGACCGGTAAAATCCTGGCGCCGAGGTCCGCGCCGTGCCATGATTTTCACCAGATGCGATGAAGTTCGACGTGGTGGGAGGACAGCCATGAACGCGTTCGTCGATATCTTCGATGCCAGCCATTACCGAAACGTGCGCAGCAAGCCCCTTTTGGAGGCGGAGACGCTGCCGCCCTGGTGCTACACCTCGCAGGCGTTCTACGACCGCGAGGTCGAGCGCATCTTCCGCAAGACCTGGAACTTCCTCGGCCGAGCGGACGAGATTCCGAATCCCGGCGACTTCATGACCTTCGATCTGTGCGGCGAGCCGCTGATCGTGCTGCGCGACAAGGACGGCAGCATTCGCGGTTATGCGAACACCTGCCGCCACCGCGGCGCGAAGATGCTGGAGGGCAAGGGCAACTGCCGCGCCATCTCCTGCCCCTATCACGGCTGGGTCTATGCCCTGAACGGCGACCTGATCGGCACCGCCGGGATGGAAAAGACGCGCGTGTTCGACCGCGCGCGCTATGGCTTGGCGAAAATCTCCGTCGATACCTGGGACGGCTTCATCTTCGCCTCGCTCGATCCGAAGCCCGAACCGCTCAAGAAATTCCTCGGCAACCTTCCCGCCGAAATGGCGCCCTACAACTTCAAGGACTATGTCTGCGTGCGCCGGAAGGAATACATCCTCGAGTGCAACTGGAAGCTCTATCTCGAGAACGCGATGGAGGAATACCACACGCCCATCGTCCACCGGCAATCCATCGGCGCGCAGAGCATGAGCGACGTGGAATGCACGGGCCAATGGCGGGGCTTGCATATGCCCGCCGAGCGCACCATCGCGGTGCTGCCCGAGGATGCCGCCCGCGCCTTTCCCGCGCCGGCCAGCCTGACGGGCAAGCCCGCGAACGGCACCTACTTCATGGTGATCTATCCGCAGACCTTCTTCGCCTGCACCCAGGACACCATGTGGTGGCTGCAACAGTTCCCCATGGGCCCGTCGCGCACCAAGGTGGTCATCGGCTCGTGCTTCCCGCGCGAGATCGCGCAGCACGGCGATTTCAAAGAGAAGGTGCCGTACTACTACAAGCGCTGGGACAAATCCTTGCCCGAGGACAACGACATCTCCGAGAAGCAGCAATCCGGGCTGCAATCTTCGTTGTCCGCGGCCGGTCGTTACTCGTTTCACGAACCCGTGGTGCACGACATCGCCAAGTGGGTGCTCGACCGCGTCCTGGATCAGCCCAAGAAGAAAGCCGCGCCCCGCAAGGCGGGCGCGAAGCGGGCCCCTACCCGCCGTGCGGCCAAACGGCGGCGCTGACGCTTCTTTACTCCGGGCGTTAAAGGCGGCCAGACTCCCGCCCGTTTGGGCAAGGGAGATGGTTTGTGGCCAAGGATACGCACGACTATGTGGTGGTGGGCGCGGGTTCGGCCGGTTGCGTGATCGCGAACCGCCTGACCGAGGATCCCAACGTCTCCGTGCTGCTGCTGGAAGACGGTCCGTGGGACAAGTCGCTGTTCATCACCATGCCCGGCGGCCTTCTGATGCTGAAGGACAACGAGCGCATCAACTGGCGTTTTCCGACCGAACCCGAGCCGCATTTGGACGGCCGCTCCGACACCTATCACCGCGGGCGGGTGATCGGCGGCTCATCGTCGATCAACGGCATGGTCTACATCCGCGGCAACCGGCAGGATTTCGACGGCTGGGCGGCCAACACCGGTTTCCGCGAATGGCGCTACGAGAACTGCCTGCCCTACTTCAAGCGCTGCGAGACCAGCGACCATAAGGACAGCCCTTGGCGCGGCACCAAGGGGCCGCTGGTGGTCGAAACCGCGCCCGCCAACGATCCGCTGCACCAGGCGTTCCTGCAGGCCGGTGCCGATGCCGGCTTCGGCCGGACGGAAGACCTGAACGGCGCGCAGCAGGAAGGCTTCTACAAGGTCGACACCACTATCAACCGTGGCCGGCGCTGGAGCTCAGCCCGTGCCTATCTGCACCCGGCCTTGCAGCGCCCGAACCTGGAGGTGCGCACGGGCGTGCGCGCGCTCAAGGTCGCCTTTGAGGGCAGCAAGGCCATCGGCATCGCCTACTCCCAGAACGGCCAAGAGTCCGTGGCGCGCGCGGGCCGCGAAGTCATCCTGTGCGCAGGAGCCGTGGGCTCGCCACATTTGCTCATGCTCTCAGGCATCGGCGCGGCCGATGCGCTGAAGCGCCATCGCATTGCCGTCGTCTCCGACCGGCCCGGCGTGGGCGAAAATCTGCAAGATCACGCGGGCATGTATGTGCGCTACGCCTGCACCAAGCCGATCACGATCGGCAAAGACCTATCGCGCGCGGGCATGGCCAAGGTGGGGCTGCAATGGCTCCTGACCAAGAAGGGCCAGGGCGCCTCGAACCAGTTCGAGACCGGCGCCTTCGTGCGCACGCGCGACGCCAACTACGGCAACATGCAGTTCCAGTTCGTGCCCTTCGGCGGCGACTATCATCTGGCCGACTCCTGGCACGTGCACGGGTTCCAGGCCAAGCTGACCGTGCAGCGTCCGGAAAGCCGGGGCCGCATCTGGCTCGACTCCGCCGACCCCTGGGCCAAACCCAAGATCGTCTTCAACTACCTGGCGGCCGAGCGCGACCGGCGCGAGACGCGCGAGGGCATCGCCATGCTGCGCCACACCTTCGCGCAGAAGGCGTTCGACGAATTCCGCGGCAAGGAGCTTTCGCCCGGCGTGGATGTGAAGAGCGATACGGATATCGATGCCTTCGCCCGCAGCCGCTGCGCGACCGACTTCCACGCCTCCGGCGCCTGCGCCATGGGCCCGGCTTCCGATCCCATGAGCGTCGTCGACCGCGACGGCCGCGTGCACGGCACCGAGCGCCTCCGCGTGGTCGACACCTCGATCTATCCCGCGGTCGTCACCGGCAACCTGAACGGCTCCGCCATGATGATCGCCGAGAAGATGGCCGACATGATCCGCGGCGCCCAGCCGCTGGCGGCGGAAGACCCGGCGAACCGGTAGGGATCAGAGCGCCAGGACCTGGCCGATCCCCTTCGCCACTGCGCGCTCGTAGATCAGCGCCGCGGCGGCCACGTCGCCCAGGCCGATGCCGGAGAAGATGAGGGCCGTGCGATCCTTGTCGCTTTGGCGGCCGGGTTTCTTTCCCGCGACCAGTTCCGAAATCTCGGAATCGTAGGGCTTGTCGTAGTTAAGCTTCTCGGGACCGCCGGGCGCGCTTTGCTCGTGGTCGTCGGTCGAGACATGGTCGAGTGCCTCGATGCTCTTCGCGTCCCAGCTATAGCCGAGGTCGACCATGGCGGCGAAGCTGCCGGGCGAAAGCCACGCGGCGTCCAGACGCAGGTCGCCCACCGCCGTGTGCGGCACGGAGGTGACCACGATGTCCTGCCCTTCCACGGCGTCGCGCGGATCGCGCGCCACGCGCGCCTCGAAGCCGAGCGCATGCGCCTCATCGGCGAAGCGCTGCGCCGTTTCCTTGCGGCGGCTGTGGCAGACGATCCGCTTGATGGGGAACTCAGCCGTCAGGGTCGCCAGATTCATGTGCGCCTGGGTGCCGCAGGCGACGAAGCCGATGCTGGACGACTCTTTGCGCGCAAGCCGCTTGGCCGCGACGGCGGAAAAGGCCGCCGTGCGCAGGCCCGACAGCCAGGATCCGTCCATGACGCAGACAGGCATTCCCGTCTCGGTCTCGTTGACGATCATGAGCGGCATGAAGTCCGGCACGCCGCGCGCGGTATTGCCCGCGAAATAGCCGAACCATTTGATGCCGGCATAGGGCGGCGATTCCATCACGCCCGCCTTGGCGCGGAAGCTGCGCCCGCCCGGCTGGAAGAACGCCAGCTTGGGCTTGGTCGCCGCCGTGCCCGCCGCCTTAGCCGCGAACATGGCTTCCATCGCCGCGTTCATCTCCGTGGCCGTGACGGCGCAGTGCTCCACGTCCGCGCGGGAGAGATAGAGCATCTCCTTGCCAAGCTTGATCGCCATCGCCATCGCCTTCTCCCTTCCCGTCCCCAACGCTTCTAGCGCAAAGCCGCGCGCCGCGTCGCCGAAGCCGAACTTATCCTAGCCGCGCGGGCATTAGCGCCGCTGATACATTGCCGCCCCACCCGCCCCGCCGCCAAGATGGGGGGATGGAAATCAATCACAAAACCCTCCTGGACCAGGCGCGCGCCGAGATCGAGGAGCTGACGCCAGCCGACGCCATGGCGCGCCTCGGCCGGGACGACACGGTGTTCGTCGATCTGCGCGACTGGCTCGAGATCGAGCGCGACGGCGCTGTGCCCGGCGCCTTCCACATGCCGCGCGGCAATCTGGAATTCTGGATCGATCCGACCAGCCCCTATCACAAGCCGCTCTTCGCCTCGGGCAAACGGTTCGTCTTCTACTGCTCGGCCGGCTGGCGCTCCGCCTTGTCCGCCCAGACGGCGCAGAAGATGGGATTGAAGCCCGTCTGCCATATCGCGGGCGGCTTCGGCGCCTGGCGCGAAGCGGGCGGACCGGTCGAGGCTAAGAGCCATAAGCCCGGCTGATGGGCGCGATTAGCAACCGTCGCTTGCACCCGCGCGCGGGACGGACGCGAATGGAGCCGCCCGCAGCACCGGAAGGAGTGATGCCATGACCACAGGCCTGCCCAATTCCCTCAACGCCCGCGACCGCGCCTATACGCTGCACCCCTTCACCAACTTCAAGCGGCACCAAGCGGAAGGCTCCCTCATCATCCGCGAGGGCAAGGGCATCCGCGTCTATGACGAAAGCGGCAAGGAATATATCGAGGCCGTCGCGGGCCTGTGGAGCGCTTCGCTCGGCTTCGGCGGCGAGGACCGGCTGGTCGAAGTGGCGGCGCGCGAGATGCGCAAACTGCCCTTCTATCACCAGTTCGGCGCCAAGGCGCACGAACCCGGCATCGCGCTGGCCGAGACGCTGGTCAAGAAAGCACCCGTGCCGATGTCCAAGGTGTTCTTCACGTGCTCCGGCTCGGAAGCCAACGACACGGCGGTCAAGCTGGTCTGGTACTACAACAACGCCATCGGCCGGCCGCAGAAGAAGAAGATCATCGCGCGGCTCAAGGGCTATCACGGCGTCACCATCGCCGCGGGCAGCCTGACCGGCCTGCCGCATATCCATAAATTCTTCGACCTACCCATCGCCAACATTCGCCACACGTCTTGCGCGAACCATTACGAATTCGGCCTGCCGGGCGAGACGGAAGAGGAATTCTCGACGCGCCTGGCGGCGGAACTGGAGAAACTGATCCTGGACGAAGGGCCGGACACGGTGGCCGCCTTCATCGCCGAGCCGGTGATGGGCGCCGGCGGCGCGGTGCCGCCGCC
>CAYZFH010000132.1:0-8671 GCA_964477375.1 uncultured Rhizobiaceae bacterium | reverse complement strand
AGGGCGTCGAGATCGTCGTGGTGCCGAACGACAATCACGGCCAGATCGACGTCGCTGCGCTGTCGCGCATGATCGACGAGCGCACGAAGCTGATCGCGATCACCCATGTGCCGACCAATGGCGGTTTGGTGAATCCCGCCGCTGCGGTCGGACGCGTGGCCAAGCGTGCGGGCGTGCCGTTCCTGCTCGACGCCTGCCAGTCGGCGGGGCAGATGCCGCTCGATGTCGATGTGCTGGGCTGCGACATGCTGTCGGCCACGGGCCGCAAGTTCCTGCGTGGCCCGCGCGGCACGGGATTCCTCTATGTGCGCAAGGCCATGCTGGAGAAGCTTGAGCCCGCGTTCCTCGACCTGCACGCTGCGACCTGGACGTCCAAGGACACATACAAGCTGCGTCCCGACGCGCGCCGTTTCGAGAATTGGGAAACCAACATCGCGGCCAAGCTAGGCCTCGGTGCCGCAGTCGATTACGCGCTGTCGCTGGGCTTGGGCGACATCCGGGCGCGCGTCGTGTCCCTGGCCGACAGTCTGCGCCGCCGCCTGGCCGATGTCCCCGGCGTCTCGGTCAAGGATCTGGGCGCCGAGAAATGCGGCATCGTCACCTTCACCTACGAAGGACACGAGCCGGAAAAGCTGCGCGATCAACTGCGCAAGCGGCGCATCAACGCGTGGATCTCGGGGCCGTCATCGACGCGCCTCGACATGGAGGACCGCAAGATCCCCATGCTCGTCCGCGCCTCGGTGCACTACTACAACACCGAGCAGGAAGTCATGCGCTTCTGCGAAGTGGTGCGGGCGCTCTAACGCGTCAGGCGTCCCACAGGCGCTTCGGTCCGATATCGGCTTCGGAGACGTTGAACGCCTTCACCGCGTCCGGCACGCCGCCGCCGCCGGCCAAGGACGCCGCCGTCATGCCCATGGCATAGGACGTCTGGATGCCGTAGCCGCCCTGGCCGGCCAGCCAGAAGAAGCCTTCGGCGTCGGGCGCGAAGCCGACCACCGGGCACTTGTCCTTCACGAAGCTGCGCAGCCCCGCCCATTTGCGCTGGATGCGGCGAATCTCGAGCGTCGTCGCCTTCTCGATCCGGTCGGCGGCGATCGCCACATCCTCGTCGTCGGGCTGGATGTCCTGCGGATCGACCGGCGTCTCGTCGGCGGGCGAGCCCAGAAGCTTTCCCGTCTCCGGCTTGAAATAAAATTTCTCGTCGATGTCGCCGATGATGATCCACTCGTTCACATCGACGCCCTGCGGGCCGTCGAAGATCATGGCCGTGCGGCGCTTGGGCTGCAGGCCGATCTTGCGCGCGCCGGCCATGCCGCCCAGCACGTCGGCCCAGGCGCCCGCGGCGTTGATCACGACCGGCGCCGCGAAATCGCCCGCCTTGGTCTTCACGTGCCACTTGCCGCCCTTGCGGTCGAGGCCCAGCACTTCGGCGTCGCAGACGACTTCCGTGCCGCCTTTCTTCGCGCCGCGCAGGTAACCCTGGTGGATCGCGTTCACGTCCATGTCCATGGTCGAATCGTCATAGGCGGCAGCCGCGACGTAATCGGGCCGCAGCACGGGGCACATGCGGATCGCGTCCTTGGCGTCGACCATGCGCAGGGTCTTGGACAGTTCGGACAATTCCTTGACCGCGCCCTTCAGCGTCTCGACCTGATCCTTGCGCGCGATGAAGGCGACGCCGCGCGCATGCATCAGCGGCACGTCGGCATAACCCTCGGGCGGCTTCTTCAGGAATGGGCCGCTCACCACCGTCATGGCGCGCATCAGGCGCGGGCCGTAATTCTCGGTGAAGATGGCGGCGGAGCGGCCGGTCGAGTGATAGCCCGGCTGCGCCTCGCGCTCCAGGATCACGACCTTCTTGTTCTTCTTGACCAGGTGATAGGCCGCCGACGCGCCGGCGATGCCGGCTCCGACAATCAGAAAATCGCATTCACGCATGGCGGCCGTTCCTCCCGTGTCCTTCGAAGGCGCGCATTATGGTCCGCGTGGCCACGTCCGGCCAAGGGGGCCGGTCGCGTGGGGCGCGGCCGCAGGCTATAAAGCGCCGGGGCAAGGAGGGGCCGTTGGATCCGATTCACTGGAAGGACGAACACCGCGAGCTGCAGCGCCAGGTGCGGCGCTTCGTCGAGGACGAGGTGCTGCCCCATGCCCAGCAGTGGGAGAAAGACGGCAAGGTGCCGCGCGAAGTCCTGCGGCGCATGGGCGAGCTGGGCTTCCTCGGCATCCGCGTGCCCGAGGCCTATGGTGGCGCGGGCATGGACGCCATGGCCTCGGCCGTCTTCGCGGAAGAACTCGCGCGCTGCACCTACACCGGCTTCACCATGACGGTCTTGGCCGACACGGAGATGGCCGCGCCTCATATCATTCGCGCCGGCACCGACGCTCAGAAGAAGCGCTACCTCACGCCCATCACCAAGGGCGAGATCGTCGCCGCGATCACGGTGACCGAGCCCGACGCGGGCTCGGACGTGCAAGGGCTTCGCACCAGCGCGCGGCGCGACGGCAACGGCTGGGTGGTGAACGGCACCAAGCGCTTCATCACCAACGGCGTCTATGGTGACCTCTACGTGCTGGCCGCCAAGACCGATCCCAAAGCCAAGGCGTCGCGCGGCATGTCGATGTTCCTGGTCGAGCGCAACACGCCGGGCGTCACGGTCACGCGGAAACTCGAAAAGATGGGCTGGCTCTGTTCGGACACGGCCGAGATCGTCTTTGAGGAGGTACGCCTGCCCGCCGACGCGCTGCTCGGCGAGGAGAACAAGGGCTTCTACGCCGTCATGCAGAGCTTCCAGAACGAGCGTCTGGTGGCGGCCGCGATCTATGCCGGCGAGGCCGCCAAGGCGATCGAGATCGCGCTGGATTACGTGAAGACGCGCAAGGCCTTCGGCGGCACGCTGTGGGACAAGCAGGCCGTCCGTCTGCGCCTTGCGGATTACGCCGCGCGGGTCGAGATGCTGCGCCAGCTCGTCTATCACGCCGCCTGGCTCGACACGCAGGGCGCCGATTGCGTGAAGGAAGTCTCCATGGCGAAATCCGTCGGCGGCGAACTGACGCACGAGGTGGTGCATGGCTGCCTGCAGCTCCACGGCGGCATGGGCTTCATGCGCGAAAGCACGATCGAGCGGATGGCGCGTGACGCCCGCGTGCACACCTTCGGCGGCGGCGCGACCGAGGTGATGCTGGAAGAAGTCGCCAAGCGCATGACGCCGTGAGCGCGATATCGCCGCGGATCGACAGCCGCGAGGCGTGGATCGTCGCCTCGGTCTCCTTCCTGCTCAACGCAATCGCGTTGGGCGCCACGATCCTGATCATCATCTCGTTGAAAGAGATCGCGATCACCGAGGGCTGGCCGCGTGAGGCGCCGTCGCTGGTCTATGCCGCGACCATCACGGGCACCGGCATCGGCGGCATCATCATGGGCTGGTGGTCCGACAAGAAAGGCGTGCGCTGGCCGGTCACGCTCGGCGCCTTCGGCATCGGGCTCGGTTCCATCCTGGCCTCGCAGGCAAGCGAAGCCTGGCAGATGGCGATGGCCGGCATGTTCCTGATCGGCGGTTGCGGCACCTCGGCCTTCTTCGCCGTCCTGATCGCCAACGCCACGCGCTGGTTCGCGCGGCGGCGCGGCCTGGCCGTCGCTTTCGTCGCGGCGGGGCAGAATCTGGCGGGCTCGCTCTGGCCGCCGGCCTTCAGCGTGATCGGCGCGGTCGGCGGCTGGCGCACCTCGTTCATGGTCTTCGGCCTGTTCGTCTTCGTGACCGTGTTGCCGCTCACATTGTTCCTGCGGCAGCGCGCGCCCGTATCGTCCACGGCCACGCACACCCATGGCGTGACGGGTCTCGTGCTCGGCCTGCCGGCCAATCTCGTCCACGCGATTCTCTTCATCATGCAGGTGCTGTGCTGCCTGGCCATGGCGGCGCCCTTCGTCCACGGCCCGGCCCATGTCAGCGACCTCGGCCATTCGATGGCGCTCGGCGCCACGATGCTGACCGTCATCCTCACGGTCAGCCTGCTCAGCCTTCTGACGCTCGGCTACATCGCCGACCGTATCGGCGGCCTGCGCACCCTCGTGATCGCCTCGGCGATGCAGGCCGTGGCGCTGCTGATCTACGCGAATTTCGAAAGCTTGCCGATGCTCTATGCCTCGGCCGTCGTGTTCGGCCTGGGCTTCGGCGGGCTTGTGCCCAGCTACGCCATCGTCATCCGCGAGCTGTTCCCCGCGCACCAGGTGGGCTGGCGCATCGCCAGCACCTTCCTGGGCGGCACGCTGGGCATGGCGATGGGCGGCTGGCTGGCCGGGCGCATCTTCGACGCCATGGGCCATTACCATCTGGCCTTCTATCTCGGCTTCCTCTTCAACCTGGGCAATATCGCCCTCGGCGGCTTCCTGTTGTGGCGCTGGCTGGGTGTCCATGGTGGTGGCTTGAGAGAGGCCCTGCGCCGGGTCTAGTCTTTCTCCCATGGCTCAGCGGGCGTCGGTTCTCACCCAGCCGTACCGTGCCTATGACCGCGTCGAGCGCGGCGGCTTCGACGAGGAGTTGGCGCGCGTCGGCCGCTTCACGCCGTGCGGCGAATATCTGCGCCGCTTCTGGCAACCCATAGCACTGTCCGCCGAGATCAAGGACCTGCCGGTCGCCCTCCGCATCATGGGCGAGGACCTGGTGCTGTTCCGCGACGGGCGCGGGCGGCTGGGTCTTCTGGAGAAAGCCTGCCCCCACCGCGGCACCTCGCTCGAATACGGTAAGGTGCAGGAGCGCGGCATCCGCTGCTGCTATCACGGCTGGCATTTCGACGTGGACGGCACGATCCTCGATACGCCGGGCGAGCCCGCGGGCAGTCCGATCAAGGACCGCTTCTGCCACGGCGCCTATCCGACCCACGAATACGAAGGCATCGTCTTCGCCTATATGGGACCGGCGGATCAGAAGCCCGACTTCCCCATCTACGATCTGTTCGTGCGGCCGGGAAAACGCCTGGTCACGGCCAAGGTCCACTCGCCCTGCAACTGGCTGCAGGTCCGCGAGAACGAAATGGACCCGGTGCACATCACCTTCTTGCACACGCGCCTGTTCGGCGTGCAATTCCAACCGGTCTATGGCGCGCTGCCGACGATGGAGTGGTGCGAGACGCCGGTCGGCATGATGTACGTCACCGTGCGGCGCTGGGGCGATTACCTCTATCTGCGCTCGAACGACATGATCCTGCCCAACATCGCGCGCGTCGCGGGCATCGAGGACGGTGAGGGCGAAACCGTGTTTGACCGGCGCGGCGGCACCACCAACTGGGTCGTGCCGGTCGACGATACCAACAGCCTGACCATCGGCTGGGACGATGTGGAAGAGCATCTGCCCGGCGACGGGCGCGACGGCTACATGGACCGCATGACGCGCGCGGGAAAGAATTTCATCGGCCCGTTCGATGTCGGCCAGACGGGCGAACCGACCTACGAGCAGCGCCAGCGCGCGCCGGGTGATTGGGACGCCTGGGTCAGTCAGGGCAAGGTCGCGCGCCACGGCTGGGAAAATCTGGCGGAAAGCGACCGGGGCGTGTCGATGTACCGGAAGCTTTTGCGCCGCGGCATCCTTGCCGTGCGGCGGGGCGAGGATCCGCCCGGCATCGTGCGCGGACAGACAGCGCCGTTTCCGACCTATTCCAATAATACGGTGCAGCGCGTGGCACGGGCTGCGACGGACGAGGCCGACCGGGCGCTCAGCCTGGCCTTCGGGCGGGCCGTGAATGAACAGGTCCTGTCCGGCGCCTTGCGCGGCGAGGGCTGGCGGAACGCCACGTTCCTTCTGCCGAAGCCATAGGAAAAAACGATTCAATAGCAAAAATCTTTATATTTTCCCGATCTAAGGGCGGACGGCAGAGTCCCGGCACACGGGAGCAATGGGGACGGCGATGGATCTGGGCAGCAAGGTGAATGCGCGCGCGAAGCCGCTGCGCGAGGCTTACGGGGCGTACAACTCGACGCGCGAGATCGGCGTCGATGAGGAGCTTTCGTATGTCGGGCGCGGGACGCCGTGCGGCGAATATTTCCGGCGCTTCTGGCAGCCGGTCTGCCTGTCCGAGCATCTGAAGGATCTGCCCAAGCGCATCCGCATCCTGGGCGAAGACCTGGTTGCCTTCCGCGACGGCAGCGGGCGCGTCGGCGTGTTGGAGCTGCATTGCAGCCACCGTGGCACCTCACTCGAATACGGCAAGGTCCAGCAGCGCGGCATCAGCTGTTGCTATCACGGCTGGCAGTTCGACGTAGATGGCACGATCTTGGACACGCCGGGCGAGCCCGCGGGCAGCCCGATCAAGAACCGCATCTGCCACGGCGCCTATCCGACTCACGAATGGATGGGCCTTGTATTCGCCTATATGGGTCCGCCGGACAAGAAGCCGGCCTTCCCCGTCTATGACGCGTTCGAGCGCCCGAACGCTGAGTTTCTGCACCGCTATCGCTTTTCGCCGTGCAACTGGTTCCAGGTGCGCGAGAACGAGATTGACCCGGTACAACTGTCATTCCTGCACACGCGCCTGTTCGGCGTGCAGTTCCAGCCGGTCTATGGCGAGATCCCCAGCATGGAGTGGCACGAGACGCCGATCGGCATGTGCTATCTGACCGTGCGGAGGTGGGGCGACAATCTCTATCTGCGCGTCAATGACGCCATCGCGCCCAACATTTGCCGCATCGCCGGCATCGACGACGGCGAGGGCGAGGTGGTGTTCGATCGCCGCGGCGCGGCGATGAATTGGGTCGTGCCGGTGGATGACACCAACACGCTCAACATCGGCTTCGGCGACATCGACAAGAACCTGCCGCTCGAAGGCCGCAATGCCTACACCGACCGCATGAACCGCGCGGGCCAATACGCGGTCGGCGCGGGCGACGTGGGCCAGACGGGCGAGCCCACCTACGAACAGCGCCAGCGCGCGCCGGGCGACTGGGATGCCTGGGTCAGCCAAGGCGAAATCACCAAGCACGGGCGCGAGCATCTCGGCTTCACCGATCAGGGTGTCGTCATGTACCGCAAGCTGGTGCGCGACGGCATTCAGGCGGTGGCGGCGGGGCGTGACCCCAAGGGCCTGCTGCGCGAAGGCACCAATGCACCGATCATGACTTACAGCCACAACACGGTGAAACGCGTGCCCAAGGCCGCGACGCCGGAGGCCGATCACGCCCAGTCGATCGCCTTCGGCCGCGCGATCCTGAAGCAAATGCTGGACGGCACCCTGTCCAAACGGAACGTGGGCGCCGAGATGGCGGACGACTTCACCTTCCCGCCCAAAAGCTGAGCCAGCGCATGGCGGCTTCTTTCGCTCCCATCCTGACCCGCGCAACAAAGCGCGCGGGCGGCTTGAAGGAGCTGGAGAAGATTCTGCCCAAACCGAAATCGGCCAAAGCGCTGAAGGCGGTCGGCGACGACCGCTATCTGTCGCTCATGTGCCTTCGTATTTTCCGCGCGGGGCTGAAGCATGATCTGGTCGATGCGAAGTGGCCCGCCTTCGAGAAGGCGTTCCACCGCTTCGATCCCAAGCGCATCGTCGCCATG
This sequence comes from uncultured Rhizobiaceae bacterium, assembly GCA_964477375.1. Taxonomy (GTDB): domain Bacteria; phylum Pseudomonadota; class Alphaproteobacteria; order CADEGL01; family CADEGL01; genus CADEGL01. The sequence continues at coordinate 1,130 of CAYZFH010000132.1, read as the reverse complement.
CCGGACGAGGCGCTGGATGCCTGCATGAAGAACGAAGGGCTGATCCGTCATTGGGGTAAATTGAAAGCCATTCCCGCAAATGCGGCGGCGATGCTGGGGATTGCGAAAGAGCATGGTGGCTTCGGCGCCTATCTCGCCGATTGGCCTGCCACGGACACGGTCGGGCTTTGGTCCGATCTCACCAATCGCTTCCAGCAATTGGGCGGCAACTCGGGTCCGTATTTCCTGCGCATGGCGGAGCGGGACACGTTCATCCTGACCGATGACGTGGTCAAAGCGCTGGTGGCGGCCAAAATCGTGACCAAGAAGCCCACGGCGAAAGCCGATCTGAAGCGCACGCAGGAAGCCTTTAACGCTTGGGGCGAGGAGACCGGCCGGCCGCAATGCCAGCTAAGCCGCATCCTCGCCTTGTCGGTCGGCTAGAAAACAACGGGGAGGAAACAATGGCCAAGCACAGCTATCACATGGTGAAGGGCGCGGCGTTGGCCGTGGCCCCCTACAGCCACTATGTCGACGGTGGCGACGGATATGTCTTCATCACCGGTCAGATCGGCATGACGCCGGGCGACGACAACGCCCCGATCCCCAAGGACATGGCGGTCGAAACGCGCCGCACGATGGACAATTTAATCATCATTCTGAAGGACGCCGGGCTGACCCTGGCTGATGTGGTGACGGCGCGTGTTTTCCTGACCGATTTAGAGCGCGACTACGAAAAGATGAACGCGACGTATCGCAGTTACTTCAAGCCGGGCCATCTGCCTGCGCGCACCTGCATCGGCGTGACGGCGTTGGCGCGCGGCGGCAAGCTCGAGATCGATTTCATCTGCAAACGCCCGGCAAAGGCCAAGCGGAAGACGGCAAAGCGCGCTACGCGCCGTCCCGCGGCAGCGCGCCGCCGCCGCTGATCCGGCGAAGGCCGCGCAACACCCGTCCGTCAATGGCGGCCAGGCCCAGAAAGATCAGGGCCATGCCCGCGAAGGCGTTCCACGCTAGGCGCTCGCCAAGCACCAAGGCGCCAAGCGTCATGGCGCTGATGGGAACCAGGAGCGTGACGAGCTGCAAATTGGTCGCGCCCGCGCGCGCCAGAATCCGGAAATAGAGAATGTAGGCGAAGGCCGTCGATGCCA
>CAYZFH010000131.1:0-8725 GCA_964477375.1 uncultured Rhizobiaceae bacterium | reverse complement strand
AGGCATTCCAGCTTCTTCTCGCCGTGGTCATGGTTGCGGCCATGCTGGCGAAGATATTCGCGCTGGAGACCATCCTGGGCGCGTTCCTCGCGGGCCTTGCGGTGAACCGGGCCGCGCGCGAAACGGCGGCCAAGGAAAAGCTGGAGTTCTTCGGCAACCGCTTCTTCATTCCCATCTTCTTCGTCGTGGTCGGGCTGATGATCGACGTGAACGGTTTCATCCGGGCGCTGTGGGACAACACGCTGCTGGTGCTGGCCGTGCTTGCGGGCGCGTTGGGCGCGAAGTGGCTGGCGGCCGTCGTCATGGGGCGCAAATGGCGTTTCAGCGCGGCCGACCGCCTGCTCATGGGCTCGCTAACGTTTCCCCATGTCGCCGCTACCTTGGTTGTGGCCCTGGTAGGCTACGAGACGGTCAACACCGCGGGCGAGCGTCTCCTGGACGAGTCCATGCTGAACGCCGTGCTGGTGCTGGTCGTGGTCAGCGCGGTCGTGGGGCCGGTCCTGACCGAGCGGGCGCTGCAGAAGCTCAAAGCCTGACGCTTTTCACGCGAAAACCGCTATAGCTTCCCGGTTAGCCGCGCTAGGTTTGCGCGCTGCCTGAGACGCCTCAAACCCGTGAGATTCGCCATGCGCCCGACCGATTTCGACGTCCTGACTTTCGACATCATCGGCACCCTGATCGACTTCGAATCCGGCGTGCTCAACTGGGTGCGCCCGCGCGTGCTACGGGTGAAGCCCGAGGCCACGGACCAGGAGATGTTGGAAGCCTATGCGCGGTCGCAGAGCGCCGTGCGCAAGGTCGAACCGAAGCTCAGCTTCAGCGGCCGTGCCCCCAAAATCTGGGCCGGCATCGCCAAGGAATACGGCATCGAGGTCCAGGCCAACGACGGCGCGGCCTTCCTGGCCTCGGCGCGCAACTGGCCGGCGTTTCCGGACTCGGTCGAGGCGCTGGCCTATCTCAAGCGCAATTACCGGCACCTGATTGGAGTCACCAACGGCGACCGCGTCTCGGCGCGCGCCATGGCGCAGACTCTGGGTTCGCCGTTCTTCGCGGTCATCACCGAGGAGGACATGGGCGTTTCCAAGCCAGATCCCAAGGCGTTTGACTATTTCCTGAGCTATATCGCGAAGCTGGGCGTGCCGAAGGAGCGCGTGATGCACGTGGCGCAGAGCCAGTACCACGACATCGGCACGGCGCGGAAAATCGGCCTGGCCTCCACATGGGTTTATCGCCGTTTCGGCAAGTCTGGCTACGGCGGTACGCAGACGCCGCCCGAATTCACCAAGCCGGATTTCCTGGTCACCAGCCTCGCGGGACTAGTCGCCCTCCACGAGGAAGATCTGCGGGCCTGATCCATGCCGCATGAGACATCCCTGATCGCCCTTGTGGCGCTCGGGCTGGTTTTCGCTTTTGCCTTCGGTTTCGCGGCCAGCAAGCTGCGCCTGCCGCCGCTCGTCGGCTATCTCTTGGCCGGCATCGCCATGGGACCGTTCACGCCGGGCTTCGTGGGCGATGTCCACCTGGCGCTGGAACTGGCCGAGATCGGCGTGATCCTCCTGATGTTCGGCGTCGGCCTGCATTTCTCCGCGGCGGATCTCAAGGCGGTTCGTTTGGTCGCCGTTCCAGGCGGCATCGTGCAGATCTTGGTTGCGACGGCGATCGGCGCGGCGCTGGCAATGTCCTGGGGCTGGAGCCTCGGCGCCGGCATCGTGCTGGGTCTGTCGTTGTCGGTCGCCAGCACGGTCGTGCTGTTGCGCGCGCTTGACGAACGCAATTCGATCGAGACGGTCAATGGCCGCGTGGCCGTCGGCTGGCTGATCGTCGAGGACCTGGCCATGGTGCTGGCGTTGGTCCTGCTGCCGGCGTTCGCCGAAGTGATGGGCGGCGCTAAGGCCGCCGCCGCGCCCGACGGAAGTTTGCTCGTTTCATTGGCCGTGACGCTCGGCAAGGTGGCGGCCTTCGTGGTCCTCGCCCTGACGATCGGGCCGCGGGTCGTGCCCTGGCTCCTTTCGCAAGTGGCGCGGACGGGTTCACGCGAATTGTTCACGCTTTCGGTCTTGGCCGTGGCGCTGGGCATCGCCTTCGGCTCGGCCAAGCTGTTCGGTGTCTCCTTCGCGCTCGGCGCATTCTTCGCGGGCGTCATCCTGAGCGAATCGGATCTGAGCCATAAGGCGGCCGAGGATTCGCTGCCCCTCCAGGACGCCTTCGCGGTGCTGTTCTTCGTCTCCGTCGGCATGCTGTTCGATCCCTCGATCCTGGTGCGCGAGCCCTGGGCCGTCGTGGCGGTATTGGCCGTGATCCTGTTCGGCAAGTCGCTGGCCGCCTTCATCATCGTGATCGGGCTGGGCTATCCGGCCACGACGGCGATCACGGTTTCGGCGGCGCTGGCGCAGATCGGCGAGTTCACGTTCATCCTGGCCGGGCTCGGTCTCACGCTGGGAATCTTGCCGACCGAAGGACGCGATCTGCTGCTCGCGGGCGGTATCCTGTCCATCACCCTCAATCCGCTGATGTTCTGGGCGGCCGAACGCTTGTCCGCGCGTCTGCGTCCGCGCGCCGGAAGCAAACGCGACCTGCGGTTGGCGGCGCTTCGGGGCGAGCTCGAACGCACGCAGCATGAGAAGGAAGCCAAGCAGGGCGCCTATCACGGGCTGCGTACGGGCGATCTGGCGCGCAAGCTGACCATGTTCGAAGGGCTGGATGACGGCGAACGGGAAGAGCTTTTGACTCTGTTCCGGCCGCGCGCGGCGCTGCCGGGTGAGCGGATCATCCGCAAAGGCGATCGCGCTGATGCGGCTTTCTTCATTTCGTCCGGCTCGGTCGAGGTGGATGTCGAAAGTGGCGCTCCGATTCAACTGAGCGCGGGCGAATTCTTTGGTGAAATGGCGCTTCTTACGGGCACGCGCCGCACAGCGGATGTGACGGCCATCGATTACTCACAGTTGCTCGTGCTCAATCAACGCGAATTCCGCCGCTTCCTCGCCAAGTATCCGGCGCTGCGCGCACGCATCGACGAAGTCGCCGCCCAGCGCGCGGAAATGAACAAGCGCCGCCGCAAAGCGCCCGCCGCCGCGTCCTAACTCTCGCCGGAATTGGGAACCTCACACCGACTCGCCGGGTTGAACTCGGGGGGAGGAGACGGAGGCCCGTATGAATACCAGTCTGACCCCCGAACGCATCAATACCCTGGCCGACATGGCATGGGCCTGGACGCTGGCGTTTCTGCCGCGCCTCGGCGTCGCGATCATCATCATGATCGCAGGCGTGATGATTTCGCGTTGGGCCGGGCGCGCCATATCGAGCGTGGCCGCACGCACGCATCAGATGGATTCGACCGCGACGCCGATCTTGGGCTCGCTGGTCCGCTACGGCATCCTGATCCTGTCCATCGTGTGGGCGCTCGGTCAGTTGGGTGTGCAGACCACCTCGCTGCTGGCCGTACTGGGCGCGGCAGGATTGGCGATCGGCTTGGCACTGCAGGGCACGCTGTCCAATATCTCGGCCGGCATCATGCTTCTGTGGCTGCGGCCGTTTCGCGCGGGCGATTATATCGAGGTGGGCGCCGCCGGCTCGTCCTTGGCCGGCACGGTACGCGAGATCGGCCTATTCGGTACCGATATTGAGACCTTCGACGGGCTATTCGTCTTTGCGCCCAATTCCGCGATCTGGAATCAGCCGTTGCGCAACCATACGCGCGCGTCCGGACGTCTGCTCAGCTTCAACGTGACCATTCCCGCCGATGCCGACGTGAACCGCGCACGGAAGGTGCTGACCGACCTGGCCGCGCGCGACGGCGCCGTGCTGCGCGATCCACCGCCCAACGTATTCGTCGAAAGTTACGGCGCGAATGGCATTGTCCTGACCGTGCGCGCTTGGGTGTCGCAGTCGAGCTTCGCCGAACTGCAGCGCACGCTGCTGGAGGATGCGCGGCGGGCGCTCGGCGCGGACGACGGCACGGTGCCGAAAGAGATCGTCCGCACGGTGCCCGCGGCGGCTGACCCGTCGCGCCTGACCGGCGTCTCGCGCGTGCGGCCCCGCGCGGTTACGGCGCGCTGACGGGAACTTTGGAGCGGCTTTTGCGTTATCGCGGTGAACGGCCGGCTCATCGTCCGGCCTCGCTTCAACGCAATTTCGAGGTCAAACCATGTCCTTTACGCGCATTCTTTCCGCCGTCGTGATCGCGGGCTTCATCGCCGGGCCGCTTGTGGCTTGCGCCGGCACGCGCACGACGGAAAGCACGGGCGAGTATGTCGATAGCTCCGTGTTGAGCAATAAGGTCCGCGCCAAGCTGGCAGGCGACAAGGATCTGAATATGTTCCAGATCGATGTCACCACCTTCAAGGACGAGGTCCAACTCTCGGGCTTCGTCGATAACGCTGCCGCCAAGGCGCGGGCGACCCAGGTTGTCTCGTCCGTCGAGGGCGTGAAGATGGTCCACAACAATCTGGTCGTGAAGCAGTAGTCATCGCCGTCAGCCGCGACGCAAAAGGGGAAGGCCTCGGCCTTCCCCTTTTTCATGCGTGGTTGAGGCCGTGGATCAGATCACGCGGCGCGCTTGCAGCTCTTCCTTGACGTAGGCGTAGAAGACGGGTGCGGCGATCGCGCCCGCGACGCCGAAGGCCGCGTCCATGGCCAGCATGGCGATCAGGATTTCCCACGCGCGCGCATTGATGCGTCCACCAATGATGCGGGCGTTGACGAAATATTCCAGCTTATGAATGCAGACGAGATAGAGGAGCGACGCTGCCGCGACATAGGCCGACACGCTCAGGCTCACCATCACGATGACGGTGTTGGAAATCAGGTTGCCGATCACGGGCAACAGACCCGCCACGAAGGTAACCGCCACCATGGTCTGCTTAAGGGGCAAGTTCACGCCGAAGGACGGCAGCACCACGTACAGATAGATCGCGGTCAAGCTCGTGTTGAGTAGCGAGATGCGAAGCTGGGCGAACACCACCTTGCGGAACGACAGGCGGAACATCGTGGCGCGCTCGCCCATCGCGCGTGCGAGGGGGCGGCGATGTTCGGCCAGGGCCGGATCGTGGAAGGCGGTCAGTGCGCCGATCACCATGCCGATCAGGATATAGACCAGGATGCGCGCGACATGCTCGCCCGCGCCGCGCAGCTCGGCTGCGTGGCCGCGCAGTTGGCGCGAGACCATGGATTCCCATTCGTCGACCGTCGAGGGCAGGTAATCGGCCACGCCCGTCGGCAGGTGCAAGCGCGCGGTTTCGGCCACGTCCGCCATCTTGCGCAGGAGCGCGACCAGGTTGTTGGTGGTCATGGACGAGATCAGGCCGATGACGCCGAAGGTCAGGCCCGTGACGATAACGACGGACAAGACGGCCACAGCTACGGCCTTGCCGGTGCGGCGGGTGACGCCCATCTTCGCGTGACCCGCGGCCAGCATGTGGACCAGTTCATAAACGAGGAAACCGGCCAGAAGCGCCGCCAGGAGGCCGAGGCGCAGGACGGCGAACAAAGCCACGGCGGCCATTAGCCAGGAGGCCACGTCGTAGCGGTCGAGTTTTGTCATGAGACGTGCGAAGCGAAGCGCATGGGCGGGATGAGGATACGACGGCGTAGCGAAAACGTCACGATAGAGGCGGACGGACTGTGACCAGTCCGTGACCGCGCGGCGGAATACCGCGTTTCCCCTTTGTTATCGAGGAATTGCGGCCTAAATCTGTCGCCGTCGGGCCCGAGCCCGGCACCTGTAGGCGTTTCGGGGGACTGCCGCGGGCCTTGTCACTGTTTGGGCCGAGAGGTTTTCCCGTATGCCGAAGATCGCGACGAAGGCGGCGCTGGCCGCGACCACTCTTTTTATATCGTCTGCCGCGCTGGCCGCGGATCCCAATTGGTATGTGAGCGGCGCGGGCGGCGCGACCTGGTTCGAGCAGGCCGACAGCCAGGTGAACGGCAACTCGCTCGAGACTTCGTTCGATACGGGCTATGTGTTCCTGGGCGCGGGCGGCTACCGCTTCGGCAACGGCTTCCGGGCTGAGGGCGAGTTCGGCTACCGCCGCTCCTCGACGGACTCGACCCAGGTCAACAGCGGTCCTGAGTTCAACACCGACGGCAGCATGTCCGCTCTCAGCTTCATGGCCAACGGCTATTACGACTTCGACGTCGGCATGAAGATCAAGCCGTATATCGGCGGCGGCATCGGCGTGGCGCGCGTGTCGGCCAACGACATCCGGATCAACGGCACCCAATTGGTCGACGACAGCGACACGGTGTTCGCCTATCAGGCCATCGGCGGCTTGGGCTACGACCTGACCCAGAATCTCACGGCCTTCGTGGAGTACCGCTATTTCGCGACGGTCGATCCCTCGTTCAAAGCCTCGAACGGCGGCAACTACGACTCCCAGTTCATGAGCCACAACGCGCTTCTGGGCGTCCGCTACCACTTCTGACGCGCCTTTAACGGTCGCGAGCCTAGCCCGCCGGGTTTCCGCCCGGCGGGTTCTTTTTTTTCAGAACGGCGAATCGACCAGCATCGCCTTGGCGTTGACGCCGGTGATGAAGCGACCATCGCAACCCCCGGCTTCGTTTAACGGCAATGCCGGCCGTCCGCCGCTGTATGGCGCGGCAATTGCACGGAATATGCTCTGGCGATAGGCTGCGCCGGTCAAAAAGGGGGCTCCATGAAACGGTTGCTTGTCGTGGCGTTTGTGCTCGTGCTGGCCGGCTGCATCAGCAAGCAGGACGAGGTCGCGAACGCCGAAAGCGCGTGCATCGCCAAGGGCGTCATGCCCAGCGATCCCGGCTTCAACAAATGCATGGTCGACAGCGATCTGGCCGCCCAGAAGGAAATGAGCGACGAGATGGACGCGCAGGAGGTCCAGGACTCCGCCATGATGGCATGCTGCTGGTGATGCGCTGGCTGGCGATCCCTTTTCTGATCCTGGCGCTCGCGGCTTGCGAATCCGACAAGGAACGCCAGCAGGACGCGATGAATTACTGCAAAGGCTACGGCTTCCGCCCCGATACCAACGGAATGGCCTATTGCATGCAGAAATATGCCAGTACGCGGGAGCAGCAATTCGAGGATGATTCCGAGGCGCAGATGGACGCGGACGACATGGCGTTGATGGGCGCGCCGTGCTGCTGACGGTGCGATGGGGACTGGGTTGTTGTTAACCCAGAATGTGGAGTGCCTGATGAAACGGTTCGTTTTTTCTCTGTTGCTGACCTTGGCGTTGGCGGCCTGCACAGCGGCCGCCGAGCAGAAGGCGGCGGACGAGAAGAAGTGCGAAGGCTATGGCTTCAAGCAAAATACGGATTCCTTTTCCAAGTGTATGATGGTGGTCGACCAGAACCGCGCGAAGATGCGGAACGACGACATGAACGCCATGCAGATGGAAGAAAGCATGATGATGGCGCCGGGATGCGCGGGCGCATGCTGGTGATGGATCGGCACGCGCGGTGCGGGGCGCGGCTTCTGGCCGCGGCATTGGTTGTGTTTGCGCTGGCGGGCTGTGTCTCGTCGGCCGACCAAAAGGCCGCCGACGAAAAGACCTGCACCGACCAAGGCAACAAAGCGGGCACCGAAGCGTTCTCCAGGTGCATGATGACCATCGCGCAGAATCGCGACAAAGAGCGCGATCAGGACATGAACGCCGTCCAGATGCAGCAGAACATGATGATGGCGCCGAATTGTCCTTCTGGGATGTGCTGGTAGCCCGACTTCCTTGTGACGCAGGTCACTGCAGATCGGACCGCAATCCTGTCTCGTGATGCGGAATAGACGCATTGCGAAAGGAACGACGATGTTGCGCGTGCTTTTCCTGATCCTGGCTCTCGGCATCGGAGCCGCCACCGTCACCGCCGGCCATGCCGAGCCCGGCGGCCCCATGGGGCGGGGCTGCGGCGCGAACTGTTAGGCGGCGAGGTCGCGAGCCGTTAGCATCGTGCCGGACGACAGTGAGGACCGGCATGATCAAGAATTTCAGCGATCACTCCGCCAACGAGCGGACCTTTCTGGCTTGGGTCCGCACGTCTATCGCGGTCATGGCGTTCGGCTTCATCGTCGAAAAATTCGACCTGTTTCTGGAGATCGCCGCACCGTCGCTGACGGGCCGGACGCTGTCCGTTCCAGGCCAGAAATTCGGCAATGTGGCCGGATTGATGCTGATCATCCTGGGCACGATCATGGTGATTCTGGCGGCCGTGCGCTTCGTCGCCAACGCGCGCGCCATCGAACGAGCCGAGTTGTTCCGGGGCGCCGGCCGCAAGGCCGACATCGTTCTAGCGGCGCTGATGGCGCTCTTGGGTCTTTCGCTTTTCTTCTATCTCTCCCACGCCTTCGTCGCGAAGCTCTGACGCGCGGCGTCGATGCTTACCACGTGAGGCTGAGGCGGCCCGTTACGGCGTGGGCATAGTCGGCTCCATTTACATCGCCGTCGTAGCGCAGAAGGAACGACAGGTTCTCCGTCATCTTCACGGAGGCACCTGCGGCGATGACCGCGCTGTCGCGCGCCAGTTGCGCGCCGTTGACGGTGAATCCGGCGCCAGGCGAACCCGCGAAACTCGCGGTCATGGGGCGGGCTGTGTTTGCGTATTCATGCGCCCATCCCGCGCGGGCGATCAGGGACAGGGGAGCCCCAAGGCCGACATCCGCTTCGTGATCGATCTGGAATCCGAGAATGCTGCGGACGGAGGTCGTCGTTTGGCTGTCCACGGTCAGGTTGAGCGCGCCTGCGCCGGACTCCGTGAAGCT
>CAYZFH010000130.1:0-8784 GCA_964477375.1 uncultured Rhizobiaceae bacterium | reverse complement strand
CGGCTGTCCGTGCCGTTCGACGCGATCATCAGCGCGTTGAAGCGGAACAGCGCGGGAATTTCCCGCTTGTAGTGGGTCAGGTTCTCCTCGAAGGCGGCGCGCGCGGCCACACCCGGCTTCTTCAACTCGATCACGACGAACGGCATGCCGTTCACGAAACCCACCAGGTCGGGCCGGCAGGTGTAGAGCAGGCCGGTGACGCTGAACTGGCTGGCCAGCAGGAAGTCGTTATTCTCCGGCCGGTCCCAATCCATCGCGCGCAGCCGCTCGGCCTTCTGCCCGCCGCGCTCCCGGTCCGGCACCGAAACCGGAATACCGTCCTTCAGCAGGTCGTAGATTTCCCGGTTGGCGGCATCCGGCGTCATGGCCGAGCGATCGCGCGTCAGCGCGTCCACCGCCGCCTGGATCGCCTCCTCCGGCATGCCGGGATTGAGCCGCCCCAGCGCCGCGCGCAAACGCGGCAGCAGCACCACTTCGCTTTTCGTTTCGCGCCCCAGCGTGCCGCCGGGGCCGAACGTCTCATCCGCCGCCGATACCGTTTCCCAACCCATCGATTCGAACAGCCCGATAGCGGGCCGCTCAACGAGCTGATTTTCGGTATAGCCGTGGGGGCTCACGATCTAGGCGGCCTCCAAATCGATTTGGCCGGAGAGAAGACGCGGCAGCAGCATATCGCGGGTGCGGCGGAGGGTTTGGTTCGTAACTTCCGAGACACGAGCCTGTCCGAGAATATCTCCAGCGACCTGTTGAAAGCGCGTCTGCAAATCGCGAGGGGGCAATATGACATCGAGGCCATGGATGTCGTTTCGATTTAGGGTCGGTACAGCAGCACCAGAGTTGAATTGCTTTAGATCGAGCGCAGAGAGGACGTAGTACGCATAAAGCGGTTCGGCGCTCGGAAATTTCTTTACCCAGAGCGCTGTGTTCAACGGCCAAAAATCCTCTTGAACGTAAAGCACCTCACCGATGGTCCCTGACCGACCCGTTACGACACCTGGAGCTTTAACTTTTGATTCGTTGTGAAATCCAGTTACGCCCGTTGCAGCGATGATTGGCACTGCCCCCGCTTTGCGCGACGATTTCGGCAGATCGAAGCCACGCTGAAGGACCAAGACTTCGTCCAGGCGACCAGCCTTCCACCCCTTCGGAATCTCGCCGAGGGGAGAAGAAACACGCGGATGGTTTTCGTGGCCGGGGAAGCGGAAATGGACGAACCACTCGCGGTAAAGCGCGCGGGCCATCCCCTCCAGAATCTGGATCCGCCGCCGGTTGTTCTCGATCAAGTCGTCGTAGGCCGTGAGGATGCCTGCGATGCGGCGCTGGACAGGAAGTGGAGGGATATCAACTTCGACCTTCGCCAGCTTTTCTCCCGGCAGGTGCTTGATGGTTGCGCCTGTAAAGTATTGATCAAAGACTTTTGTGCGACCGAAGTGGAGGAAACAATAAAAAAGAAAACGGTGGTCTAGAAACTCCTTCGGTCTGATTCTGTGAAGAGCCTTCTGGATCATCATTCCGGGAACTTGATCTTTCCAGATAGCGCAGCGGCCAGGCTCTCCGCCTTCGCACATAACAATGTCGCCAAGTTTGAGGCCATAGCGATCCATTTCTTTAGATTCAAAGCGCATTGTGCGCAGGTCGCTCAGATCAAATTCTCCCCAGCGGACATTGACGTTCGCAAGATAGGGAAATGGCTCCCCACGATTCTTGTTCTGGTCGAGCATCTTACCTAGGACAAGATCTGCAACAGCCCCCAGAGGCCTCCGCTCCCAATTCACGGCGTTCGTTCCGACAGAATTTCCGCTGCGTTCACCGCAATAGTCCGCTCCAACTCATGCGCCTGGGCGTTCAGCGATTCCAACTCTGCGTTCAGCGCCGCGAGCTGTTCCTTGAAATCGTCGTCGTCTATCTCCTCGCCCGGTGCCATGCCGACATAGCGGCCTGGGTTAAGCGACCAGCCTTGGGTCTCGATCTCCTGGATCGGAGCCGCCTTGCACAGGCCTGGCACGTCGTTATAGGCAGGCTTCTTGCCGAAGATTTCTTTTAGCTTGGCCTCAGTCTCCGCGCCGCCAAGCGTCAGGTCGGGTGCCTCGCCGCGCCATAGGCGCACTATATTGGCCAGGAAACCGGTCTGTCCGTCGGTCCAGTCGCGATGCGCGCGGTCCACTTGGCGATAGATGTGCCGCGCGTCGATGAACAGAACTTGATCCGCGCGCTTGGTCTTTGCCTTGCCTTTGTCGAAAAACCAAAGCGTGCAGGGCAAGGTCACCGTGTAGAACATGTTGGGGCCGACGGCGACGATGGCGTCCACCGCGCGGGCTTCGACCAGCTTTTGCCGGATGTCCTGCTCGGACGAACGAGCATCCGAGGCCGAGTTGGCCATCACGAATCCGGCGCGGCCCTTTTCGTTCAGCGACGAATAGAAAAGCTGAATCCAGAGATAGTTGGCGTTGTCGGTGCGCGGCAGGCCGAAGGGGTAGCGGTTTCCCGCGCCCGCCATTTTCGCCAGCCGCTCCTTGTCCACCGCGTTGACGTTGAAGGGCGGGTTGGCCAGGACGAAATCGAACTTGCCCACGGCCGCGTGCGGGTCGTCGTAATAGCTGTTCACCTCGCCGCCATGCTGGATGGCGCCGTCCAATCCGTGGACGGCCAGGTTCAGGCGGCACAGGCGGCCGGTCTCGTCAGTTTTCTCGACGCCGTGGATGGACAATTCGACGCTCGGGTTCTTCTGGTGCTCCGATACGAATCGCGCGGATTGCACGAACATGCCGCCCGAGCCGCAGGCCGGGTCCAGGATGCGGCCGTGAAACGGCTCAATCACTTCGGTGAGCAAGCGCACGATGGAGCCGGGCGTATAGAACTCGCCGCCCTTCTGCCCCTCGGTACGGGCGAACTCGCCCAGGAAATATTCGTAGATGCGGCCGAACGTGTCGTAATCGGTATCGACCGGAATTTCGGAGACTTTCTTCAGCAGCTCCTTCAGCACCGTGGCGCCGAACAGGTTGTAGCTTTTGGGCAGCACGTCCGCGAGCTGGGTGTTCTGCTTCTCGACCGCGCGCATGGCGGCGTTGATCTTGGCGCCGACGTCGGCGCCCTCGGGCAGCGTGAGCAGATGGTCGAAGCGCGCCTCGGCGGGCAGGAACAGAACGCCTTCGGCCTGATAGGCCGAGACGCTTTCGGACAGGCCGCCCCGGCGTGAGCCGGCTTTTTTCTTCGCCTCCAATTCCAACTGCGCGTGCTTTTCGGCGAAGCGGGCCTCCGCGAAACGCAGAAAGATCAGGCCTAGGACAGGGGCGGAATATTCCTGAGCCTTGAGGCCCGAGTTGGCGCGCAACTGGTCGGCCGCCTCCCACAGGCGCTTTTCCAGCGCCGACGTGGCGGCGTCATTTTCGGCAGGCGCGATCCAGCGCATTGAGAAGTTCCCCCGTGTCCGAGCATTGGTTGGACCCCGCCCTCTCCAAAACTTCGCGAAGGGGCGGCAGGTGCGAGGGTACGGCACCGGGGGCGCGATTGTCCCGAGGGTAATCCTGCCTTTTGGGCGAGGACCGGGTCCTCGTCGGCCTTTCCTTGCCCATGACGGAGGCGCGGTCCGGCAATTCCCGCCTGCCTCGTCCTTGGACGGAGGCAAGCTCCGCCTGCTTCGGACCCGCGCGCACCGGGCCGTCGGTCGCGCGTCACGCGGCAACCGCGACACGTCCGCCGTCGCGCAAAGGACCATCCGCCGCGCGGCAGGGAACCTCCGTGCGGTCGAGAAATCTGGGCAGTTTTCGCGCCAGGATTGCTGCAATTCCAGCATGGCGGCTTCTCCTGGGGCACAGCCCGTTCCCCTTTTGCTGCGGCCGGCAGCTTCTCCAAAAACCTATGTCAATCAGGCTATTAGCCTCGCTTGACAGATACCCCGTATGAGAACAAAATTAGAACGAACAAATACAGAACACATAGGCAGGTTGGGACCAGCGCATGGCCCAAGAGAGCACCCGTCACTCCAGCATCAGCCCCTCCGGGGAAAGCACCCGGTTGGATCTGGATGCTTTGCGCGAACGCATCGGCGCCATGGAGCGGATGGGCACCGGCCGTGACGGGCGCGCGGGCGTGATGCCGACGGGCATCGCCGCGATCGACGCCCACCTGCCCTGGCGCGGCCTGCCGCGCGGCTGCCTGCACGAGATCGTCGCGCGCGAAGGCGACGGCGCAGGCCCCGGCTTCGCCGCCTATCTCCTCGCCCGCCTGGCCGTCTTCGGTCCCGTGCTGTGGCTGTCGCCGCGGCCCGACGCTTACGCGCCCGCGCTCGAGCAACTCGGCCGTCCCGGCTGGACGCGCCGCCTGCTGCTGGTGCAAGCGCGGCGGCGCGACGAATTGCTGTGGGCGATGGAAGAATCGCTCAACGCCCCCGGCCCCGCCGCCGTGCTGGGCGAGATCGCCGCCGCCGACATGGTGGCCAGCCGCCGCCTGCAGTTGGCCGCCGAGGCGCGCGGCGCGACCGCGATCCTCCTGCGCGTGGGGCCCATCGAAACCGCCGCGCGCGCGGGCAGCGTGGCGGCCACGCGCTGGCGCGCCGAAAGCGCGCCCAGCGGCGAAGCGCTCACGATCACGGAAATCGACCAAGACGACCCTGACGAAGACGCGCCCTCCGGCATGGAGGACGCGATCGGCCCCGCACGCTGGAGCATCGGGCTCCTGCGGTGCCGGGGCGGACGACCCAACGATTGGCTGGTGGAGAAGGACGATGAGACGGATTCTCTCTCTGTGGTTTCCCCGCTTCGCGACGGACAGGCTGACGCGGAAGGAGCCGGCTTGGCGCAATAAGCCGCTGGCCACCTACGGGGCCGAACGCAACCTGCCCATCCGCACCGCCAACGAGGCGGCGGCGAAGATCGGCGTCTATGCCGGCCAGAACCTGAACGACGCCTACGCCGGGCGCGAAGCTTTGCGTGCCGTTCCGGCGGACGCGGCAGGCGACCAACTCGAACTGTCGCTCCTGGCCGATTGGTGCGGCCGCTATACGCCGTGGGCCGCGGTGGACGGCAATGACGGGCTGTTCCTCGACATCACCGGCTGCGCCCATCTGTTCGGCGGCGAGGACGCCTTGCGCGAGGAGATCGTCACGCGTCTCGGCCGCTTCGGCTATGGCGCGCAGGCGGCCACCGCCCCCACACCGGGCGCCGCCTGGGCCTTCGCGCGCTTCGGCACCAAGCGCAACGCGGTCGACACCGAAGCCGCGCTGGCCATGGCGGAGTTCCTGCCCGCCGCCGCGCTGCGCCTGACCGCGCAGCAGGCCGTCGAGCTGCATCGCCTCGGCCTCAACCATGTCGGCGAGGTGATGAAGATCGCGCGCGCGCAACTGGCGCCGCGCTTCGGCACCGACGTCGTCGCGCGCATCGCCCAGTTCACGGGCGAGACGTTCGAACCCATCTCGCCGCGCGTGCCCGCCGATCCCGACCGCGCGGGCCGCGTCTTCGCCGAACCCATCCGGGCCTTCGGCGACATCGAAGCCACTCTCACGCATCTTTTGGAGAAGCTTTGCGACCGCCTGGCCGAGAAAGGGCGCGGCGCGCGGCGGCTGGATTTCAGCCTCTACCGCATCGACGGCAGCGTGGCCTCGATCACCGTCGGCACCGGCCTGCCCGCGCTCGACCCGCGCCATCTGGCCAATCTGTTCGCGGAGAAGCTGCCGCGGCTCGATCCGGGCCTGGGCGCGGACGCGGCCAGCCTGTCGGCCGTGGTGACCGAGCCGTTCGGCGCGCGCCAGATCCGCGCCGCCTTCAACGCGGGCGCCGATCCGGTCGCTGCCACGGCCAGCGTGCTGGCGCCGCTCGTCGACCGGCTGGACAACCGGCTTGGCCGCGGCGCGGTCGTGCGGCTGGAGCCGAAGGAAAGCCATGTGCCGGAGCGCGCCGTCGCGCGCCGTCCGGCGCTCGTGCCTGTCGCCGTAAGCGCGCAATGGCGCGACCTGCCGCGCCCGGTGCGCCTGTTCGCGCCGCCCGAGCCGGTGGACGCCAGCGCGGAAGCATCCGACCGGGCGCCGATCACCTTCCGCTGGCGCCAGACCGAGCATCGGGTGGCGCGGGCCGAGGGGCCGGAGCGCATCGGCGGCGAATGGTGGCGGCGCGATACGCGCGGCGAACGCGACGCGCGCGCCTACTACCGGGTGGAGGATTCGGCGGGCCAGCGCTTCTGGCTGTTCCGCGAGGGCCAGGGCGCCGGACGGCAGGCGTGGTTCGTCCACGGCCTCTTCGCCTAGGACGCCGTCCTCATGTTCTGGATGAAGGTGGAAAAACCCGGACAGGAATCTGAAATCAAATGGATTTCAGATTCCCGCCCCGCGCCGGCCAGCCCCGCCGCGCGGGGCGAAGATTCATCGCCTAGCGGGTTTCGTTAAGGGAGAGGAAGACGATGGAACGGCAAGAGACCAACGACATGAAGCCGGCGCGCTGGGTGCCTGTGCTCGACGCCGTCGAGGCGGTGATCGATCGGATCATGCGCGAAAGCGCGGGACAGCAGGAACGGCGTCACGACATCGCGGATGCCGGCCGTGCGTAACAGTTGATCTAGGACGAATTCTATTTCTTGTAGCCGACCAGATAGAGGTCGCTGCACAGCGCAGGAAACGGCTGCAGGATTCGGTCCACAACGGGCATCGCGCCGCGCACGAGCGGCGAACTATGGACATAGCCGAGCCAGTTGCGCCCGATGACGGAGGCGTCGCGGAGGCCCAGATCGTTCGCCATGTAGCGCAGATCGCCCACGTCGGGCTCGCGCACATGGCCGCGGAAGGTCTTCTCCTCGTACCAGTCCTGCATCGCACTCCATTTGCCGATGCCGAGCGGGACCGAAATCCGCTTGCGCAGATTGACGCAATTCGGCGCGCCGATGACCAACCGCCCGCCCGGCTTCAGGGCGCGGACCAGGCCGTGCAGCAACGTCTTGGGCGAATGGTGCCAGTGCTCGATACTGTCGAAGGTCGTGATGACGTCGAAACCGCCGGGCGCCAGGTCCAGCCCGTCGGCGATCACATCGCGCTCCAGCACCTCGACGCCGTGGCGGCGGTGAACCGTCAGCACCTGCTGCGCGATCTCGATATTGCCCGGATCGCGGAAATCGTCGACCAGGACGCTGCGCATCCCGAACGCCGCACAGCCGGCCGAAAACAGCCCCAATCCGCCGCCGATATCGGCGACGGAGGAACCCTTGGGCCGGTCGCCCACGGAAAGCTCGATGTTGAAAGCGATGCGCCGAACGTCGTCGCGCTGGCCGGCTCTCAGGCCGGGCGGGTATTCGTCGGCAATCCCTCGCAACTGCGAGGGCAGGTCCCCGGTCATCGGATGCCGCCCCCGCGCGCGTGGACCGTCAGCCGGAGGAGACGCCGCTCCGCCAGCCGTTGCTGGCCTTGCACTTCTGGCAGACTCGCTCGCCCGCCCATTCGCTCGTGAAGTCCGTGCTGCAGCACAGGCACTGACGCTTCTTCACGTTGCTCTTCTGCGGGAGGGGATCTTCCAGCTCGGCCACGTCCGTGCCGTTCAGGAACGCCACGGATTCCTGCAAATCCTGGCGCAGCCGCGGGCGTTCGCCCACGGCCAGCTTCACGGCGGGCGGCGTCGCCCGGGCTTCGTGCTTACGGGTCTCCAGCTTCACGGCCAGGCCCGTACGGTTGTTATTCCCCGTGGATCGCATCGGATACTTCATGCTCGGCCCTTCGCTCTAAGAAAGCAGAACCGACGGGGTCGTCCCTGGCCCCGTCCGTCCGTTCACATTGCCCGTGTGAGCCCGGTGCAACCTTTATTGGTTGCCGGACGCACGCCGTCGCCGGTAGCCACCCGGGAAACCCTGGTTCTCAGGGCGCCGCGGCTGAAGGAAAACCACCTTTGACAGGTCATCGCCGCGTTCGCGGTCTGTGGGAGAAGATACCGCATTTTCGTTCCGGTGGGAGGGGCGATTCTTAGGCTTCGAAAACCGCGGATTTCCGCCGTTTTTGCCCTGATGACCACCCTTCGGGCCATGCCCGTGGGGGCGTCCCTGGCCTTCTCCGGCCCCATGCCCGTGGCGGGGTTTTCCGCCCTCGCCATGATGGCCCCGGGGGCCCTTGCCGTGATGGTGGCCGTGGCCGTGCGGACGGCGGTCCTGTTCCTGCCGCTCAGGCTGCTGCTGGCGGGCTTCGCCGTTGGCCTCGTGCTGGCCGCGATGGTGACGCGGACGATGCTGTTCGCCTTCGTCGCCATGCCGCTGCTCGTGCGGGCGGCCATGCTGACGGCCTCCGCCACCGTTATGACCCTGACGGCCTTGGCCGCCATGGCGGCGCCCTTCATGGCGATGGCCGTTGTTGTGACGGCCGCGATGGTGCCGGCCGCCCTCCTCGCGTTCCGGCACGACCGGCGTGGGCGTGGTTTCCGCCGACGCCGCGATCTCGGGTCCGCCCGCCATGATCGGGATCCGCTGGCGGATGGTCCGCTCGATGTCGCGCAGATACTCGCGCTCCTCGCGGTCGCACAGCGAGATGGCCACGCCCTCGGCGCCCGCGCGCGCGGTGCGGCCGATGCGGTGGACATAGCTTTCCGGCATGTTGGGGAGTTCGTAGTTGATCACGTGGCTGACGCCGTCGACGTCGATGCCGCGCGCCGCAATGTCGGTCGCGACGAGGACGCGCGCCTTGCCGTTGCGGAAATCCGCCAAAGCCCGCTCGCGCTGGCCCTGCGACTTGTCGCCATGGATGGCAGCGGCCTCGATATCCCCATCCTGCAGGTGGCGGGTCACGCGGTCCGCGCCCCGCTTGGTGCGGGTGAAGACCATGGC
>CAYZFH010000129.1:6760-8805 GCA_964477375.1 uncultured Rhizobiaceae bacterium | reverse complement strand
GTTGATGTAGAGCGAGATATCCTTGGTCGGATTTTCCGACTCGAGGAACAGTAACTGGGCGCAGATCAGAGTCGAAACCGCGTCGTTGACCGGTCCGGACAGGAAAATGATGCGTTCCTTGAGAAGCCGGGAATAGATGTCATAGGCGCGCTCGCCGCGGTTCGTCTGCTCGACGACCATGGGAACCAGCATATTGGCGGTGATCTCGCTCATGTCCGCTTTTCCTAGCCCTTATTCGCTGCTCAATCCTTGGTCTTCTTAGCCGCGCGCTTGGCGGGCTTCTTCTTCTCGCCTTCCGCCGGCTCGTTTTCAGCCGTCGTCGAACTTGCGCCGGCGGCGCCCGCCGCAGCGGCTTCCGCCTCGACCATCGACTTGAACGCGTCGGTAGTGATCGGCTTTTTCGTCACCTTGGCCAATTCGAGGATGTAGTCGACGACCTTGTCCTCGAGGATGGGCGCGCGCAACGCTTCGGCCGCCGCCTGGTTCTGGCTGTAGAACTCCATGACCTGGCGCTCGTTGCCCGGATGGCGGCGCGCTTCGGCGATCAGCGCCCGATTCGTCTCCTCGGGCGTGACCGTAATGTTGTTCTTGCGACCCAGCTCGGACAAGAGGAGGCCCAGGCGAATCCGGCGCTCCGCGATCTTGCGGTAGTCGGCCTTGAGATCGTCCTCGCTCTTCTTGGCGTCCTCGGCGTCCAGACGGCCCTGCTCCTTGTCCTCCTGGACCTGGCGCCAGATGCCCTCGAACTCGGCATCCACCATGCCCGGAGGCAGCGGGAAGTCGTGGCCGTCGGACAGCTTGTCGAACAGAAGACGCTTGGCGCGCGAACGGGTGACCGAGTTGTAGCCGTTCTCCAGCTCGCTCTTCACCGATGCCTTCAGCGCAGCGAGATTCTCCAGGCCGAACTGCTTGGCCAACTCGTCGTCGATGGCCGCCTCGACAGGCTCGCGCACTTCCTTGACGGTGACGTCGAAGACCGCGTCCTTACCCTGGATTTCCTTGTTCTGATATTCGTCCGGGAACTTCACGTTCACGGTCCGCTTATCGCCCGCGGACGCGCCGACCAGCTGGTCTTCAAAGCCCGGAATGAAACGGCCGCTGCCCAGCTCCAGGTAGAACCCGTCGCCCTTGCCGCCCGGAAGCGGCTTGCCGTCCACCTGCCCTTCGAAATCGATGACGACCACGTCACCGGACTTGGCCGGGCGCGGCTCCTTCACCGGCTCGGTGCGCTTCACCATTTCGGCGCGGCGCTTCACTTCCTCGTCGATGTCCTTGTCTGCGATCTGGATATCGAGGCGCTCCAGCTCGATGGACTTGAAATCCATCGGCGTGATCTCGGGCAGAACCTCGACTTCAATGGTGAAGGCCAGGTCGGCGCCGGGATCGGCGGAGGTGATGTCGATCTTGGGCTGGATCGCCGGGCGCAAGCCACGCTCGTGGATGGCCTGATGGGACCCTTCGTTCACGGCCTCCTGCAGGACCTCGCCGCGCATGGCATCGCCAAAGCGGGTTTTCAGAAGCGACAGCGGCGCCTTGCCGGGGCGGAAACCGGGGATACGCGCGGAAGCGCCGTACTCGCGCAGCTTGTCCTCGACCTTGCGATCGATGTCCTTGGCCGGCAGCACGATCTTGAAGCCGCGCTTTAGCCCCTCGGACAGGGTCTCGGTCACCTGCATTGCAATCTCCGCACGTTAAGGGAACACGCCTGCCGCATCGCGTTTGCAGACGCCGTTCCGACCGGTTTCGGATGGTGCGGGCGGAGGGACTTGAACCCCCACGACGCAAGGTCACAGGAACCTAAATCCTGCGTGTCTACCAATTCCACCACGCCCGCGCTTATCGGTCGGGCCACAACGAATCCCGCTCGGAACAGGGCCGTTTCTCTATATCATAGGTAATGGCCGCGCAACCGGACGGCCAGCCTTCCTCCCCGATTCCCAGAGGCCGCCAGTGTCCAAGGTTCGCGATCTGCAAACGGTCGTCCGTTACGGGCTTTGCACGAGCTGCGGCCTTTGCGAAAGCTTGGCCGGGCGCGATCGGGTGGA
>CAYZFH010000129.1:0-6660 GCA_964477375.1 uncultured Rhizobiaceae bacterium | reverse complement strand
CAGGAAGTGATCTCCGGCGCGCAATCGCGCTACGCCACCTCATCGCCGCTCCGGCATGTCGCCCGCCTTCTGGACGAAGGCACGCGTTTCGCGGTCATTGGCAAGCCGTGCGACGTGGCCGCGATCCGGGCGCTCGGCCGCATCGACCCGCAGGTGTCGAAGCAAATCCCCTACCTGCTGACGATCTTCTGCGGCGGCGAGGCCAATCTGCAGACGGCGGAGAAGATCGCCGCCTATCACGGCGTGCCTCGCAAGGACATCGCGCTGTTCCGCTGGCGCGGCGAAGGCTGGCCTGGTCCTACCCGCGTCGCCGCGAGAGACGGCCGCGTCTTCGACATGAGCTACGAGGAAACCTGGTACGAAAAGGGCAAGCCCTGGACCTACGACCTGCAGTTCCGTTGCAAGATCTGCCCCGACGCCATCGGCGAGCAGGCCGACGTCGCGGTACCCGACGGCTGGGTGATCGAGAACGGGAAGCGCATCTTCCGCGAAGCGCCCGGCGTGAACGTGGCGGTCGCGCGCACGAAAGCCGGTGTGCAATTGCTGCAGGACGCCGAGGCCGCCGGCGCGCTCAAGCTTGCGCCGTGCTCCTTCGAAGATTTCGTGATCATGCACAACGACCATACGCGCCGAAAGGTCAGCCACCCCGCCCGCGCACTCGCGCTGTTTCTGCTCGGTCAACCCAATCTGCGTATCCGCCGCTATCGCACCTGGCAGGCCACACGCATGGCCGGCATCGCGGGCAACTGGACGGCCTTCTGGGGCATGGTCCGGCGCGTCCTGGAACGCGCGAACCGGGAGCCGTTGGCCTAGCGCAGCAACAGCCCCGCCGCGGCGTCCAGGATGGCGTCCGCGTCGATGCCGTAGGTCCGGTAGAGATCCTGGATATCGCCCGACTGGCCGAAGCGTTCGACGCCCAGCGCATGGATGCGGTGGGGGGCGACGGAACCCAGCCAAGACAGCGTCGCCGGATGCCCATCCAGCACCGTCACCAGCTTCGCATTGCGGCCGAGCGCGCCCAGCAGCCGCTCGGCATGGCTCGCACGCCCCTCGCGCTTCGCGGCCAGCCAGTCGGCATGCAACCGGTCGGGCGATGTCACGGCGAGCAGGCCGGTTCCCGGCAGGTCTTCCGCGATCTGGGCATGGGCAGCGAGCGCCTCCGGCGCCACCGCGCCGCTATAGACCACAGCCAGTTCCGCGCCGGGCGCCGGCGGCACGGCCCAATAGCCGCCCGCCACCACCGTGTCGCGCCAAGCAGCGTCGGGGTGCCGTTTGATCTGCTCGATCGGCCGCGTCGACAGGCGCAGATAGACCGAGCCGCCCTTCTCCGCCTGCATATGACGGAACGACCACGCCATGATCGCGGCCAACTCGTCCGCATAGGCGGGTTCGTATGACGTCAGGCCCGGCTGCCCCATGCCAATCAAGGGCTGCACGATCGATTGGTGCGCGCCGCCCTCCGGCGCCAGCGTGATACCCGACGGCGTCGCCACGATCATGAAGCGGGCGTCCTGGTAACAGGCGTAGTTGAGCGAATCGAGACCGCGCGCGATGAACGGGTCGTACACCGTGCCGATCGGCAGGAGGCGCGCGTCGAACAGCGGAGAGGACAGGCCGAGCGCGGCCAGCATCAGGAACAGATTGCTCTCCGCGATGCCCAGCTCCATGTGCTGGCCTTCGCGGTGCATGGCCCAGCGCTGGGCGGAAATCACCTTCTCGTCCCGGAAAACGTCGGCACGAGCGGCGCGATTGAAAATCGCGCGCTGATTGACCCAACCGCCAAGATTGGTCGACACCGTAACGTCCGGCGACGTGGTGACGATGCGCTTGGCCAGCGCCGAATCACCCTTGCCCAGTTCGTTCAGGATTCGGCCGAAGGCCTCCTGTGTGGATTGCTTCACGCCGTCGGGCACCGGCAATTCAGCCGGAACGGGGATGGCTTCGACCACGCGCTTCTGCGCGCGTTGGGCGAATGGCGTCTCCTTAAGGAACGTTTCCAGCGTCTCCACCGGCAAAGACAATCCGGCGAAACGATCCCATTCCGCGCCATCGGCAATGCCCATGGCGCTCTTCAACTTCGCCATCTGCTCCAGGTTCATCAAACCGGCATGGTTGTCCTTGTGCCCGGCGAACGGCAGGCCGAACCCCTTCACCGTGTAGGCGATGAAGCAATGCGGCACATCGGAATCGACGGCATCGAAGGCCTCGACGACGGCTTCCATGTCGTGACCGGCCAAGTTGGTCATCAGGGCGTGAAGCTGATCGTCGTCATGTTCATCGAGCAGCTGACGGCCGAAGCGCGTGCCGCCCAGATCGGCGGTCAGATGCTCGCGCCATGATTTGCCGCCCTTGTAGGTCAGCGCGGAATAGAGATCGTTCGGGCAATCATCGATCCAGCGCCGCAGCGCCTCGCCGCCTGGAAGCGCGAAGGCGGCTTCCAGCCGCTTGCCGTATTTGAGCATGACCACCTTCCAGCCCACGGCCTGGAAGAAGTCTTTGATCTTCTGGAACAGATGGTCGGAGACGACGCTGTCCAGGCTCTGCCGGTTGTAGTCGACGATCCACCATAGATTGCGGACGTCGTGCTTCCAGCCTTCGAGCAACGCTTCGTAGATGTTGCCTTCGTCCAACTCAGCGTCGCCCATGATGGCGACCATGCGACCGGCGGGACGGTCCGAGAATCCATGCAAGCGCACATAGTCCTGCACCAACGAGCCGAACAGCGTCGCAGCGACACCCAGGCCGACGGAGCCGGTGGAGAAATCCACGTCGTCAGCATCCTTGGTGCGCGAGGGATAGGATTGCGCCCCACCCAGGGCGCGGAAGTTGATCAGGTTCTCGCGAGTCTGATTTCCCAAAAGATATTGGATCGCGTGGAAGACCGGGCTGGCGTGAGGCTTCACCGCGATGCGGTCTTCCGAGCGCATCGCGTGGAAGAACAACGCGGTCAGAAGCGTGGCAACCGATGCGCTGGAGGCCTGATGACCGCCGACCTTCAACCCGTCGCGGCTGGTGCGCAGGTGGTTGGCGTGGTGGATGGTCCAGCTCGAGAGCCAGAGAACCTTGCGCTCCAATTCGCGCAGCGTGCGAAGCGTATCCGCCTGCGGGGTACGGCGAGACCGGCGAAGGGGAACGGCGTCAGCCATCGGATTTCGCTCCCTACTTGCTGGGACGGCGGCGCGGCCAGGCCAACAGAGCCCGGTTGCGGCGGTCGTCCAGGCTGTCTTTGGGTGGTTCCAGGGCGCCCTGCCCCGGCGTCTTCACGATCTCCGCGATGCGGGCGCAGATCGTCTCCATGTCCTTGTCCGAAAGGCAGGTCGGCTCAATGACCAAGATGCCCAGGCCCGCCTCATAGTCGTCGAGCTTGATGGTCGGATCGCCCGCGGCCAAGCGCTGGCTGATCGTGTTGGCGGAAATGCCCGCTTTGGCCGCGTCGATGCGGATACGGGCGCGATGCAGCGGCTTGCCGGTTGGGTCCGCGGCAGCCTCGGCGGAAAATCCCGGCAGCTTGGAAAGTTTTTCCACCGCCATGCGGATGCGCGCAGTCTCCCGCGCGGTGCGTGCGGCCTGATCCTCGCCGCCCATGCGCTTCAGCGCCGCGATCACGCCGACGACGCCTTCCTTGCCGACCTTCATGGCCCGGCCGATGCCGCGTTCCTGCATATAAACGGCACGCACCAGATCGCGCTTACCCGCGACGACGCCGGCGGTCAGGCCGCCGAGGCGCTTATGGCCGCTCCAGATCACCAAATCCGCGCCCTCTTCGATGAAAGGGCGCAAATCGTAGTCCGTGGCCGCATCGACGATGACCGGCACGCCCTCGGCATGACAAACGCGCACGAAGTCGTTGAGGCCGATGAAACTGCCCTGCGGCGCCTGGGCGGAGACTACGAACAGGCCGGCGGCCGTATTGGGGCCGATGGCGCCTTCCAGATGATAGGCGCCCGCGCCGTTCACCGAACCGATCTCGACCGGCTTCGCACCCGCGATGCGGATCATCTGGGTGATATTGCCGCTGTAGTCGATGCAATGCGCCTTCTGGATGATCACCTCATTCTTGGCCCCGGCGCCGTCCGGCAGCGCCTCGATATGGGCCAGGTCGTCACCCGTGATGGCAGCCGCGATCCCGACCGCGATGCCCGACGCGGCGCACGCCGTGACGCAGCCCGCCTCGGCACCCGTCGCCGCCGCGATCGATTCCGACGCCGCGCGTTGCAAGTCGATCATCTCGACGTTCTGGGTCAGGACTCCGGCAACCGCCGCGATGACCTCGTCACTGACGGGGCTTGCGCCAAGAACGGTCGCGTAGCCGGTGCCATTGATGACCCGGCGCAACCCGAGTTCCGCGAACAGATCGTTCATCCCGCCCTCCAACGATGCGGAACGAGCCTAGCGTCCCTGCCAGGCAGCTTCAAAGACGGATGGAGAGGAGAAACCGGCGAACCGGGATCAGGCGCCGACGCGTTCCTGATACAGATCGAAGAACGAGCGCGCGGCAAGCACGCGGGTGCCTTCGACATAGCGCTGCCGGTTGGGGCGCAGGAAGTCGAGTTTATAGCGGACATGGGGGATGCCGAGCTGATCGGTATGCACCGACACGACCTCGGCGGTCTCGACCGTGCGGTCAGCCAGCACGCGGCGGAATTGCGATCCGCGTTTGATGTATTCGAGCTGCTCGCCGCGCTTGAAAAGCAAGCTGCTCATTTGGCGAGAAATTGGAGCCATGCCGCGTTCCCCTATAGTCGCAGCGAAACCAAATAATCGAACCAATACGGATATTTATAACGATATCCTCAAAATCCGCAACAACATCGATCAGGAGTGCTCACGCTGGGTAAAAGCTCTTAGTTTCCAACGCGTTCCGGCCGCAGAAGAGCTAGGACCGCGGGCGAAGCATCGATCCGGCCGCTGGTCGTATAAGCCTCATGGTTAGCGTCGATCTCGGCCAGGTCGTACAGGTAATTGACCATCATGGCGGCCGAATCCTTGAAGCCCTTCGGTGAGCGGTCGCCCATCCAATTGATCCGCTCGACGCGCGCGCCGTTCGACAAATGGAAATGCGCCACGCGGTCGAGCGCGCTGCCCCGCTTGCTGCGCACCTCCAACAAATATTGCGCACAAAGCCGGGTGAGCGGTCCCTTGAGCGCATCGGCGACACGCGGATCCGCATGCCAGTCCGGCGTCGCCAAGAGAGCGCGCAGCCCCTCGACATCGTCGATGCGCTTCGGCAAGGCGTGAAGCGCCGCCCAATCGCTTGCGCCAAAGATCGCCAGCGCCCCCTCGCCCGCGCCGTCGAGCCAGCGGCGGAATCCGGGGATCGGAGACAGGGTGGAAAAGACACGAAGTTGGGGAAACTCGCCTCGCAGTTGGTCGACGACCCGCTTGATCAGGAAATTGCCGAAGCTGATGCCGGCCAAACCCGCCTGGGCGTTCGAGATCGAATAGAAGATCGCCGTGTCGGCGCGGCGCGCGTCCGTGGACGGCAACGTCTCATCAAGTAGCACGCCAACATCGCCCGCCAAGCCGTTGACCAAGGCGACCTCGACGAAGATCAACGGTTCGTCCGGCATACGCGGATGGAAGAAAGCGAAACAGCGCCGGTCGGAATCGAGGCGATGCTTCATGTCCTGCCAGCTCTGGATGGCATGGACGGCCTCATAAGCCGCCAGCTTCTCCAGCAACGCCGCCGGCGAGGACCAGGTGATCCGCCGCAAATCCAGAAAGCCGATATCGAACCAGGACGCCAGAAGCCCGCGCAGGTCCGTATCGAGCGACGCAAGAGCCGAATCGCGCTCGGCACGCAGAAGCTTCAAAAGCTCGGCGCGCATATCGACTAAAAACTTCACGCCTTCGTTCAAAGCATTGAATTGAGTCAGAAGACGCAGGCGCGGCGCATCCAGCGCCCGGCGCAGTTCCTGCTCCGCCTTGCGGCGCGCCTCGGGATCGCGGGCGGCCTGCACACGGCCGATGGCGGCATCGACCGCCTGGCCGTCGGTATCGAAATCCTCGGCCAAAAGGCGGAGGAAGCGCGGGCGGCCGGTCTCATTAAGCGACAGATAGCTGCGCCCGAGTTCCGCCGCGCGGGCACGGGCGGACACTTCGCCGCCCGCGGCCTCGAGGCACGCACGCATCTGCTCGCGCACCCGCTGCGCGTCTTCGGCCGGCAGGTCGGGCCGCAACGGGCGCGCGGGCGCAGCGCCGATGGCGGGCGGCCCCGCCACGTCGCGCCAAGCGTTCTTGAGCCGGCCCAGCGTCCGTTCGACGAAGGCGGAGGCTGCGGCGCGCATTTCACTCATTGGATAACCGTCGAGAACAAACGCCGGTAAACCTCCGGCAAGGCTTCAGGTAAATCCTCGGCGATCAGGCCCGGACCAGCAACCGCCCCGGCCTCGCCGTGCAACCACGCAGCCGCCGCGGCCGCATCGAACGCGTCCATTCCCCGCGCCATCAGGGCCAGGGCGAAGCCGGCCAGCACGTCGCCCGAGCCGGCGGTCGCCAGATCAGCGGGCGCATTGGCGTTGATCACCGCCCGCCCATCCGGCGCCGCGATCACCGTATCGGCGCCCTTGAGCAGGATTGTGGCGCCGCTCCGCGCCGCCGCGGCACGGGCCCGGGCAACCTTGTCACCGGACACATCGAACAGGCGGGCAAACTCGCCTT
>CAYZFH010000128.1:0-8809 GCA_964477375.1 uncultured Rhizobiaceae bacterium | reverse complement strand
AACTCCCAAGCAAGGTTGCCGAAGCCGACTGTGAGGAGATAGCGGCGAAGTAACGTCAGCCACCCGCTGAAAGGCACAATGTTCGCGGCGGGCCCGGGGTTCGACAGGTGCGGATTATCGCTCGTCATCGGAATAAGTTTCGTACGCGGCCCCAGAAACTCGCTTCAGGCGGCGTATGGCTGGGGTGAACGTCATTGACGAGCGCGTTGACGAACAGGACCATATTGACGGATTCAAATTTCAATCCATGAAAGTTAGCCCGCCATCGTCCTTCTCGATCGATCACATGGGTGACGATGCCGTGAACCTGATATCCATCGGCGGTCTTGGTGAATTTATGCCCATATGATTCCGCCAACTTGCGCGTAACATCGTCTTGCTGATCCTGTCCCGCTGTTAGGAAGACCCAGTTGACGGGGTCGAGTCCGTGCGCAGCGCCGTAATCTCGGAGAGCTTGGCCGGTATCCCGCTTTGGATCAGTCGTAATGGTGATGAACGCGACTTGGGATTTCATCGGCGTGTCGTTGATCATCGACTGGATTTCGGCAATGCGCGCCGTATGCAGCGGACAGACATCGGGGCAGTTCGTGTAGACGAAGTTGAGAACGACCACCTTGCCGCGAAAATCGGCAAGGCTTACGGCAGCTCCGCTCGGGTCTCGCAGGGAAAAGCCGGGCGCTGGCCTATCAAGCGGTTGGAAAAACTTCTCTTTGTCGGCAAGCGTGGCTTCGAGTTCCTTGAGAGAATGCGCCCATGCCGGCGGTAGGACCGCTGTCATTACAACCAAGATAACAAGCCAGTTCGCGATCGATCGCATCGTAGTCCTCAGAGGCCGGTCCGTCACGGCGAAGCCAGTGCTTACCCGCGATAGTAGTGCTACCAGTGCCAGACTTGGTCATAGGCGCCAAGCAACGCGGCAATGCCGTTGCGCGCAATGGGCTTCAGGCCTTCCACGAGGGCAGACTCGCTGATCCCGCGCGCTACGGCGTCGTCCTGGACGTAGTAGACATCGACGCCTTTGCCGATCAGGCCGGCAATGTCGTCGGCGAGGCGCGGAGGTTGAGTCTGCCGCCACTCGCCGAAGGCAAGGCCGGAGGCGTCCTGCCCATAGAGACCGTAGTTGACGGCGTTTCCGCGCAGCAGAACGTCGAGGTCGCCTCCGGCCCCTTTCATGGCGTGCGTGATCCAGACGACCGTATCGTCCTGTTCCTCGAGCGTCGCGCGATAGGCGGTTTCGATGATCTGTAGGACCTTCATGGCGATCTCCTACTTGGTCGCGATGACGAGGGTATTGTCCGAGGCTCCCGCCATCTTCCAGAAATCCGCCGGCGAGCCGCGTCGGACCCCCTCGATAGAGTTCTCGACGCCGCGCTCGTCCACGCACAGCCCGCAGTTGACCCAATCCAGTTTTCCGCCGCTCTTGGCCGCTTCTTTCAAGAGAGCAGCGACCCAATCCTTCGGCAGGGGGTGGTTCTCTTCTTCCACCGCGCGTCCGTGTACGGCATTGGCATGCGGTTTCTGCAAGGCGAAGGGCACGGATACCGCGCCTTCGTACGCGAAGACGTTGACGTCGTACCCTCGCCGCACGGCGGCGTCGACCAGGCGGAAGGCCGTGGCGCTGCGCGCGCTCTCGTACGGCGCGTCCATGATGGCGATGGTCAGCGTTTTCTTGTCGGTCATGGCTTTCTCCTAGTGCCAGAGTGCTTTGCGGCCTTCGGCGAGCTGGTCGACGACCACGTCGAGCGGCGACGCCTTGACGCCCGGAATCAACGCGTCCGCTGGGATGGCTCGCTCGCGAAGCGAGAATTCGTCGGCAAGGATCTCGGCACCGCTCCGAGCCACCTTCGCGAGCAGGTCGGAGTGAACGCCGGGCCGCGCGGGCAGCACGCCGTTTTGCACAAGAAAGAGGGTGACCTCGTTGCCGTGCCGGGCGAGGTCGGTGGCGAGATCGTAATAGTACGCGACGTCGTTCGATTCGAACGGATCACGCGATTCGATCAGCAGGTATCTGGCCATCGACTTTACCTCCTGTGTGCGGGTCATCCTTTCTTCTCGGGTGTCGTTCCGTCCTTCGGAGCCTCGCGGTCATGATGCTGGGCCATCCCCTGCATCATTTTGTTGCAGGTTTCCATCATCTGGCTCATCTGCTGCATCATGTTCATCATGCCTCCTTGGCCCATCATGTCGCCTTGGCCGTTTTGCATCATGCCGCCCTGACCGCCTTGCATCATGCTTCCGGAGCCCTGAGCGCTGGGGGTTTGGGCATAGGCATAAAGAGCCGGCACGCCGGCCAGCACGACGGCGATGGCGACTGTGCTAAAGAGCGTCTTCAGGTTCATGTACATCGTTCAACTCCTCTCGTTTGCAGGGACACATCGATCACTCGGTTGGGCAGGCGATCGGCCGTTTTCGTCGGCCGTCAGCAATCGAGAGACAGCCTCTTGCAAGCCAATCGCCACCGATTAGGCTTCCTTGCGCGGCTTGGCGGATACAGCCGGCTCCGAACCATTCTTGGCGCTCTGATCGCCAGAGGAGCAGGATTTGGCTCCCCCCTTCATGCAAAGACCGAGCGCGCACATGGCGGCGCAGGGCGCCAAAGCCAAGAGGATCGGCGCGACCCCAATAGCGATCAGCCACCCCCAGTTGAGAGCGGCACCGGCTCCCAAGACCGCTACGGCCAAGAGGATCAAGCCGCGGCGTCCGCCCAAGTACGCTCGAGCCCGGCCGATCGCGTTCCAAAAGTAATATCGAGCCAAGTTGATCACGCCCTTGGTCAAGGACACCTGGGTCGCTTTTGTCGTTCCGTTTTGTGCACTCATCGGTCACCTCACAAGGTCGAATTGGAAAAACATGGCTTCCGGTCACTGAAGGGGCGCAACCTTCGTCCATCGAGTTCGCACACGGCCGTTCCGGCCGTCACGACTTGCCTTCCGGCCGGTCGCCCTTAGCGGCCGGAGGTTTCACATATTGTCGAAGCACCTGCAGGACCTCGCCGCTGTCCCACTCGGCCGGCCCGACGGTCCGGCCGATCTCGTTTCCGTCCCCATCGACGAGCAGCGTCGTCGGAATGCCGGCGGCGCCCAGTTCCTGAGCGGCTTTGCCGGTCCGATCGACATAGACGCCAAGCGCCTTGAGCCCGAGTTTCTCGTAGAACGCCTTCACCGTCGGCAGTCCTTCCCGATCGATCGACAGGGGCACGACCTGGAAATCAGGGCCGCCGAGCTTAGCCTGGAGCCGGTCGAGCGTCGGCATTTCCAGCCGGCACGGGACGCACCAGGTAGCCCAGATATTGAGAAGCACGGTCTTTCCCCTGAATGCCTCTAGCCCCATCTCGCGGCCTTCGCCATCGACGAACCTCAGCACGGGCACCGGCTTGGGCGTCTTCAACGTGGAAAACGAAAACCCCTTGCCCGGGCGCGTCGCCGTGGCAGTCGCGCCGGGTGACAATCCCGCGGTCTTCTCCGGTGCGTTCGCGCTGTGATATCGGTAGATACCGGCAGCGACGAGCGTGGCGACGCCCAACGCGGTTACGGCGATGAGCACGGCTGTCACGCGCATGGACGCCCCCCGCGACGGGTGTCGCCGAGTAGAGCAATCTTGCAAGCCACGCGGTTCATTCGCGCAGCCCTTCGATCAACGGACCTATCTTGCTCCGATAGACCTCCGGTGTGACCGGCCCTACCTGCTTGAAGACGATCCGTGCCTCGCGATCGATGACGAAGGTCTCGGGTACGCCGTAAACACCCCACTCGATAGATACCCGGCCATCGAGGTCGGCGCCCGTGCGGGTATAAGGATCGCCCAAGCCATCCAGCCATTCGGCAGCGTCCTGGGGGCGATCCTTGTAGTTGATACCGTGGATCGCGACGACGCCGTCCTCCTTGAGCTTCATGAATACCGGGTGCTCGGCGCGGCACGCGACGCACCAAGAGGCGAAGACGTTGACAAGCGAGACCTCGCCCGTGAGATCGGCGCTGGATAGCCCGAGGGCCCGTCCCCGGACGGACGGAAGGTTGAACCTGGGCACCGGTTTGCCGATGAGCGTCGATGGAAGCTCGCGAGGATTGCGGGTGAGCCCCCAGGTAAGCGCAACGGCCAGACCAACGAAGGCAGCTGCGGGTGCGGCATACAGCAACCGACGCCGCGACACCCAGACTCGCGGGCCGGCACTTTCTGACCGATTTGGATTGGCCATTGCTGGGTGTCGGGTCATGGCGTGAATTCCATAGGGCTCCTCGCCGCGTGGTCACTCCGTGGCGTAAACGGTCGGTGTCTTGCCATCCTTGGTGACGGCATAGACGGTGAACGGCCGTGTCTTGGCGCCAGACATCCCCGGCGATCCGGCCGGCATCCCAGGTAAAGTGATCCCAGCGATAGCGGGTTTTTCCGACAGCAGCTTACGAACAACGTTGACCGGAACATGACCGTCGACCACGTAACCTTCGACGAACATCGTGTGACAACCCTCGAATTTTTCGGGCACACCGGCCTTGCGGCTGATCTCAGCGAGATCGTTGGTCGGCTTGACGTCGACCTTGAATCCGTTGTCGCGCAAGTAAGCCGCATAACCTTCGCAGCAGCTGCATTGCGGGTTCTTGTACAAAATCGCATGGCTGGGCTCGGCCATGGCCTGTAGCGGCATGGCGAGCAGCGTCAGAACGGCGCCGAGTCGAGCAGTCCGTTTCATGGCAGTTCTCCTTTTTTCCAATCGAACATGAGGGTCAAGCGATCCGGAGGACGGTCATCAGACCGGCCACCTGATGGTCAGTGACGTGGCAATGCAGCATCCAGTCGCCGGGATTGTCGGCCACGAAGGCGATATCGACCGTGTCCTTCGGCGGCATGAGGACCGTGTCGCCCCACTGATGATGCGGGACGGGCAAGCCATTGCGCGTCAGCACCCTGAAGCTGTGGCCATGGAGATGCATCGGGTGCCACCAGGCAGTCTCGTTGCGCAGATTCAGCACATAGCTCCGACCCAACTCCAGGGTCAGGAGCGGCGCCATTCCGGCATGGCCGTCGCCCGTCATGGACTTGCCGTTGATGGCCCAGGCCGCGCCATGGCCCATCATTCCCATGCCGCCCATGCCCCTGCCGCCCATCATGCCGCCCTGGAGCACGAGCTCGTGGCGCTCGGCGCTCGCAAGGAGCGGCTCGGGCAAAGGATTTCGCGTCAGCGAAAGCGGCGCACGCGGCAATCGTGCGCGACCTGAAGAGTCCTTGTCGTAAACCAAATCGACGAGCGTGTAGGCCAAGCCGTCATAGAAGTCGTCGACCACCCGGTAGCGCCGGCCCGGCTCGCCTTGCATGTCGAGCAACACATCGACACGCATGGCCGGGCCGAGAAGGAGCCGACCTCCCTCAGGCTCATGCGGATCACAGGGCTGGCCGTCGATCGCCACGATGACCGGACGATGCCCCTCAAATCGCAGAGCCATGATTCGAGCAAGCGCGCTATTGACGAGACGCAGGCGGACGCGTTCGCCCGCTTGCACCTTCTCGTCGGCGCGCGCGGCGCCGTTCAATGTCACCGTGTTGCCGACCCGGCCGGACATGGCCGCTTCCATGGCGTTGCCGAAGCCGGAAGCAATCTGGCCATCGGATGTAAGTCGCCAATCCGCGAGCATCCAGACGATCTCGCGGTCGACGGGCACCGGCTTTGTCTCCTCGACGATCAAGACGCCCGCGAGCCCCCGGCCAAGCTGCTGCAGGCTGTCGGCGTGCGGGTGGTACCAGAAGGTGCCGGCGTCCGGCGGCGTGAATTCGTACGTGAAGCGCTCGCCGGGCTTGATCGGCGGCTGCGTCAGACCCGGCACGCCGTCCATGGCATTGGGCAGCCGGATGCCGTGCCAGTGGACTGTCGTGTCCTCGGCGAGCCGGTTCTCGACGACGATGCGAACGGGCTCGCCCTGCCGCACGCGGAAGACCGGACCCGGCACCGTGCCGTCGTAAGCCCATACCTCGGTCTTCGGGCGATTTCCGCCGACGAGAGACGCCTGTCCCGGCGCCGCCGTGATTCGATAGTCGCGGTCGACGGCCGCACGCGTCGCCCACGATCGACCCGCCATGGATACAGCAAGAGCCGCGCTAGCCGACAGCAATGTCCGACGCGAGATTGAACAACTGGATTCGGTATTCACCCTCAGACCCTTCCGCGATCACGTGGCTTCGGAACGCGCAGGTATGCGATGACCAAGTGACTCCCGATGGAAGTCACCCCCGCGTGCCAAAGGCACGTGAGCGCGTTCAGATGCTCAGGTCAGCCGCTTTAAGCGGCTACCGTCACATCAGACGAGGTCGCTAAGTCTGGGAGGGTAAGGGTCGGGTGCGGACGCGCTGCCTGACAGGAGCACGTCTCTTGGCACAGAGGGGATCGTGACGACCGGCATAATTATTACCGGACCGACCGGAGGCAGTACGGCAACCACAGGAGCGATGCAGGCGGGCGGGCAGACCATCACCTTACCGTCGGCGCCGTTACTGCCACTACATTTGGTGCAGTCACCATGCCCCGACGCGCTCATATCGGACGTCATGGCCGTCTTGACCGTCATGTCTGCCGCTTGGACGGCGGACATGCCCATACCCGCGGTCACAAGGACCGCCAGGAACAAGATAAAAATCTGCCGCGCCGATCGAGGCTTCATTACATAGAGAATGGCACAATGGCCCCAAGATTCAAGACCGCCCATTCGCGCGCGGCCTTCGCCATACAACTCGCCCTACAAAAAGTGCGATTTGTGGCCTAAACCACATATCGGTCCCAGGTACCGTAATGTTCCATACTTCGTGTTCCGCGCGGAAGGCTCAGACCGATCACGAGAATTCCGGCCACGACGTCGTTCAGGTCGGCTCCGGCCATTGAGCCGTCGAGCAGCCAGGGCGCCATGGTCAACCAGAGCCCGAACAGTAGGTTGAGGAAGCGAAGCGGTCGCGCCACTTCGGCCATCGCGCAAACTGCGATCGTGATGATCAGGGCTCCTACCAAATGATCGCTGTCAGCGATCGCTCCTTCCGTACCGAAGGTCACGCGCGAAAACATCAACCAGACCCCGAGCATGCAGCTCGCGAACAGGGTCCACGGAACCGTGACCCCTCGGACGGCGGCACCAGTCTGTTTCCTGATGGAAGCAGAGAAACCTGGATCTTTCTTGTCGGCGTTTCCGGCTGGCTCGGACCCGCCCCGAAAGAACGTCTGCCAGAACGGCCGTCCCGCCCGCACGCTGCGCAGCATGTACTGCCCCATCGCCACGACTTCGTCGAGCGTAAGGGGAATCATGACCAGCATCGCAAGTGCCGCGATTAGACAAAGTGTGCAGTAGGTGCCGATCACGATCGGTTGGATAATGATGAAGAAAATCGATACGCCGCCAAGCGGCACCACCAGAATGAAAAAGAAAGTTACCATCCATGGCATCGTCCGCCAGCGGGAGGACGTGCCCATGGCTCCCATCAACGCCTCGATCATGTAGCTGGTGGCGCCCAGGCCACCGTCCGCGATGGGCCATGCGCGAGACATATCAGAGGTGATGATGTGTTCCGCGCCATTCTTATCCCCTGAGCCAGAGAAGAATGGCTCCCAGACACTCCCAACATGGCCGAGCTGATAGGCGGCAAGGTCGCGAGCGATCAGGAAACCAAAGAAGCCGAGCGCGATAATGGGCAGGCGTTGCAGCCACGACGACGGTGAGTAGGTCCAGCCCGGTGGGACCGCGCTCTCGTCCATCATGCCCTCGTGCCTCATACCTGGCATCATCGGCACGAGCACGGAGAAAGTGATGGCGAGGGCACCGACAATCGTATCGTTCGTGTAAGCTGCCGGGCTCGGCGTCCAAAAGAACAACGGTGCAAACAGCAGCCACAGGCCAACGGCCGTGGTTCCCCACTGCGCCCACCTGAATCGCGGAGAAAGTGCCAGCGCGCCGAACAACATCATCAGGAGACCAGACACAATATCGCTCCAGCCAGTGAATGCATTGCGCACGGCTGGTTCCCAGAGGCCACGTTCCTGCGTGACGTCATGCACCGATCCTGCGGCAGCAGGGTCGAACAAGGCATACTGAATGGGACTGGTGAGAAGCCATGCGCCGAGGGCGATAACCAGAAAATGTACCCAAAGCATTCCAAAATGCATCTGCCGCATCTGCTCATGATGCTCACGCATCATTTCGTGATGCCGGACAGGATCTGCTTCGGGAGCCTCCGCAATCGTCTCTGCCACGCGCGCAGCGTTCAACTTGTTGGCACGATACCAGTCAGCCGGATTGGCTTTGAGCGCATCAATGATCGTAGGAAGGGTCTCGCGCAAAGAATGCTTTGGTTTCCAACTGAGATGCTCTCGAGCGCGCGAGGCGTCGAGTTCGTAGTGATCGTCGGCAATATCGACCATCCAAGGGCGGATGAAGGGATCTTCGTCGAGCACCTTGTCCTCAATCCATGTACCGGCCCGGGCAATGGCCTTCGGAATCTCGCGAGTCTCCCATTCCTCACCATGGATCAGCAGGCCAATCATGCGCTGGAGTTCGCCGAAGCTCAGTACTTCGGGCTCGCCAAGCAGCAAGGGCAACTCAGGCGGCAGTTCTTCGCGACGTTCGATGATGAGTCGTAACGCGTCTGTCAGATCATCGAGATGAAGATAGGATTGTCCGATATTGAGGTTACCCGGATATAGGTTACTGGTCAGCTGGCGCTCATAGATGCGGGCGATCTGATGCGCGAGATAGGCCGCATGACCGAGATCGTCGTAGACGCCCGCAGGTCGAATGAAAACTGCTGGGATTGAGCCTCGCTGTTCACTGATCAGTTGCTC
>CAYZFH010000127.1:0-8844 GCA_964477375.1 uncultured Rhizobiaceae bacterium | reverse complement strand
CTCGTGGTCGCGACCGGCCTCAAGATGCTCGACAAGGACCGGCGCGACGCGCTGGCGCTTCTGTTCGTGGCCGTGACGTTCGTGGGCATCGCCATCTTCCGCTGGCCGCTTCTGATCCTGCTGCTGGTCGTCGCGCCCTTGAGCATCCTGATCGTTTGGTTCCAGCGTTTCCGCAAGGCGGCGTCATGAAGCCGCTCGACATCTACATCACGCTGCTCGGCCAGTTCGCGCTGCTCTCCATCCTGGCCATCGGCGGCGCCAACGCCGTGGTGCCGGAAATCCACCGGCTTTCCGTGCACGACCAGCATTGGATGACGGATACGCAGTTTGTCGATCTGTTCGCGCTGGCACAGGCCGCGCCGGGGCCCAATGTCCTGGTGGTCAGCCTGATCGGGCTTCAGGTCGGCGGCCTCCTGGGTGCGCTGATCACCACGCTGGCCATGTGCGGCCCGTCCTCGATCCTGGCCTATACGATCAGCAACGCCTGGGATCGGTTCCGAGAACGCCCCTGGCGCAAGGCGACGCAGGCGGGCCTGGCGCCCGTGACCATCGGCCTCGTGCTCGGCAGTGGTTGGATCCTGACCGACGCAGCGGACCATTCCTGGGCCGCCTATGCCATTACTGCCGTGACGGCTGCTTTGACCCTGTTCACCAAGATCCATCCGCTGTGGCTTCTGGCGGCGGCGGGCGCATTGGGCCTCGCCGGACTCGTCTAGCCGCGCGGTTCGATTAAGATCACGCCGGGATTCGTTTAGGAGGAATAGCGATGGCCAAGACCGAGACGCTGCATGTGTTCTGGCACCCCGACGTGCTGAAGCACAACATGGGCATGGCGGCCTTCGAGATTCCGCCCTACCCGTTCCTGGCCGTGGCCGAAAAGCACACCGAAGGCCCGGACCGGGTGCGCAACATGCTCTCGATCCTGAAGGACGGCCCGCTGGCCAAGCGCATCAAGTGGCACAAGGGCCGCGCCGCTACGCGTGACGAGCTGCTCACCTTCCACACGCCGGGCTTCCTGGCCGACCTGGAGCGGGTGACCAAGAGCAAGGGGCGCGGCAAGTGGTACACGCGCACGACCCTGTTCACGCCGCACTCCTACGGCCCGGTGAAGGTCGCCGCCGGCACCGCCATCGCGGCGATGGACCATATGCTCGACGGCAAGGCCAAGCTGACCTACGCGCTGGTGCGTCCGCCGGGGCATCATGCCTCGCCCGACACGGCCGACGGCTATTGCTTCCTCAACAACACGGCGCTGGCCGCCCAGCGCGCGGTCGAGCGCGGCGCCAAGCGCGTCGTGATCCTCGATTGGGACGTGCATCACGGCAACGGCACGCAGGAAGGCTTCTACGGCCGCGACGACGTGCTGACGGTCTCGTTCCACATGGACCACGGCGCGTGGCATCCGAAGTTCCATCCGCAGACCGGCAAGGCCGACGAAGTGGGCAAAGGCCGCGGCAAGGGCTTCAACCTGAACGTGCCGCTGCCCATGGGCACGAGCGATTCGGGCTATCTGAAAGCCATGCGCGAGATCGTCGTGCCGGCGGTCAATGCCTACAAGCCGGAGGTGATCGTGGTCGCCAACGGCCAGGACGCGAACCAGTTCGATCCCAACGGACGCCAGCTCGTGACCATGGCGGGTTTCCGCGCCTTGGCCGAGGAAGCGCGCAAGCTGGCCGCCAAGCACACGGGCGGCCGCCTGGTCGCGGTGCAGGAGGGTGGCTACCAGGTCACCTACGCCGCGCTGTGCATGCACGCGACCTTGGAGGGTTTCCTCGGCACCGGCCCGCTGTTGAAGGACGAGATCGCCTTCTATCCCGACGAGATCGGCCACGCCGCGTCCGCCATCGCCGCCATCAAGAAGACGCGCGGCAAGATGCTGGGCCGCGGCGCGGCGCGCTGACGCGCCCGTGACGCCGGCGGCGTGACGGCAGCCACGCGATGGTAGGTGGCCGCGACCGGCGCTATCTCGCGATTGTCGAGCGCATCGCACGCGATATCGAATCGGGCGTCCTGGCCGTGGGCGCGCGCCTGCCGACCCATCGGGAATTCGCGCGCGAATTGGGCGTGTCCGTACAAACGGTGACGCGCGCCTATGCCGAGGCCCAGCGGCGCGGCCTGGTCGCCGGCCAGGTCGGGCGCGGCACCTTCGTCCTGGGCCACGACACGCCGCGCCGGGCCGAGGACGTGAGCACGGTCGGCTGGACCAGCTTCGGCGCGGGCGCCGCCATCGATCTAGCCTTCAACTGCCCCGTACTCGACGAACAGCATGCGCGCGCGGTTTCCCAGTGGCTACGCAAACTTTCCGACAGCACAAAACTTGGCGAACTGATCGCCTATCAGCCGCCTTGGCTCGGCCTCGAACGCCACCGCGAGGCGGGTGCCGTGTGGCTGCGTGCGCGCGGGCTCAAGGCCAAGGCCGAAGACGTAGTGGTGACCAGCGGCGCGCAGAACGGCGTGGCCACGGTCCTGTCCGCCGTCACCGAACCCGGCGACACGGTCCTGACCGAGACCATGACCGATCCCGGCATCAAGTTCATCGCCGTCAGCCGGCGGCTGAACCTGAAAGGCGTGGCGATCGACGAGCAAGGGCTGATCCCCGACGCGCTGGATGAGGCCTGCCGCAAGGCGCGCCCCAGGGCCCTGTTCTGCCTGCCGACCCATCACATCCCGACGACGGCGATGATGAGCGCCGCCCGCCGCCGTGCGGTGGCCGCGGTCGTGCGCAAACACGACCTGATCATCGTCGAGAACGACGTCTATGGCCCTTACATCGCCGACGCGCCGCCGCCCCTGGCCAGCTTCGCGCCCGAACGCAGCTATTACGTCACGGCCTTGTCGAAGAGCGTCGTGCCCGCCTTGCGCATCGGCTATCTGGCGACGCCGCCCGGCAGCGCCGCCCGCATGTCGGCGAGCCTCGGCGCCAGCAGTTGGATGGCATCGCCTTTGACCGCCGAGCTGGCCGCCGGCCTGATCGAAGACGGCACGGCCGAGAAGCTTGT
The DNA here is from genome assembly GCA_964477375.1 of uncultured Rhizobiaceae bacterium. GTDB lineage: Bacteria > Pseudomonadota > Alphaproteobacteria > CADEGL01 > CADEGL01 > CADEGL01. Next base: position 5,845 of record CAYZFH010000127.1, on the reverse strand, counting down.
CGCGCGCCAGCGCGCGGCGATGAAGCGGCGGCAGGCGCTGGCCGCGCGCATCCTGTCCGCGGGCAAAATCCGCGCGCATGTCACGGGGCCCAATCTGTGGCTCTTGCTGCCAGAAACATGGACCGGCTTGCAATTCGCGTCTTATGCGCGCGCACAAGGCGCACTGGTCATTCCCGCCGAAGCCTTCGCCGCCGCGCGCGATGCTGTTCCCCACGCCGTGCGCGTCAGTTTGGGCGGCGCCGTGCGCGACGAAAAGGAACTCGCGAAAGGCTTGGAAATCCTGGCCACGGCGTTGGCCGCGCGGCCCCAGCCCGGTTATGTCGGCCTCTGAAATCCCTATTGTATCAGTACAATTTTGATTTCGTTTTCCTTGACGGAGAATAGGACGACGGGGAATGTCTCATTCGTGAGCCGCGATTGAATTAATTGTACTGATACAATTTTCCAGCGCGCGGCGGATGGAGACGTCATGGATTTCGGCTTCTACCTGCCGTGCTACTGGCCCGATGTGAAGCTGCCGGCCCAGCACATGTACCGCGAGACGATTCGCGAAGCGCAGCACGCCGAGGATCTGGGCTTCACCTCCGTCTCGATCCCAGAGCATCACTTCATCAACTATCTGACGCATCCGAGTCCGCTTCTGACCGCGGTGAAGGTGGCCGCCGTCACCAAGCGCATCCCGATCATCACGGCCGTGCTGGTGTTGCCGTTCTACGACATCCGCCGGCTGGCGGGAGAGATCGCCCAAGCCGACTGCCTGACCGACGGGCGCATCGAACTGGGCCTCGGGCGCGGCGCATTCCAGTACGAGTTCGACCATTTCCACGTGCCGGTCAGCGAATCGCGCGACCGCTTCGGCGACGCGCTGGCGTGCCTGAAGAAGCTCCTGACCGAGGAAGAGGTGGTCTGGAAAAGCCAGTGGTACGATTTCGGCCCGCTGACGATCACGCCGCGGCCGATGACCAAGCCGCATCCGCCGATCTGGATCGCGGCCCTGGCGCCGGGCGCCGTCAACTGGTCGGTCAAGCAGGGCTATCACGTCATGACCACGCCCTTGCGCGACCCCTTCGGTGCGGCGCAGGCTCAGGCCAAGTCGTTCACGGACGCCGTGGCCGAAGTGGGCCCCGCAGCGGCCAAGCAGAAGCTGTCGATGCTGCGCATGTGCTATGTGACCGAAAGCAAGGCGGATGCCGAGGAGAAGCTGGCACTGGCGATGGAGAACAACCGCCGCTTCGTGCGCGTGTTCAATACGCCGGGCCTGGTCAAGGGCGGCGCCATCGTGCCGATCGACGTCGAGATCACGAAGGACGAGGTCGAGAACGCTCTCATCATCGGCTCGCCCGAGTATTGCGTGGAAAAGCTGCGGCGCTACGAGGTGCTGGGCATCCACAATATGCAGATGAACATGAATTTCGGCGCCAACCACCATGACGTGATGCGCTCGCAGGAGCTGTTCGCCACGCGCGTCATGCCCCATTTCGCCTGAAGGAGCCGCCATGAACAACGTTTCGCCCAAGGCCGCCGCCCTCCACAAGGACGCCACCATCGTCGACGGGCTGATCTTCACCTGCGACGGCACGATCGAGCCGCTGAAGCAGGGCAACGTCTCGGCCATCAACCTGACCGTCTCGGGCTTCCATGCCGACTTCGCCGAGGCCGCCGACCAGGTGGCCGATTGGCTGGTGCGGGTGGAACAGCCGAACAGCCCGTGGCGCCTCGTGCTCACAAGCGACGACATCCGCCAGGCCAAGAAGGACGGCAAGATCGGCCTGATCATGGGCTGGCAGAACATGCGCCCGATCGGCGACCGGCTGGAGCGGCTCGGCTTCTTTCATCGCCTGGGCCTGCGCGTGATGCAGATCACCTACAACGAGCGCAACTTCCTGGGCGATGGGTGCCTCGAGCCGCATGACGGCGGCCTGTCGGCCATGGGCAAGCGCGCGGTCGAGGAGATGAATCGTCTCGGCATCGCGGTCGACCTGTCGCATGTGGGCGAGCGCACCTGCCTTGACGCCGCCGCCGCCTCGTCCAAGCCTGTGCTGCTGACCCACGCCAACACCAAGGCCGTGGCCATGGCGGCGCGCAACAAGACCGACGCGGTGATCAAGGCCGTGGGCGCAACGGGCGGCCTTCTCGGCGTCTCGGTTTACGGTCCCATGTGCTGGGACGGCAAATCCAACGACCGCCCCTCGCTCAAGGATTTCCTGCGTCATGTCGACCATGCCGCGAATCTGATCGGGCCGGAGAAATTGTCGCTCGGCACCGACTTCCCGATCGTCTCCGACCTGGCCAAGGTCGGCGCGACCACCTCGATGACGCTCAACCGCTATCCCGGCGCCATCTCGAAATACGCCGATGCCTTCGGCAACGACATCCGCACGCGCTATCTCTCCGACTGCGGTGCGCCGCAGGAGCTGCCGCGCCTGACCGACGCGCTGCTGAACCACGGCTGGAACGAAAAGCAGGTGCGCGGATTGCTCGGCGAAAACCTGGTCCGCGTCTTCGGCCAGGTCTGGGGCGCGTAAACAAAAAGGGCGCCGCTTTTGGCGGCGCCCTTTCGGCCGATAGAGACGTTCGTCAGGCCGGCTTCACGACCGTGCGGCCGCGCACCTGGCCCTTCAGGATGTCGCCGCCCAGCTTGACCACATCTTCGAGCTTGCACTCGTTGATGGTGGTCTCCAGCAGGTCCTTGGGCAGTTCCTTCGCGATCCGCGCCCAAGCCGTCTTGCGCTTCTCCTTCGGGCACATGACCGAATCGATGCCCAACAGGTTCACGCCGCGCAGCAGGAACGGAATCACCGTGGTCTTCAGTTCCGCGCCGCCCGCGAGGCCGCAGGCCGAAACGCTGCCGCCGTACTTCACCTGGGTCAGCAGGTTCGCGAGCGTGTTACCGCCCACGCTGTCGATGGCGCCGGCAAAGCGTTCGCCGCCGAGCGGACGGGTCGGGGCCTCGCCGATCTCCTTGCGATCGATGATCGTCTTGGCGCCCAGCTTTTTCAGATATTCGTGGGTTTCCGCACGGCCGGTGGACGCGGCCACGTTGTAGCCGAGCTTGGCCAGGACGGCGACGGCCACGCTGCCGACGCCGCCGGCAGCACCAGTGACCAGCACTTCGCCCGAAGCCGGCGTCACGCCGTGCGCTTCCAGCGCCATGATGGCGAGCATGGAGGTGAAGCCCGCCGTGCCGACCGCCATGGCCTGGCGCGTGTCGAGACCCGCGGGCAGCGGCACCAGCCAGTCGCCTTTCACGCGCGCCTTGGTGGAATAGCCGCCCCAATGCGCCTCGCCGACGCGCCAGCCGGTCAGGATGACCTTGTCGCCCGGCTTGAACTCCTTGTTGTCGGAGGCTTCGACCGTGCCAGCGAAATCGATGCCGGGAACGTGCGGGTAATTGCGCACCAGACGGCCGAGACCGTTCACGACCAAGCCGTCCTTGTAGTTGAGCGTCGAGTACTCGACAGCGACGGTCACGTCGCCCTGGGGCAAAGCAGAGTCGTCCAGCTCGCGGATCGAGGAGCTGACTTTGCCCTCATTTTCTTCGAGCACGAGGGCCCGGAACGTCTTGGCCATGATGTCCTTCCGTGGGTTTCGATGATTCGGATGGGCGGCCGGAGACGGCCGCCGCTGCGCCGCACCATAACAAATGGCCTCGGCGCGGGTAAGGGCGGCGCTGGCAGCCAGAAGGCTGGAGTGCTGCCGGAAACTTATTTGATATCAATTCGTTAGAAATTCAGAACGGCCCAAATTTTTGATACTCTTTCAGGCGGTCGTTCGTTTTCGTGAGAGGTCGATGACGGATGCGTGATGCGAGCCTGATTGCCCCAAATCATCTCGTCTTTCCCGCCTACCGACTGGTCACCACCGAAATCCTCTACCACATGCCGGATTTTCCCGGCCTGCTCCAAACCTTCATCTGGCAGACCCACGACATGGCGCCGCGTTTCCCGCGGGTGATGCGCTTCCTGGATTTCTGGACGCGCGACCTGGCGGGCACGCTGCATTCCGTGACGTTGGTTCAGGCCGGGCCCGAGGCGGTGGAACGCTGGCGCTTCGCGGACGGTGAATTCACGCTTCACTGACGCGGAAGCGTATCCACGAAGCGGACCGGCTCGCCGCCCGCGGCGCCGAGCAGCGTGTCGTCGCGCATGGCCACGCGGCCGCGCAGGATGGCGGCGATCGGCCAGCCTGTCACCTCGACACCGTCGAAGGGCGTCCAGCCGGTTTTGCTCGCGATCCATTTGTTGGTGATCGTGCGGCGCGCGTTCAGGTCGACCAGCGTGAGGTCGGCGTCGTAGCCGACGGCGATGCGGCCCTTGCCCGCGATGCCGTAGATGCGCGCGGCGCCCGCGCTGGTGAGATCGACCAGCCGCTCGAGGCTCAACCGCCCCTGGTGGACATGCTCCAGCATGATGGGCAGCAGCGTCTGCACGCCCGGCATGCCGGACGGGCTCTGCGGATAGGGCTTCGATTTCTCTTCCTTGGTATGCGGCGCGTGGTCGGAGCCCAGAACATCCACGATGCCCTGCGCCACCGCGCGCCACAGGCCCTCACGATGGCGCGCCTCGCGCACCGGCGGGTTCATCTGGGCGTAGGTGCCGAGCCGGTCGTAGCAATCGGGCGCGGCAAGGGTGAGATGCTGCGGCGTCACCTCGACGGTCGCGAGATCCTTGTTCTCGGCCAAAAGCGGCATCTCGTCCGCCGTCGAGATATGCAGCACGTGGATGCGCCGCCCCGCGCGGCGCGCGATGCTCAGGATGCGGCGGGTCGCCAGCAGCGCCGATTCCACATCGCGCCAATCATGGTGCGCGTGCGGCTTGCCGGCCTTCTCGGCGATTTCCTTGCGTGCCAGCAGGCGCGGCTCGTCCTCGGCGTGGATGGCCACGCGCCGCGTGCCGGATTTCAGCACGCGCAGGAGCGTGTCGTCGTCGGAGACCAACAGGCTTCCGGTCGACGAGCCCATGAACACTTTCACGCCGCAGCAGCCCGGCAGCTTCTCCAGCTCGCCCAGCTTCTCGGCGTTTTCGTCGGCCGCGCCCATGAAGAACGCGTGATCGCACCAGGCGCGCCCCTTGGCGCGGCGCAGCTTGTCGGCCAGGTCGTCGGCCGTCAGCGTGCTGGGCTTGGTGTTGGGCATCTCGAACACGGTGGTAACGCCGCCGAGAAGCGCGCCCGCGGTGCCGGTGGCCAGGTCTTCCTTATGCTCCAGGCCGGGCTCGCGGAAATGGACCTGGCTGTCGATCACGCCGGGCAGGACATGCAGGCCCTTGGCGTCGAACACTTCGCCGGCCGAGGCGCGGTCGATGGCGCCGATGGCGGCAATGCGCCCGCCCACGACGCCGATATCGGCGCGCACGATGCCGCCGGGCGTCACGGCCTGGCCGTTCGCGATCAGAAGGTCGTATCGGGAAGCGGCCATGGGAATCTCCGTTGCCTTACGCCTGGGCCAAGGTCTCGAGCGCGTCGCCGGCGGGCTTCAGGCCCAACACGTGACGGCGGTGCCATAGGGCATAGAACAAAAGCGTCCAGCAGGCGAATCCGGCGCGCTTGCCCTCGGCACGGAACAGGGTTTCAACGGCGCCAGGCCGGCACAGTTCCGCGACACCCGGCTGGCGCGCGACCAGAGGGCCCGCATCCAGCCGCCGCGCGGCGATCCATTCGCCGACCGGCACGGTAAAGCCGCGCTTCTTCGAGAACGGCTCGGCGGCGGGCAGTTTCCGCTCCAGCCAACGGCGCAGGATGAACTTGCCCATGCCGTCGCGCACCTTGAGCTTGTCCGGCAAAGGAAACGCAGCCTGCGCCATCACCGGATCGAGGAACGGCGTGCGGCCCTCGACCGCGTTCGCCA
>CAYZFH010000126.1:7153-8878 GCA_964477375.1 uncultured Rhizobiaceae bacterium | reverse complement strand
CGTTCCTGGCGTGGGCCAGCGAGCCCGAGATGGAGGCGCGCAAGCGCCTCGGCATCAAGGTGATGCTGTTTCTCATCATCTTCACCGGAATGCTGTACGCGGTGAAGCGCAAGGTCTGGGCGAACGTCCACTGAACCGACGCGTATTGCGGTTTAGCGCCGCCGGAGCGGATACCTCCGGCGGCCGCACCGTCTTCCGCGCCGGTCGCGAAAGGGGTCAGCCGTGAGCGAACGCATCATCGGAATCATCGGCGGCAGCGGCCTCTACGACATCGAGGGTTTCTCCGACGCCAAGTGGCAGACGGTCGAATCGCCGTTCGGCCAGCCTTCCGATCAGCTTCGCGCCGGCACGCTCGACGGCCAGAAGGTGGTCTTCCTGCCGCGCCACGGCCGCGGCCACAAGATTCCGCCCAGCGAGATCAACTACCGCGCCAATATCGACGCGCTGAAGCGCTTGGGCGTGACCGACGTGATTTCGGTCAGCGCCGTCGGCTCCCTGCGCGAGGATCTGCCGCCCGGCACGTTCGTGATCGTCGACCAGTTCGTCGACCGCACCTTCGCCCGGGTGAAGAGCTTCTTTGGCACGGGCCTCGTGGCCCACGTCTCCATGGCCCACCCGGTCTGCGGACGCCTCGGCGACCGCATCGAGGCTGGTGCGAAGGCGTTGGGCATTCCCGTCCATCGCGGCGGCGCCTACCTGGCGATGGAAGGCCCGCAGTTTTCGAGCCACGCCGAGTCCGAGCTTTACCGCTCGTGGAAATGCGCCGTGATCGGCATGACCAACATGCCGGAGGCCAAACTCGCGCGCGAAGCCGAGCTCTGCTACGCCACGGTCGCCATGGTGACGGACTATGATTGCTGGCATCCGGGCCATGACGCCGTCACGGTCGAAGCCGTGATCCGCGTTCTTCTGGCCAATGCCGACAAGGCGCGGGCGCTGGTGAAGACCGTGGCGCCCAAGCTGCACGGCGAAGCCTATCCGTGCCCTAAGGGCTGCAACACGGCCCTGGAGCATGCGCTCATCACGGCACCTGACGCCCGCGATCCCAAGATGGTCGAGCGCCTCCGCGCCGTGGCCGGCCGCGTCCTTAAATGAGCGCTGCCCTGCGCCGCGCGATCATCGCGGCCGCACGGCGGATGAACGAACTCGGCATCAACCAGGGCACCTCCGGCAACCTCAGCGTGCGCTGGGGCGACGGCTTTCTCGTCACGCCGTCGGGCATGGATTACGACAGCCTCAAACCATCCGACATCGTGGCGATGGACATGGTGGGGCGCATCAAAGGCGCGCGGAAGCCCTCCAGCGAATGGCGCATCCACCGCGACATCCTTACCTCGCGGCCGGAGGCGGGGGCGGTTCTGCATGCCCATCCGCCCTATGCGACGACCTTGGCGGTTCTTGGCCGCGGCATCCCGGCATTCCATTACATGGTCGCCATGGCGGGGGGTGATTCGATCCGTTGCGCGCCCTACGCGACGTTCGGCACCGAGGAGTTGTCTCGGGCGGCGCTGAAGGCTTTGCAGGGCCGTAGGGCCTGTCTGATGGCCAATCACGGCATGGTGGTGTTCGGTCGTGACATCCCGCATGCGCTGCGCTTGGCCGTCGAGGTCGAGACGCTGGCCGGCCAGTATTGCCGCGCGCTTCAGATCGGAAAGCCCAAGCTTCTGTCGAAGGCCGAGATGAAGGTGAACGTCGAGAAGTTCAAGACGTACGGCGTCCAACCCA
>CAYZFH010000126.1:0-7053 GCA_964477375.1 uncultured Rhizobiaceae bacterium | reverse complement strand
GAATGGCTCGCCCATGCCAATGGTGCTGTGGGGCTCGGCGGCATCACGGTCGCGGTCGCGAACACGGACGGCTTGGCCGATGCCTATGGGCGGTTTTTCGGGATGGGTACGGTCACCCGCACGGACGATACGGTCGCCGTGCGGGTCGGGCCCCACACGGTGCTGTTCGCGCCGGTGGATGCCCTTGACCTGCTTCACCCGGGTGTCGAGTTGCCGGAAAGGGCGGAACTGCCGCTGGCCGCCGTCATGACGGTAATGGTCAAGGACCTGGCCGCTACGGATACCTTCCTGCGAAGCCGCGGGGTTGCCCACGACACGGTGGAAGGCCATACGATCATGGTGCCGCCGGATCAGGCTTGCGGCGTCTGGCTCGAGTTCGTCGCCAAGAAATGAAAAGGGCGCCGGGTTTTGCCCGGCGCCCCAATTCGATCCTCGCCGATCGTTAGGCCGCTTTCGCAGAACCCTCGATCAACGTCTTGTCTTCCGAAGTGCGCTTGACCTCGATCTTGCGCGGCTTCATGGCCTCCGGCACCTCGCGGACCAGATCGACATGCAGCAGGCCGTTGTCCATCGACGCGCCGGTGACGCGCACATGGTCGGCCAACTGGAACTGGCGCTTGAAGGCGCGTCCGGCGATGCCGCGATAGAGATACTGCGCGGACTGGCCGTTCTGCCCCTTTTTCTCGCCCACGACGGTCAGCGTGTCTTCGTGCTGCTCGATCTCGAGCTCGCTTTCGCCGAAGCCGGCGACCGCCAGCGTGATGCGATAGGTGTCCTCACCCGTCTTCTCGATGTTGTAGGGCGGGTAGGAGAAGGCCGAATCTTCGGCCGACATGGCGGACTCGAGCGCCGACGTCAGGCGATCAAAGCCGACCGTGGAACGGAACAGGGGGGCGAAATCGAAACTACGCATGATCACATTCTCCTTTGCGAAGCAACGTGCGGTTCGGTCCACCCGAGGGCTGGACCGCCGAAGCCGGGCCCGACAATCGGCGCCCGTGCGTTGATCGATATGGGTTTGGTAAAGCCGGCTTCAAGCACTTGCAGGCGCTGCTTACGGTTCCTAAGGCCTGGAAATTTTGGCCTCGAATCAAATATTTAGCTTTAGGCGGCTCAAATCCTGCCGACGTCGTATAATGAGGCCGTCGTTTTGAAGGAGGTTGCCCATGCGCGCAGTTCTGTTAGCCGTGCCCTTGAGCGTGGCGCTGATCGGCGCCGTCGCGGCGGAAACCGGCGCTTACAATTCCGGCTACACGATCGGCTGCCTGAACGGCAGCGTGTATGCCGGCAGCCCTGTTCCGGACATGGATCCCGACGCCACGCGAATGGCCAAGGATGCCGACTATGCCCGCGGCTATAAGGACGGTGTCGCCCAGTGCTACATCGACACCATCAACACCATGGGTGGGCGCTTGGGCGGCGGCGGTGGACGCTGAGCCGTCCTAGAACACCTTGCCGCGCGAGACCTGGTCGCTGAAATCCAGCACGACCTCGGCGATGCGCCCCAGCGGTTCGAACCGCTGGTCCTGGGTGATGCCGCGCCGATAGCGCGCGTAAAGCTGCAGCAGCACCACCGCCAGCTTGAAGTTGCACAGCACCCGGTGGAACAGGAAGTTCGAGACGTCGCGGCCCGATAGGCGACCGTATATCTCCACCACCTCGCGCCGCGAGGGGAAGCCAGCCTGCGCCGTCGGCATCTGGCCGAAATCGTGCAGCTCCTTCGGATCGGACGGCTCGATCCAGTAGCTCATCAGCGTGGCCAGATCGAACAGCGGATCGCCGCGCGTGCACTGATCCCAGTCCAGGACGGCGACGGGTTTCACGGGGTCGCGTGCGTCCAGGATGACGTTGTCCAGCTTGTAGTCGTTGTGGAGGAGGGTGGGCTCTGGATCGGGCACCTTGTTCGCGCGCAGCCAGGCGGCCAGGGTCGCGACGATCGCGGGCGGCTGCCCGTCGGTCGCCACCTCCGCGCGCTTGATCCAGCCTTCGACCGCCCGTTCGAGAAAACCCACGGGCCGGCCGAGATCGCCGAGATCGACATCCTCCGGTTTCACCCGGTGGAAGGCGGCTAGGGTCTCGATCAGCATCGTGGTCACTTCGGCGCCGCGGCCGAGCAAGGGATCGGGCAGGCGGCCGCGCACAACCAGGCCCGGCCGGTATTCCATCATGAAGAACGGGGCGCCCAACACCTCGTCCGACGCCTCGAACAGGAGCGCTTTCGGCGCCAGCGGGAATTGCCGATAAAGCCGGGACAGCACGCGGTGCTCGCGCCCCATGTCGTTACCGCCGGGCGGCAGGGGGCCGGCGGGCGGGCGGCGCAGCACGGTTGGCTTTCCGTCGACCTCGAGCAGGAAGTTAAGGTTGCCGAAACCCCCGGAGAATTGGCGCGGTGCCGGATCGGGCGAGAAGGACATGCCCTTGCCGGCCAGGTAGGCGGCCAACTTGTCCCACGGCTGGGGCGCGGCGATGGCCGGGTCGAGGAAATTGTCGGTCGTGTCGGCCGGGCCGCCGGCGATCTTGGAAACGGTCACGCTTCAAACCTCCGCGTCGAGCGAAGGACGGATGCTAGACGAGGCGGCGCGTGAAACAAACGCGGCTGAGGAGATTTTCGGCCCGAAAAAGAAAACGGGCGGCGGTGCTTTCGCGCCGCCGCCCGTCTTTTAGCGTCCGCGGATCAGGTGATGATGCCGCGCTTGTGCTCGGAGATCTGCACCTTGCCCGTCTGAAGCGCGCGCTTCATGGCGGGAACCGCGTCATGCGGATTGCAGGCGCCGCACATGAACACGTCGATGGCGGCATATCCCCGTTCAGGCCAGGTATGGATGCTAATGTGCGACTCCGCGAGGAGCGCCACGCCCGACAGGCCACAATTGGGCCCGAAGTGGTGGAGCTTCACATCGAGCAAGGTTGCGCCGGCCGCTTCAGAGGCCTCACGCATCATCGCGTCGATGATCTCGAGGTCGTCGAGATTCTTAGCGTCCCAAAACTCAACGATCAGGTGCCGTCCAGCGAACAGGAGACCGTCCTGCTCGATGAAGTAGCCCTTAACGTCGTTAATTTTGGCTTCCGAGGGTCGCGTATCGCTGACCTTCGGCTCCGAAGTAACGACCTTCGGAACGAGCTTAGGCTTTTGCTTATCTGGAACGCTACGGGCCTTGGGGGACCGCTGTCCAGAAACGGCTAAGGAAACGTTCGTGCGCAACCGCACCTCCACCGTAACCAGATTGCAGTGAGGGGGTAATATGTGGCTTGCGGACTTGAACACAAGAAAAAAAAGGGCCCGAGGGAAAAAAACTTCGGCCTGCGTTCCCAGCGCAACGCACGGCAGCGCCCGCTAGAACTGCTCCTCGGCCAACGCCATCGTCGCCGCGGCGCCTGTTTTGATGGTGGCGAGAAGTGCCGCGGATTGCGGCAGGATCTTGTCGGCGTAGAAGCGCGCGGTCGTGCGCTTCGCGGCCAGGAAAGTGCCGTCGCTGGCCGCTTTCTCGCTCTCCGCCGCCGCCAGCGCGGCGCGCGCCATCATCCATCCACCGGCCACGATTCCGACCAGCGTTTGGTAATGCGTAGCGCCAGCGGCGGGCGCCAGCGGCTCTCGCTTGGCAGCGTCGAGGAGCCAATTGGTCGCTTCCGCGAGCGCTCCGACGCCGCCGGCCAGCCCGCGCCGGATAGCGGCCATCTCCTCGCCGGGCGCCTCCGCCAGGCGGGCGTCCAGCGCCCTGATTTCCCCTTCCAGCCGCCTGGCGGTTTCGCCGCCTTCGCGCAGGAGCTTCCGGCCGACCAGATCGCGGGCCTGAATACCGTTGGTGCCTTCATATATTGGCGTGATGCGCGCATCGCGGAAAAGCTGCGCCGCGCCCAAGTCTTCGACGAAGCCCATACCGCCGTGGATCTGAACGCCCAGCGAGGCCACCTCGCAGGCGACATCCGTGCTCCAGGCCTTCACCACCGGCGTCAGGAAATCGACCAGCGATTGGCTGTGCCGCCTCTCGGCTTCGTCCGGGTGGCGGTGCGCGCGGTCGAGCAGCACTGCCGTCTGGTAGGCAAGCGCCCGCGACGCCTCGGTCAGTGCGCGCATGGTCATCAGCATCCGCCGCACGTCCGGATGGCGGATGGTGGCGACGGATTCGCGTCCACCGGAGGCATCGTCGCGGCTCTGGATGCGGCTGCGGGCGTAATCGCGCGCCAACTGATAGGCGCGCTCGGCGACGGCGATGCCCTGGATCCCGACGCCCAACCGGTCGTTGTTCATCATGGTGAACATGTATTCGAGGCCGCGGTTCTCCTCGCCGACCAGGAAACCCGTGGCGCCGCCATTGTCGCCATACGCCATGACGCAGGTCGGGCTGGCGTGGATGCCCATCTTCCGCTCCAGCGAGACGCAGCGCAGGTCGTTGTGGGCGCCCGGCGCGCCGTCGGCGCCAACCATCCGCTTGGGCACGATGAAGAGTGAGATACCGCGCACGCCGGCCGGCGCGTCGGGCAGGCGCGCCAAAACCAGATGCACGATGTTCTCGGCGATATCGTGGTCGCCGTAGGTGATGAAGATTTTCTGCCCGATGATCTTGTAGTGGTCACCGGCGCGCACGGCGCGGGTGCGGATCTGTCCCAGGTCCGATCCGGCCTGCGGCTCGGTCAGGTTCATCGTTCCGGTCCAGCGCCCCTCGACCAGCGGCTTCAGATAGAGCGCCTTCTGGGCTTCGGTGCCGTGGATGGCCAGAACCTCGGCCGCGCCCACGCTCAGCATCGGGCAAAGGGAGAAGGAGAGATTGGCCGAGCTCCACATCTCGGCCAGTGGGGTATGAACGGCCCAGGGCAGGCCCTGGCCGCCATGGGCGGGATCGAAGGGCACGCTGGCCCAACCGCCCTCGACGAACTTCGCGTAAGCCTCTGGCCACCCGTCGGGCGTGCGCACGACGCCGTTCTCGAGGCGGCTGCCTTGGCGGTCGCCGGGCTGATTGAGCGGCGCCAGCACCTGACCCGCCAGCTTGCTGCCTTCTTCCAGCACGGCCTCCACGAGGTCCGGAGAGGCCTCCTCGAAGCCAGGTAACTGCCGCACCTCGTCGAGGCCGACGACGGATTCGAGCAGGAAGCGCATGTCCCGGACGGGCGCGGAGTAGCCGTTCATGGCGTCACCTTAACGGCGGCCCGCCGTGCGTGGAACCTTCGCGAGCGCTTCGAACGTGCGTGCGAGGCGGCTGCGCACGAGGCGTCCGGCGGCGAGCGAGGTGCTGTTGACGATGGCCAGGCGGAAGCCGCCCGGAGGCATCGAGTGGGCTTCGGGCGGGCGATCCTCGTGGAAGGAAATCTGAATGCTGGAAATGCCGGGGCGGGTCGCCAGCTCGGCGACCAGATCGCGGTCGATCGGGCGGTAGCGGCGGCCATGGGGGCCGAACAGGACGACGCTGTAGCCGGTGCGCCGGTTCCGGTCGGCGAAATCCCAGCGTGCCTCGCGGTAGAGCGGCACCAGGCTTTCGACCCAGCCCTCGCCGTACAGATCGGGCCACTGATCGCTCATGCGCAGATGGATCTCGATGATGCGCCCGCCGATCGTCTCAAGATTCACGATGCCCGAGAAATCCGCCATCTCGCGGCGGAGCCATTTACCGCAATAAGCCTCGAGCTTCGGCCGCCGCGTGGCCTCGATGGTCCAATAATCGAAGGTGCCGCCGCGGCCCGGCTTACCCTGTGTGTGACGCCACCAGACCGGCTTGCCGCGTGCTAGCGCCACGTCGGAACTGACATGTTCGCCCTTCAGCAGATGGGTCCACATATGGCCGGGCGCCTGATGGCGGCGAAGCTCGGCCGCGCTGCGGATGGGCAGGCTGCCCCTGCCCATACCCTTCAGGTTGTAGATAGGCTTGCTGAAGACCGGATAGCGCGGCGGCGGCACGCCGTGCGGCGCAGATTCCAGCCCTTGGCTTGTCGCGATGTAGAGCTTGTTGTGCAGATGGCGCAGGCGCGGGTAGAGCAGCCAGCAGTCGCCGTCATCGGTCGGAATGACGACGCGCTTGGGGCAGGGGACGCCTTCGAAGAACTGCAGGCGCCAGGGATCGTGCTCGACGAACGGCATGGCGCGACAGGTCGCCGCTAGGAGGGCAGGACCTTGCCGGGATTCATGATCCCGGCCGGATCCAGGGCTGCCTTTACGCGCTTCATCACGTCCAACTCGACGCTGTCCACGTGGCGCAAGAATTCGTCACGCTTGAGGCGGCCGATGCCGTGCTCGGCGCTGATGCTGCCGTTAAAGCGTGCCGCCACGTCATGGACGATGCTGTTGAAATGGGACCAGCGCGCCAGGAAGGCCTCTCGGTCCGCGCCGTCGGGCCAGGCCAAGTTGAAGTGGACGTTGCCGTCGCCGACATGTCCGAAGATGAGCAAGCGGATGCCCGGCAGATCGGCTTCGCAGGCGCGCGAGGCTTCGCGGATGAACTCCGGCACCTTGGAGACGGGCACACTCACATCGTGCTTGATGCCGCCGCCGGCGATCTTTTGGGATTCAGGAATGGCCTCGCGCACGCGCCACATTTGTTGGGCTTGGCCGGCGCTGTTGGCGACCACGGCGTCGGTGACCAGGCCGGCCTCGGCGGCTTCGCCCAGCGCGGTCTCGAGCGTCTGCGACAGCGTGCCGGAGGAAGAGCCCGCGGACAGCTCAATCAGCGCGTAGTAGGGCGACGGCTCGGCGAAAGGATGGATCGTGCCGGGCACGCGCTCGACAGCCAGCGCGACGCAACTGCGGCCCATCAGCTCGAAGCCGGTCACAAGGTCGCCGGAGGCCGTGCGCACCCGAGCCAGCAGTTCCACCGCCGCGTCGGGCGAGGGCAGGGTGACGAGGGCGGTCGCGACCTCTTGCGGGCGCGGAAAGAGTTTGAGTACTGCCGCCGTGATGATGCCGAGCGTGCCTTCCGCACCCAGGAACAGGTGCTTCACGTCGTAGCCGGTGTTGTCCTTGCGCAGGGCGGAAAGGCCGTTCCAGATCTGCCCGTCGGGCAGGACGACCTCGAGGCCGAGCGTCAGTTCGCGCATGTTGCCGTAGCGCAAGACCGCCACGCCGCC
>CAYZFH010000125.1:0-8938 GCA_964477375.1 uncultured Rhizobiaceae bacterium | reverse complement strand
CGGCCAGGGAATCCCAGCGGTCCTCCAGCGTTTGCGCCCAATGGGCGGCCTCGCGCCCGGCGTTCGCTGATTGAAAGCGCTGGATCGCGTGCTCGGCCAATGCCCCGAAATCGCGGCGGAAGATGCTTCGCCCCACCTCGTCGCGGTCGAAGGCTTCCGCATGCCGCCGTCCGAGGGCATCGAGCGCCGCGCGATAGCGCTCGGGAGCGGTCGCGAAATCCGTATCCGCCGAGAAGCCGCCATCGAGATCGGCCAACGCGCGAGAGGCCGACGCCGAAGCCGACAGGACGCGGCCATAGCGGCGCAAGGCTTCGCGCTCGGCCCCGGCCGGGTCCGGCGGATCGGCTGACGCGTCCGCGCCGGTTTGATCCACCAGCCAGTCGGGAATGGAGAAGCCGGATGCCATCGCTTACTCCGGGTAGGCCAGGCGGTAGAGCCGGTCGCGCTTTTCCACCATCCCAGCGTATTCGGGGTGCGAACGGTCGGTGAGCGCACGCATGGTCGCGGGCTCGCCGTGCATACGCGCGATTTCAGCCCGTGCCTCTTCGGGCGTGGCGGACAGATGCGCCCCGCCCTTCGCACCCGCCATGGGATGCTCGGCCAAGGATTCGCCGAGCCGCGCGAAGGCGCGCACGAGCGCCGGATGGTCGCCGAGGAAACTGCCGTCGGCCAAGCGGAGCTGACGCGCCTCCTCGATGCCATCGCCAAAGGCCATGCGGAAGGCGCGGTTGGCCAGGTCGCTTTTCGCGTCGTACGCCGCGCCCCAATCGCGCCGCAGCGCAGACCGTGCCTCTTCCACCCGGCGCGCGCCGTGCGACGCGGCCGTCTGCCACGCGCCGCCCTGCATCTCGGCGTATTTGGAGAGAAGATGTTTCGCCTGGCGGTTGCTGAGCCCGGCGGCGTGCATCTCGCGCAGCATGGCGTGCTCGCCCTCCGCGTTCCACGGCATGCCTTCAGGCCTTGCCACGCCGGCGACGTCGTATTGCTCGGGCGCGGCTGGGCGGCCGAGCCGCGCATAGAGCGCGTCCCACTCCGCGGGCTCCGCATCCTTGCCGGGCAGCGCCACCTTGTCGGCGCCAAAGGCGCGCTCGAGATGCGCGTAGCTGCGCAGCGCATCCTCCGGCCCGCGCCAGCCCTTGTGGGCGGCCAGCGTCTTCAGCTCCGGCTCGAACGCGCCGGTCCAGTCTTGGGTCGCGGGGACGGCGGTCTCGGCGGCTTGTGCGGCTTCACTCATCCTCGGTGCTCCGTGTCAGTTTTTCCAGCGCGTCGGGATCGAGCGAAAGGCAGCGGGCGATGTGCAGGAACACGTTGCGCTGTCCGACGTTGACGTGCGTGCGCTCGGGGGAGGCACCCTCCAACGCGGCGTCCATCAGGCAGAAGCGGCGCAGGTCGGCCAGAACGCGGCGGCCCGCAGGCGCGGCCTCGAAGACGGCCTTGTAGTCGGCACGGCGGCGCCGGAAGCGCCACAGCCGGTCGGCTGGTTCCATGGGATTCCTCATTGTTGATGGGTTTATTGGCGTTTCCTGGGCGGACGATCCCGGTTAGGCTGCGCCCGTTCCAGGAGTGATGCGGTTGCGTATGACGGCTCGGCTCAGTTTGGTCCTGTCGGCGGCGGTCCTGTGGGCGGCATTCGCCCTGGGGACGCCCGCGCACGCGGAGCGGCCCAGCGGGTCTTCCGTAACCAGCACCATGTCTTCGACCGAGGTGAAGGCGCCGCCCAACGTGGCGGCCCAGCCGGCCAAGACGGGCTGGTCGCGCATCGCCAATTTCGAAGGCCCGACCGGCGCCGAGGGCAGCGACTGCATCGGCGATCCGAGCACGGCGCGCTGCGCGCTCGACACCTATGTCGCGTGCCTGGCGCGCGGCGTTTACGACCTGTGCAACATGTCGCGCACGCCGGCACCCGAAGCGCAGGTGACCCAGCCGCGCACGGTGGACTATCAGATCCGCCGCCTGGGCGGATTTTCGTCCAGCGATCTGCCCGCGAGTCTGAACGTCAAATGGTCGTCGGGCGCGCCGGACGAGCAGCTCGCGGTGGTCGACCTGTACCAATGCGACTATGCCGACGCGAAATGGGGTTGCAAGACCATCAGCGTGAAAGAAGGCCGCTACGTCTATCTGCTGCGCACCGGCACGACATGGTCGGTCGCGGGCATCAAGGAGCCCGGCGAGGACGCGCGTCTCCAGGCCGCCGCCGACGCAGCAGCAGCAGCAGCAAAGGCGGCGAAACAGCAGCAGCAGCTCCTGCTCCTGCAACAGCTCCAACAGGAACAAACGCCACAAGCGCCGGCCACTGCGGGCGTGCCGCTGCCGGCGCGTCCTTCGCCCTCACAAGCTCTGTCCGGCGCCGCGGGCGTGATCGCCGCGGCACCCCTGCCTATGCCGGCGACCATGCCTGTGCGGCCCGAGCCCAAGTGGAAGCGCATCACCAATTTCGGCGTGGAGACCCAGACCGACTGCATCGGCAACCCAAAGACGCCGACCTGCGCGGTCGAAACCTTCGTCGCGTGCCTGACCTATCGCGACGGCGACCTGTGCGCGATCGCAGAGAACTATCCCGACATGCGGATCGAGTTCGATTCGCCCGAGCGGCGGCGCGTGATGGACTACAACATCCGCAGCGTCGGCGCGTTCAAGAAGTCCGCCCTCCCCAAGGGCATGGACGTGGATTGGACGCCGGCGGCGGGCGACCAGTTGGCCGTGGTCGACATGCGCGAATGCCAGTATGTCGAGACGAACTGGCAGTGCCGCCCCTTCACCGGCCCGCAAGGTCATTACTTCTTCCTGAAGCCCGTGGCCGGGCGCTGGTACGTGAAGGATTCCTTCGAGCCCGCGCCGCCCGACGCGGCGGCGAAACCCGCCGCGCCGGTGGCAACGACGGCAACAACGCCGGCACAGCCGCAGCAACAGGCCGCCGTGCAATTGCCCGCGGCGCAAACCAAACCCGGCGCCGCCGGGGCGCCCGTGCCGCTGATGCCCGCATCGCCGCAAGCGCAGCCCGCTTCACCCGCGCAACCGGCGGCGCAGCCAGCGGCCGTTCCCGCGCCGCCCACGGTCGCGGATCTGGCCAACCTGCCGGGCAAGCCGGACAATTCCTGGCGGCGGGTGACGAACACCGGCCTCGGCACCGACAGCAAATGCATCGGCGTGCCGCGCTCGCCCGATTGCGTGATGGATACGTATGTCGCCTGTCTTGCGCGGCGCGACGGCGGACTCTGCGCGCTGGCCGAGAATTATCCGCGCACCATGGCGCCCGCGGCACCGCAGGCCGAGCGGCGCCTGATCGACTACAAGCTGCGCGAACTGCGCGCCTTCCAGGCGGCGGAGCTTCCCGCCGCCCTGCAGACGAAGTGGACGCCCGCCAGCAACGACCTCCTGGCCGTACTGGACGCGCGCGAATGCGACGAGAAGGCCGGGAAATGGGATTGCCGGCCGATGACCGGCGCGAACGGCCGCCTGTTCTTCCTGCGCTCCTTCGACGGGCGCTGGTTCGTGAAGGATTCGTTCGAGCCGTAAGCGGCTCGCGCTAGCGGACCACGTCGCCGCGCTTGAGCGGTGCGTTGGGCGACGGATTGCTGCCCGACTTGCCCGGCACGCCGTCACCGCCGCCATTGCCGAAGCCGTTGTTGCCCTTGGTCTTGGCGCCCGACATCACGCGCGCATAGCCGCGCTCGGAGGTCGACAGCATCAGGGTCACGACCGGCGGCGTCACCACCGCGAACTTGCCGCAGTTGAGCAGGAACCGGCGGCGCGCCAGAACGGCGCGATCGTTGGGGGCGTTTTTGTCGGCTGGGGTCATAGCATCACCTTGCCTTCATGTGGACGCGGCGATTCAACCCGAAAACCGCGTCCGCGGCCGATGACAAAGCCGTGATTTCGGCGTGCGACAGGATTGGTCGCAGCGCGAGAAACCGTGACAGGACGGAGGTTTAACGAAAACGGCCCGGGCTCGTTGACGATCCGCTAGTTGCGGAGCGCGAAGGTGAAGTCGCCCGCGCCCTCGTCGCCGGCCATGGCGATGGTGCCGTATTCCGGCTTCTGCTCGGCGTTGTTGGCGACCGCGCGGACGAAGCCGTTATAGAGCTCGAACGAGGTGAGATAGGGGGCGTTATTCTCGCGCAGTGCCTTGAGGAAATAATAGGCGAAGACCGAGTGGCCGCCGCTGCCCGCGTCGGCCACGGGCTCGGTGCCGCCCGAGGTGATCACCTTGCGCGAGAACTTGCCGTCGAGTTCGGCGAAGAAGCGGTCCTTGGACGCGGGCGGCTGGCCGAGCGCGCCGCGCGTGAGCGAGCCTGAGAAGCAGGAATCCGCGATCACAAGAACATGCCGCGCGCTCATGCCGCGCAGATAGCGCCGCAGCTCGCCGTTCGAGATCCAGGTGAAGTCATCCTTGGGGCGCGCGTCGACCGGCTGCCAGAAGCCTTCGTTGGTGGCCTTCTCGACCTGGCCGTGGCCCGCATAATAGATGAGCAGCCGGTCGTCGGGGCCGAGCGCCTCGCGCAGCTTGGACAGCATCGACAGGATGGCCTCGCGCGTCGGGTCGACCATCAGCGTGACGTTGGCATCGTCGAAGCGGTAGCGCGTCTTGAGCAGCTTGGCGACCTCGGTCGCGTCGGCCACGGCGGTCTTGAGCGGCGGCAGCCCGCCCTTGTAGTCGTTGTTGCCGATGATCAGCGCGTAGTTCTTGCCCTTGGTCGCCGGCCCGTCCTGGTCCAGCACGCGCACGACCAAATCCTTGCCGAAGCAATTGCCGGCGCCGTCGCACGCCTCGATGACGTAGATGTTGGTGCCGGCTTGGCTCGTCGGCACGCTGATCTTGAAGCTGCGGCTAACGGGGCCCGCCGAGGCATCGCCACTGCGCGTCTCGATCAGCTCGACCGGCTCGCCGTTGATGCGCACCTGGGGCACGTCCTTGAGCGTGCCGACGACGCCGACGAGGTCGAGCTGTTGCCCAAGCGAGGCAACCTGTTCGGTCGCGCCCACCTTGATGACGGGCATCGCGCTCGCGGCCGTATTGTTCGCAGGCGCCGCCGCCGCGGTCTCTTCGGTCTTGCGCGCTTCGATCACGGCGCAGGCTTTCGCGCGTTGTTCGACCGCCGCGCGCCACGCTTCGCAATCCACAGCAGCCTCGCCGCGCTCGCGCGGGGCGCCGCCGCATTTGCGCGAAGCCATCACGGCTTGCTCGAATTCGTTGGGCTCGTCCGGCGCCACTTTCTTCGACGCCTCGGTCACCTTCTTGTCGGCCTCGGCCAACCGCTTACACGCGAAGGCGTCGTCCTCGTTCTTATTGTCGCGGCAGAAGGAATAGATCATCAGCAACTGGAGCGGACTGCCCGACGCCATCGGCGCGGTCTTGGGCAGAACCTGGACGCCCGGCACAAAGGTGCGTTGCTGCGCCGACGCGCCCGCGGCAAACGCGAGCACGGCACAGGCGAACAAAGCGGTCAGGCACGGCCGCGGAAGCATCCCCGGATTCCTCTTCGCAGCGTTGTCCCAAGCCTAATTCCGGGACCAGGGCCGCGCAATGGCCGCCCGGCAAGGTACCAATTGGAAATAAGGGCCAAGCGGATGGAAAGCAGTGGGCGGGAGCACGTTGGCTCCCGCCCGCGGACAGACGTCGGGCGCCACCGGGGGAGGCAAGGCGCGCGCGATACGTCCGTCCGCTGTTTGAAAAAACCGGCTATTCGGCCGCGGGACCGCTGTTGGAAAGAAATCCGCCTATTCGGCGGGGGCGAGCTTGGCGAGGGCAGGCAGCGCCTTGCCTGCGCCTTCGGCCATCATCATCAGGTCGCTTTTCATCGCGGCCTCGCGCGCCTCGGCCGCGCGGCGGCGGCGGGCTTCGCTCACCTGGTTGCGGTCCTTGAGGATCTTGGGCGGCACGCCGTTGGCTTCGGCCAACACGCGTAGCGCCTCGTCGTGGTCGAGATTGTCGAGCACCTCCGGCGCGGCTTGCGCCAGTCGCATCGCGGGCTCGTAGGTCCGCATCACGGCCTGGGCCTGCCCCGCCTTCTGCGCGCGCGCGAGCGGCGAGACATATTCGGCCTTGAGGCGCGCGCCGGCCATCTGCGGCGGCGCGGGCGGCAAGGCGCCCTGCCGCGCGAGGAGCGCGAAGCCGCGCGCGATCATGGGTCCCAGGAACTCGGATTGCAGCCGGCCGAGCACCGGCCCCATCACGCGCATCATCTCGCCCGCGATCTCGTAGACCTGCGCCGCCGTCATGCGCGGATCGCGCATCACCTGCAGCACGTCGGCGTGGAACGCGGCGCGCACGGCCTGGCGCCGCTGCTCCATCATCTCGAAGCCAATGTCGAGCCGCGCGGGCACGGACAGCGGCTGGATGAACGGCCCGCGCCCGTCCATGCGGCCGAAATTGAGCCCGCCCGGCACCGTGCGCACGGGCAGCACCACGCCGTCGTCGGCGACCAAGAGCGGCGGATCGACCGCCTTCTGCGCCGCCACGATGACGGTCTTCGACATGGCGTGCAGCATCTTCTGGTCGGCCAGCGCGTTCCAGCCCGGCCCGCGCCCATAGGTCTCGCCCGCATCCTTGGACCAGCGCGCGACCAGATAGGGCATCTCGTGGAAGCCGCCCTCGGCCACGATCGCGCGGTCGGCGAGGGAGACATAGCAGGAGGCCAGCGCCATATGCGCGCCGTCGCGGCGGCCCGCCGCGCGCTCGCCGCGCGGATAGACGGCATGGAGGAACTCGAATTTCTCCTCCGCACGCCCCGCGGCCAGCGCGCGCGTGATCTTCTCGCGCGCGGCATCACCCCATTCCTGCTGCGCCTGGCGCGCGGTGAGGGTGAAGCGGCGGAACACCGTATCGACCCGGCCGGCGGCGTCTTCCGCGATCGCCAGCTCGCCGAGCGCGCGGGCGGAGAACACGAGGCCCCTGCCCGGCGCGTCGCCCAGGAACATCCCGGCCGTGCCGAACGCGCCGAGATCGAGATAGAACTCGTGGCAGGCCTGGGCATGCCCGGCCGTGGGCGCGGCGAACGCGTCGTACAGCCGGTCCTCGGCCGCCGCCAGCCAGCGCCGCGCGCCGCTATCCTCATCGAGCGCCGCATCCTCGAAGCGCAGCGCGAACCAGCGCATCGAGGGGTTGGTGACCAGCCCATGCAGCGACGCAGCCAGCGTATCGGCCGCCTGCATCGACGTGCCGTCATAAAGCCGCGCATCGCGGCGGGCCCCGCCCGCGCCCTGCACGACGCCGCTCGAACCCAGTACCTCGCGCCGGCCCAACAGATGGGCGGCGATATCGCGCCAAGTGCTCTCAAAGGAAGCCCTCTCCGCCACCAACTGCTCCCAGCGGCGGATGAGGGTGGAGGATTCGGTCATGCGGGACGTCCTTTGCGGAGATTGAAAGGCGCGGCGTCGTGCTTCCGGCCACGAAGGCGTCCGCTTCCGGACGGCGGGGCGAAGTCCGTGACCGATCCGAAAAAAGCCATCGCCACGCCGCTACGCGCGGTAAAATGCCGGGATGTTTGTCTGGATCCACATTCCCAAAACCGGCGGAACGAGCTTCGCCGAGATCTTCAAGGTGAATTTCCGCTCATATCTGAGCATCACCGGCCCTGAGGGCGTGCGCGATTTCCTCGCGCTGCCGCGCGCGGCGCGCAGCGCCTACGAAGCCGCCGGCGGGCACATGCCGTTCGGGCTGCACCGCTACGTGGACGTGGCTTGCGAATACGTCGTGTTCCTGCGCGAGCCCGTGGACCACATGGTGTCGTCCTACTGGTACATGAAGACGACGCCGGAAACGCCCCAGCATGCCGAAGTGTCGCGCATGTCGCTGCGCGACTTCGCGCAAAGCACGGCCTGGCCCTTCATCGACAACCCGCAGACGCGGGCCCTGATGGACCGGGATTGGAATGAGGTTGGTACCGAAGCTAATCGTCTGAAGATGGCACAATCAGCCAAAGAAGAGTGGTTAGCACAAGCGATCGCTAATCTCGATCGATGCGATTTCGTTGGACTCTACGAGGAGCTAGATCGCGCCACGGCGTCGTGCTGCAATCGCTTCAACCTGCGGCATATGCCACTACCCCGCCTCAACGTCACTCACGGGAGGCCATCGTTAGATAACATCGATACTGAAACTAAGGCGCTTATACGAACGCGATTGTGGCTAGATATTGAGCTATACAACGAAGGCATTCAGCGAGTTAGATCGACCAGGGGATGAGCGAAAAGCAGCCAAACAATTTGCCCTGGCACGTAAGGCACTCTGGGCTTGCGAAGACGCTGGCAATCGCAGGCGGGCTTTTCATTGGTGCTACCTTAGTTGAATTCGGGTTAGCTCAACTTTCGCCTCATCGCAACAAAGTAGCGATCGAACTCACATTCACAGACGCGACGGCCCAAGCTCGACATATACGACTCTTTTTATATCCCCCCAATTACCGACAGGCGTTTCGTCCGTCAGGGGAATATCTAACATCCCGTACCGATACACTTGCGCCGGGCGAATATGTTGCCGAAACGGATGAATTCGGTTTCTACAAACCTGGCTTGATCCATCCAAACGCCGATTTGACCATTGCTTTTCTTGGGGGCTCAACAACCGAAAACTTCTTCATGGCTTCTGAAGAGCGGTTTCCCGCCGCCACAGCTCGCGCCATTGAACTGAGAACGGGTTTGCGAGTGAACAGCATGAACGTCGCAAAGAGCGGCAGTACGTCATTTCACTCAATAAACAATTTCCTAAATTTAGTTCTCAGCCTCCGACCGAACGTTGCGGTTTTCGATGCGCAGCACAATGACTTTGCTGTCCTTCACCACGAAGGAACCTATTGGAACGATCACCCGGATCGCAGCCTAATCATAGAAAGTCGCCCAAAGACTCAAGCCGCAGAGACTAACTCGTGGAACTCTGTATTAACCCATATTTGCAGGGCATTAGGTATCGCGTTTGAAAAGCTGTTACCGAACATCAGCT
>CAYZFH010000124.1:0-9026 GCA_964477375.1 uncultured Rhizobiaceae bacterium | reverse complement strand
CTGGAAATCTCGCGCGCCCTGATCATGGACCCGGCGGTGCTTTTGATCGACGAACCGTCGATCGGCTTGGAACCGCGCTACATCGACCTCGTTTTTGAAGTGCTGACCGATCTGCAACGTAAGGACGGTAAGACCATCTTGATGGTCGAGCAGAACGCCAAGAAAGGCCTGGAGTTCGCGGATATCGGCTATGTGCTGGTGGCCGGGCGCGTCGCGCTCGCGGGGTCGGGCCGGGATCTTTTGGCCAATCCTGACGTCGGCCGCCTGTTCCTCGGCGCGTGACGATGGCGGCCGGAACGAAAGCATCCGGCGCTGTGATCTACACGGTCGGTCATTCCAATCATGCCTGGCCGAAATTCCTGGACCTTCTGGTGCAGCACCGGATCGCGCTCGTTGTCGACACGCGCGGCCAGCCGTTCTCGCGCTTCAATCCCCAGTTCAACCGCGAACGGCTGAAGGAATCGCTGACGGGCGGCGAGATCGATTATCTCTGGCTTGGCGACCGCCTGTCCGGCCGGCCGCAAGATCCTTCGCTGATGGGCGCGGACGGCAAGCCGGACTGGACGCGAGTCGCATCCGCACCGGCGTTTGTCGAAAGCATCGCCCAAGTCGCATCGCTAACCGAAAAGCCGGTGGCTGTTTTGTGCGCCGAGGAAGATCCGCGCCGTTGCCACCGCCGCTTCCTGCTGACCCCGCCGCTCATGGGCCAGGGGCTGACGGTCCTTCATATCCGCGGCGATGGGCGGATCGAGGCCGAGCAGGATATCCGCGCGAAGGAGCAGGCGCGGCCGTCGCAGCTCGACCTCTTCTCTTAAAGTATTGAGATTCAATCGTTTCTTTGGGTGACCGGCGTCACAGACGGAACCCGTCTCCAGGACGATCATCCCCGCCATCGCAACGATGGTGAGTGACATGAACGGTTTTATTTCGGCCTTCCAGTTTCTCGCGGAAATCCTATGGGGCGAGCCCCGCCAGGCGGTTCGCGCCCGCCGCACACCGGATCGCCGCCTACGCTAGCGTCCGTGACGCAGCCGCCGCGCGCCGCTAGGCTTCCGCCCGTCCGACGACGGAGGAAGCCATGCGCGCGGCACGACATCACGCAAACGGAAAGCCGCTTCGGCTCGAAACGATAGAAGAGCCGAAAGCCGTCGCGGGCGCCGTCGTGGTGCGCGTACTGGCGACGTTCGTTTCCCCATCCATGAAGGCGATCCTGGCCGACCCGGGCGGCTATCCCATGCCGCCCGCGCCCTTCGTGCCGGGCATGAGCGTGGTGGGTGAGGTCGAGACGGTCGGCAAGGGCGTGCAGGGTTTGGCGCCCGGCATGCGTGTCTACTGCGATCCCTATATCGCGTCTCCCAATCTGACCGCGCCGCCGGATGGCGCCTTCATCGGATATTTTGGTTTTACGCCGGCTGCGGCTGGTGTGCTGGCGCGCTGGCCGGACGGTGGCTTCGCGGAAAAGGCTGTGTTTCCCGCCGAGTGCCTGACGCCGCTGGGCGACGCAGGGCATGGGGTCGAGCCCGCGGTGCTCACTCGTCTCGGCCATATCGGCACGGGGCATGAGGCGCTGCGCCGCGGGGGATTCGAACCCGGCCGCACCGTCGTCGTTACCGGCGCGACGGGGCTTCTGGGTGTCAGCACGGTGCTTCTGGCGCTTGCCATGGGTGCGGGGCAGGTGATCGCCGCGGGACGGCGTTCGGACGTCCTAGCGCGATTGCACAGCCTGTCTCCCCGGCGGGTCCGCGTGGTGACGGTGGGCGATCCCGCCGCGCTGACGAAGGAGGCCCAGGGCGCCGACGTGCTCGTCGAATGCATGGGACGGACGCCCGATGCCTCGGTGCTGACCGCTGCGATCGCCGCCTTGCGGCCTGGCGGCAGCGCGGTGCTGGTGGGCGGGGGCGGGGCGCTGCCGCTCAACTATGGCGATCTCCTGATGCGCGATCTGGTCGTGCGCGGATCGTTGTGGTTCCCGCGCCGCGCCATCGCCGACATTCTGGCCCTGATCGGAACCGGCGCTCTCGATCTGACCACCGTCAAGGCGCGGCGCTTCTCCCTCGATGAAGCCAACGACGCCGTCGCGGCGGCGGCTTCCTCCGAGCGTGCGGGCGGCTTCGAGCATTGCGCCGTGGAGCCGCGCTAGCAGGATTTGCCACCGCCGCCCGAATCGCGCATCGTCGTCGAAGGGGAAGGGGTCGCGATGGCGCGCTTCACGGTCATTCGTGGCGGACTGTTGCTCGATGCGCCGGCGCACGCCGCATCCGCGCGCGATATCCTGATCGATGGCGACACCATCCTGGAAATCGGCCAGCCCGGCCTCGCCGTGCCGGGTGACGTGACCGAGATCGATGCAAGCGGCCGCCTGTTGATTCCCGGCCTGATCAACGCCCATACGCATGGCAACGGCAACCTGGCCAAGGGCATGGGCGACCGCTGGACGCTCGAGACGCTGCTCAATGCCGGCATCTTCATCAACGGCCACCGCACCGACGAGGACAAGTATCTGAGCTGCCTGCTGGGCGGGCTGGAGATGATCCGCTCGGGCACAACGGCGTGTTACGACCTGCTTGGGGAATCCCCATTGCCCACCGTGGAGGGATTCCATGCCGCCGCGCGCGGATACGATGAAGCCGGCGTGCGTGTGCTGTTGGCGCCCATGGTGGGCGATCACAATGTCTATACCGCGATTCCTGGCCTGATCGATTCTCTATCGCCGTCATTGCGCGCCTATGCCGAGCGCTACGAATCCGCGCCCACGGATCAGATGCTGGCCGCTGTCACCGCGCTGTTGCGTGGCTGGCGCAGCTCCAGCCCGCGCATCACCTTGGCCATGGCGCCGACGGTGCCGCTCTATTGCAGCGACCGCTTCATCACGGGCTGCCGCGATCTCGCGCGTGATGCGGACATGCGTCTTCAGATGCATGTCGGGGAATCGAAGGCCGAAGCCGTGGGCGGCATTCGGCGCTATGGCAAAACGCTGACGGCCCATCTGGACGAGATCGGTTTCCTCGGGCCGGACGTCACGGCGGCCCATGGTGTCTGGTTGGACGATGAGGATATGGCGCGCATGGCCCATCATGGCGTCGCGGTGGCCCATAACCCGGGCAGCAATTTGCGCCTGGGCTGCGGTATCGCGCCGGCGGGCAAGCTGCGTGCGCGGGGCGTGCCCGTGGGTGTTGGCACCGATGGATCCCACTGCGCCGACGGACAGAACATGTTTCTGGCCATGCGGACCACCTCCTTGGCGTGCCGCATCACTTCGGCGGATTACCGCGAGTGGCTCGCGACCGAGGAGGTCGTCTCCATGGCGACTGAAGGCAGCGCGCGGACAATGGGAATGGAAAATTCGATCGGGCGGCTCGTGCCGGGCTATAAGGCCGACATCGTCTTTCTCGACCTTGGTCATGTGAACTTCGTGCCGCTCAACGATCCGACCAACCAGGTCGTCACGACCGAGAACGGCGCCTCGGTGGACAGCGTGATGATCGGCGGCAGGCTGGTGCTGGATCGCGGTCGGTTCCCGCATGTGGATTTCGAACGGCTGCGCCGCCGGATCGAAGAGCGTGTCGCGGACTTGCGGGCGTTGAACACGGACGACAGACGGATCGCGGCACTGCTGGAACCGGCGGTCGGCAGCTATTGTGTCGGCTTGGCCCGCGAGCCGTACCATATCGAGCGGCGCTTGCCGCAATGAGGACATCGAAAGGGAGAGAGATATGACGTTTTCCATCGCCGCACGTTGCGAACGCACGGGCGCCTTCGGCATCGGCATCACCACCAGCAGCATCTGTGTCGGCGCGCGATGCCCCTTCGTCCTTTCCAATACGGGCGCGGTATTGAGCCAGCATTCGACCGATCCGGGCCTGGGCCTGCGGGGCATTGAGCTTCTGAAGACCGGTAAGTCGGCCCAGCAAGTGATCGATGAACTGGTGAAAACAGGGCGCAAGCTGTCGTGGCGTCAATTGGCGGCCGTGGACGGCAAAGGTGAGGTCGCGCATTTCACGGGCGACGATTGTTCGCCGGAGCGCAGCGGCGCGGCTGGTCCTAACTGCGTCGCCATCGGCAACCTTCTGCGCCGGAAGGAACTGACCAAGGCCATGATCGACGGCTTCATGGAGCGGCCGCAGGATGTGCTGGCCGAGCGCCTTCTCCGCGCGCTGGATGCGGGGCTCGAGGCCGGTGGCGAGCACAATCCGGTGCGTTCGGCGGCGCTTCTGGTCGCGGAGAAATTTCCGTTCCCAGAGGTCAATCTGCGCGTCGACTGGCATGAAGAGCCGGTCGCGAAGCTGCGGCGGCTCTGGAACCGCTACAAACCGGACCAGGCCATGTACATGCAGCGCGTGAACGACCCCGACAACGCGCGGCAGAGCTAGCCCGACAGCTTGCCCGAGCGGGAGGCGGCGCAGCGCGCGCGGAAGTCCGGCGCGAAGGGATCGATGGCGCCGAAGCGGTCGGGCCGGAACGGCGTCAGGTCGAAGGACGGTGTCTTGTTGAGCGCGGCTTCGGCGGCGGCCAGGCCGATACCGCCCGAGCAGGCGATGCCCGAACCGCAGCAACCCGCCGCCGCGTAGAACCGTCCCGCGCCTGGCACGGCGCCCAGGACGAACTCGCCGTCGGGCGTATAGGCCGACAGGCCGGCCATGAAGCGCACGAAGCGCAGCGAATCCAGATCGGGGAAGTAGCGGCGCAGCGGTTCCGCGCCCGCCAGCAGCATCTCGTCGGCTTCTTCGTCGCTGTTGCGCACGAGGCCGTCCACGTCGTCCGGCAGAGCGCGCGGATCGAGCGAGGCGGATTGCCGTTCGCGCAGCCCGATGATCGCGCCGCCCACCTCCGGCCGCACATAGGCGCGCGCGTCGGGCAGGATCGCGTAGGCCATGTTGTGCGGAAAACCTGCCTCGGGGGCGGTCACCCAGTAATGGCTCCAGACCGGCGCCATGGGCAGGGCGACGCCCGCCTCATGCGCGATCAGGCTGGCCCAAGCACCGGAGGCGTCGATCACCGCACCCGCGTGGATCTCGCCCGCCGCCGTCTTCACCCCCAGCACGTCCTGTCCGTGACGGATCAGTCCTGTGACCGCGCTGTTGATCCTGACCACCGCGCCGCCCGCCCGCGCCGCCTGGGCATAGGCATGGGTGAACAGATGGGGGTCCGCGATCATGTCGCTTGGCGTCAGCGCGATGGACGTGGCGCTGGACGCGTCGAGCCATGGCGTGTGCTTTCGCGCTTCGGCCGCGTCGATCCAGGCGATCTCGACGCCCGCTTGGCGCGCCTCCTCGGCGTGGACTTTCAAGGGTGCTTCCGTCACCGGGCTGGACGCGACGTGCAGGCTGCCCGTGCGGCGGAGGCCGAAATCGTCCTTCAGCTCCGCGCGCAGCTCTTCGATTGCCGCGAAGGTGCGCTGAACGATGGAAAGTTGCGAAGGCTTGTAGCGGATTTGCGTCAGAAGCGCCGCCGCGCGTGGCGTGGCCTGCGAGGCGATTTGGTTGCGCTCCAGCACCAGGACCGAGATCGCGCCCATCCTGACCGCGTGATACGCCGTCGAGATGCCCAGGATGCCGCCGCCGATGATGATCAGATCGAAGCGCTCGGCCATGGAGCCCGCCCGGAAAAGAGAAGAGAGCAGAATAGAGCGCGGGCGAGCCGGCGCAACGCCCTCACGTGCGAAGGCCGGAACCAACCCGTCTGCCGGCGATTGTCCTCTATGCCGCCTCCCCATGGCTGGCGATGGAGAAGACGATGCGAAATTCTCTCAAAATCCTGCTGGCCGGCGCGGCGATCTTGGCGCCCGTGAGCGTGGCGGCGGCTGAAATCGATGTCGCACCGGTCAATCTAATGGGCACGGAGTTGCTGCAGATGGCGCAGGCCGGCGGTTCGGGAGGAAGCGCGAGCGGCTCGTCGGGTTCCGGTTCCGTGGGGTCGGGTTCCGGCAAAGGCTCAATGGGCCTCGGCGATGCCTCGGGCGGGAAAAGCGGCTCCAACGGCTTGAACCCGCGCATCGGCCCCGGTTCCTCGCCCAGCCCTTCGGCCAGCCCCGCCGATGACATGGCCAAGCAGCGGGATGAAGACAAGCGCCTGCGCGACAAGGGCAAGTCTAAGGGCATCACTCCGTAAGCAACGTCGATACGGAGGCAGGCCCGCGCCTCACCGCGCGGGCTTTTCCTTTTGTTTTGGATTGTCGGATTTCTGCAGATGCGTGCAGCCGTGGGGCTCTCGCCGCCCGGATGCGGAACCGCCGACATTCGTAATGCCGCTGTCATCGGTTGCGGGACCGCAGGGTTCGTCACGCATCGCGGGGTCCCTAGGCGTACGGCGATTTTGCTGGTTCGTTTTCTTGACCGGTTCTTGCTGGCCCATCGGATTCATCCTCTGGCTTAGGAGATGCCTGCCCAACCGCATGTGGCCAAACCGGTTCCTTCGCGAACCATGGTGAAACTTTGTCGCTTTCTGGTCGGAACCGTGGAACTCACGGGGACTAGAGTGGTTTTGTCGCCATGACCATCCTGTTGCACTTCGACAACCCCACCCAGTTCACTGTCCTGGTCGATGGCCAGGAGCGTGCGCGCATCCGCAAAATGGCCGAGAACTGGCGTCTTTTTCGCACCGACCAGGCGCGCTATTCGGATGTGGACGTGACGACGGCCATCCGCGATCACCGCAAACTTCGCACGATCATCCGCGAGGTCTTGGCGGCCAAAACGGCCTGACGCGATGGAATGGCTGCTGGGGGCGCTCGTTCTGGCCGGTCTTGTGGCCATGATTGCAACGGTCAAGGGTCGCTGGGGCGCATCGTGGTTCGTATATGCCCTGCTGGTCTTCCCCATCGCCTTCATCCACGTCCTCGTGATCCGCAGCCGCAAGCCCGGCGCTGAACCGCGTTCAGCCGCGCAGGCGAGCGCGGAGATCGCGGCGAAGCTGCGACAGGATGGCGCTATCCGGCATCCGGGAGACGGACGGTCCCCGCCGCGTTGAAATGCGGATTTGCTTTTGCCGGATTTTTGGATTTCAGCCGATGACCGTGAAATGGTCGGAGTGAGAGGATTTGAACCTCCGGCCCCTACGTCCCGAACGTAGTGCTCTACCAGGCTGAGCTACACTCCGATTGCGGCTGGCGGGCGCTTATATAGCGCCCAGGCCCCGGGGTCGCAACCGAGGCTTAGTAGGCCCGGTCGATGCAGAAATCGATCACTTCCAGGAGGGCGGCCTTTTCCGGCCCATCCGTGAAGATGCCCAGGGCGTCGCGGGCGATGGCGCCGTAGTGCCGCGCGCGCTCCACCGTGTCGCGCAGCGAGCCGTGACGCTCCATCAGTGCGATGGCGCTGGCCAGGTCCGTCTCGTCCTGCTTCATGTCCTCGAGGGTACGGCGCCAGAAGTTGCGCTCCTCGTCGTCGCCGCGGCGGAAGGCCAGAATGACGGGCAGGGTGATCTTGCCGTCCTGGAAATCGTCGCCGACGGTCTTGCCCAACGTGGCCTGGGCGGCCGAGTAGTCGAGCACGTCGTCGACGAGTTGGAAGGCGATGCCGAGATTGAGGCCGTAGCTTTCCAGCGCCTCTTCCTCGACGCGGGGGCGTCCGGCGACCACCGCGCCGACACGGCAGGCGGCGGCGAACAGGGCCGCCGTCTTGCAGCGGATGACTTCGAGATAGGCCTGCTCGCTGGTCGTCGTGTCGTTGGCGGTGATGAGCTGCTGCACCTCGCCTTCAGCGATCGTGGCCGAGGCGCGCGACAGGATGTCCAGCACCGAGATCGAGCCGTCCTCGACCATAAGCTGGAATGAACGGCTGAACAGGAAATCGCCGACCAGGACGCTGGCCTTGTTGCCCCATACCGCGTTGGCCGTGGCGCGGCCGCGGCGCAGGGCGCTGTCGTCCACGACGTCGTCGTGCAGAAGGGTCGCGGTGTGGATGAACTCGACGGCCGCGGACAGCGCGATATGCCGCTCGCCCTTATGGCCGCACATGCGCGCGGAGGCCAGGGTCAGCATGGGGCGCAGGCGCTTGCCGCCCGCCGCGATGATGTGGCCGGCCAGCTGCGGGATCAGCTCCACCGAGCTGCGCATGCGGCGCAGGATGACTTCGTTGACCTTATTCAGGTCGTCGGAGCAGAGCGCGTGGAGCCGCTCGATGCCCGCGCGGCTGCCTTTTCCCGGCTCGGTCCCGAACTTGACGACGACCGCCACAGAGGCCCCCTTCACGTCGTAGAATGATGATGGCGGGAGAATAAGGACAGGCGGCGACCGGTCAAGGGAAACCGGGCCGTGATGCATCCCGCGGAGGGCGGCGGATTTGCGCGAATTGTTGCGTTCCAATGACGCGGTGATGCTGTCCTGGGCGACCGCAGTCCTGGAGGCCGAAGGCATCCGGGCCGTCCTGCTGGACGCCCATACCAGCGCCGCGGAGGGGAGCATCCTGGCCATTCCCCGGCGCCTCATGGTCGGGACGGAGGACTACGCTCGCGCCCGGCGCATCCTGTCGGATACCGGCGCCGTCGATCTGTCGCCCGACCGCGAGCCCTGGCGTTAAGGCGTCGCCTTGGGTGGCTCGAAACCGTTTTCTGCGCACAGCGCCTTGATCGCGCGATAGGCCTTCAGCGGGCTCTGATTCTCGTGCAGCTCGTCGCGCTTGAGGATGTACTGGAACATGTAGCTGCGGAAATCATTCAGGCTGACCTTCTGGGTGCAGTCGAGCAGCCACTTCTCGCTGATCTCCGGCGCGCCAAAGGCGGGCGCCAGGAACATGCCCTCCAGAAGCCCCATCAGATAAGCCTTCTTTTCCAACCCATCCATGTCCATGTATCCCTTCCCGGTGACATAGCCGCCGACGATGCGCACTGGCGGGGCTTCCTGGCTCCAGGCGGGCAGGGCGAAGGCGGCGATGAACAGGGCGATCAAGACGCGTTTCATGGCGGGATTCCTTTGACGGCGGAACCGGACAGGTGGGCGGCATAGTAACGCAAAAGCGCAAGCGGCGGACCGAAGGCGAGTCCGAGGACCGGCTCCTGGGCGGCTCCGTGCGTCTTTACCAGCCGCGCGA
>CAYZFH010000123.1:0-9129 GCA_964477375.1 uncultured Rhizobiaceae bacterium | reverse complement strand
ATCTTATCCGGCAGATCGCCAAGATGCGCCGACAGCGGCTTCGCATCAGGGTCAAAACAAATAAACATGAAGCCGCCCCAGGTCTCGAGGCGGATCGGGATCAGCCCGTAATCCTTCTTCTCGAAGGATTTGGCATCCTCCATGTCCTGAACGCCGATCAACGAGCCGTCCAAACCATAGACCCAGGCGTGATACGGGCACTTGATGGCGCGGCAATTGCCCGCGCCGTCCTCCAGCAGCCGCGCGCCGCGGTGCCGGCAGGTGTTGGCGAAAGCGCGAATCGTGTTGTCTTTATCGCGCACAACGATGACCGGCACGCCTACAAAATCGAAAGCGATGTAATCGCCTGGCTTCTCGACACGCTCGACCCGGCCGATGAAGTTCCAGGTCTTCATAAAGATGCGGTCGACCTCGCGCTGGAAATATTCCGGCGTGGTGTAGCACCAGGGCGGCAGCGACAAGGCGCCGGGCACATTGGCGGGCAGGCGTACGCGCGCGTAATGCTGCGGGTCGAAAATATCGAGCGGCATACCAGTCCTCCTGGCGGCGAGGCAGAAATTATAAGCCCACCGTGCGTCGCGCGCCCAACGGAATTGCTGCTAGAATTTGCATTGCAATTGGGAGGGCCGGATGGCGCGAACGATCGTTCTGGACGGCGGCACGGGCCGCGAGCTGAGCCGGCGGGGCGTCGAAGTGCCGCCCAACATCTGGTCGGCCCACGCCCTCATGCACGC
Organism: uncultured Rhizobiaceae bacterium; assembly: GCA_964477375.1. Taxonomy (GTDB): domain Bacteria; phylum Pseudomonadota; class Alphaproteobacteria; order CADEGL01; family CADEGL01; genus CADEGL01. The sequence continues at coordinate 8,395 of CAYZFH010000123.1, read as the reverse complement.
ACCCAACGCCGTGCGCGATGTGCACTTGGATTTCTACAAGGCCGGCGCGGACGTCATCACGACCAACAACTACACCACCACGCCTGACATCCTGGGGCGCATCGGCCTTTCGCACCGCGTTGCCGAGCTGACCGCCGTCGCGCGCGACCTGGCCATGGACGCCAAGGAGAAATCGGGCCGCAAAGGCGTCCGCATCGCGGGCTCATTGCCACCTTTGGTCTCGAGTTACCGGCCGGATCTGGTCAAGAAGCCCGAGGAGATGCGGCCGATCTATGACGAAATCGCCGGCATCCTGGCGCCGGGCGTCGACCTTTTCATTTGCGAGACCATGTCGAGTGCCACCGAGGCACGCACAGCGGCTCAGGCAGGCTTGGCTGCGGGTAAACCCGTCTGGGTGTCGTGGACGCTGGAGGACGAAGTTTATACCGGCCGCCTGCGCAGCGACGAGACCATCGCCCAGGCACTGGCCGCGCTCGACGGGCTGGATGTGGAAGCCGTGCTGTTCAACTGCTCGCCGCCCGAAGCTATCGACGTGGGCTTGCCCGAACTGCGCCCCCAGACCAAGCGGAAGATCGGCGCTTATGCCAACGGCTTTCTGCCGGTGCCGAAAAAATGGCTTTTGAACGAAGGCGGGCTGAACAAGCTGCGCGGCGACGTGGACGCCGAAATGTACGGCACCTTCGCCCAACGCTGGATTAACGACGGCATCGACGTGCTGGGCGGTTGCTGCGGCATCGGGCCGGAGCATATCCGCAAGATCCGCGGCATGGTGGACGCGAAGGGCTAGGCCTGCTCCGCCGGCACAAAGCCCGCGACGAAGGCCTGCACCTCGGCATCGCCCTCACCGCCATCGGCGATCACGCCGATCAAGGCGCCCACGGGTGCAACCGTGCCCTCGGCCACCACTTGGCGCAGCGTGCCCCCATTCTGCGTCTCCAGCTCGTTGGTGCTCTTTTCGATCTCGATGTCGGCCACATGCTGGCCGGCGGCAACCGCCTGGCCTTCAGCGATCTGCCACTTCGAGACCGTGCCCTCCTCCATGGTCAGGCCGATCTTGGGCATGGTGAGCGGATGGATGGTCATGCTGTCCTCGAATCGAATCAGGCCGCGGGCTTGACGGTCGCACGGACCGCTTCGGCCACCTTGTCGGCATTGGGGATATAGAGGTCTTCTAGCGGTGCGGCGAACGGCACCGGCACGTGAGGCGGCGAGACCATGCGCACGGCAGCACGGAGGGAGCCGAACGCTTCCTGCGCGGCAAGCGCGGCAATATCCGTCGCCATGTTGCAACGGGGATAGGCTTCGTCCACCGCGACCAGGCGGCCCGTCTTGCGCACGCTGGCCAAAATCGCGGCGGTATCAAGCGGCGATGTCGTGCGCGGGTCGATCACCTCGCAGTCGATGCCTTCCTTGGCCAGCGCGGCTGCTGCCTTCTCGGCCATGTGGACCATGCGGCCGATGGCGACCACGGTCACGTCCTTGCCGGCGCGCACGATGTTGGCCTTGCCCAGCGGCACCTCGTAGGCCTCGTCGGGCACCTCACCCTTCATACCCAGGATCGCCTTGTGCTCGAAGAACAACACCGGATCCTCGTCGCGAATGGCGGAGATGAGGAGGCCCTTGGCATCGTACGGATTGGACGGCACCGCGACCTTCAGGCCCGGCAGATGCGTATAGATCGGATAGAGGCACTGGGAATGCTGCGCGCCCGCCCGATAACCGGCGCCGTAGAGCATGCGGATCACCAGCGGCAGCTTGGCCTTGCCGCCGAACATGTAACGGATCTTGGCGATCTGATTCATGATCTGGTCGAAGCAGACGCCGGTGAAATCGACGAACATCACTTCGGCCACGGGACGCAGGCCGGTCATGGCCGCACCAGCCGTGGCGCCGACAAAGGCGGATTCGGTGATCGGCGTGTCCAACACGCGGGTCGCGCCGAATTCCTTGTAGAGGCCGCGGGTCATGCCGAAAGGGCCACCCCAGGCCTCTTCCACATTGGCCGAGCCGCCCCGACCGCCCGCCACATCCTCGCCCATGACAATGACGCGGTGGTCGCGGCGCATCTCGAGCTTGAGCGCTTCGTTGATAGCTGCACGGAAGGATTTGGATGCCATGACGCGTCTCCTCAGTAAGACGCGTAGACGTCGGTCATCAGCGCAGAGGCAGGCGGCGTGGGCGCCGCCTTGGCTGCCTTCACCGCCGCATCGATCTCGGCTTTGGCATCGGCATCGATGGCGTCGAGCGCCGCCGCGTCGATCAGCCCCGCCTCGCCCACCCGCGCGCGGAAGTGCTTCATGCAGTCCTTCTCCGCGCGCAGCGTCTCGATCTCTTCCTTGGCACGGTAGTTCTGCGTGTCGCCTTCGAAATGGCCGTAATAGCGCTTCATTTTACACTCGATGAGCGACGGCCCCTGCCCGGCCCGCGCACGCTCCGTGGCCTGCCGCATGGCGTCCCACACGGCGAAATAGTCGTTACCGTCGACCTGATGGCCGGGCATGGCGAAGGCCTGGGCGCGGCGCACGATGTCGCCGCCCGCCAGCGCCCATTCGGACGCGGTCGCCTCGCCATAGCCGTTGTTCTCAAACACGAAGATGGCCGGCAGGGACCAGACCGAGGCCAGGTTCATGGCTTCGAACACCGTGCCTTGGTTGGAACCGCCGTCACCCGTAAAGGCAACCGCGACGCCGCCCGTGCCGAGCGTCTTGGCCGACAGCGCTGCGCCACAGACCAGGGCCGTGCCCGCGCCCACGATGCCGTTGGCACCCATCATGCCTTTGTCCAGGTCGGCGATATGCATAGAGCCGCCCTTGCCGCCGCACAGACCAGCGGACTTGCCGTAGATCTCGGCCATCATGCCCGTGACGTCGCAGTCCTTGGCGATGCAGTGGCCGTGGCCGCGATGGGTGCTGGCGATATAGTCGCGCTCATTGAGGTGCGCGCAGATACCGGCCGCCACGGCTTCTTCACCCGCGTAGAGGTGGACAAAGCCCGGAATTTCGCCGGTGGCGAACTCGACATGCAGCCGCTCGTCGAACTCCCGGATGCGACTCATCACCCGGTAGGCCTTCAACAATTCGTCCCGACTCTGCTGCATCGCGGTCACTCTCCGAAACGGCTCCTGGTCGCTCTCTTTAAGTCGCGCGCGGAGCGGGTATCCGTCAAGGCATTCAGCCGTCTCTACCGTATAGTCAATTAATGAACCATATAGTAAATATTGCCTACCCAAGGAAGTCTTTCATGGCGCGGCGCACGGCCTCCGCGCGAGAATAGCGCCAGCGGCGAACGAGCGAGGTTCCGATGGATTTCGAACTGACCGCCGAGCAGACCCAGATCGCGGACACGGCCCGCAAAATCGGTGCACGCTTCGGCCTCGACTATTGGCTCGATCACGACCGCCGGAAAGCCTATCCGAAGGAAATCTGGCAAGCCCTGTGCGAGGCGGGCCTGGCGGGCGCGTCCCTGCCCGAGGAACACGGCGGCGGCGGACTCGGCATGCTGGAGCTGGCGCTAATCATCGAGAACGTGGCGGCGGAAGGCGCCGGCGGCACCTTCGCACAGGTTTTCATGCTCAATCCCATCTTTGGCGGCGTGGCCATTGCGCGCTACGGCAGCGCCGCTATGAAGCGGGACTGGCTACCCAAGCTGTGCGCGGGTCAGATGTATTTCTGTATGGGCCTGACCGAGCCCGACGCCGGCACTAACACGCTGGAAGTGCGCAGCTTCGCGTCAGCCGACGGCAACGGCTGGCGCCTCAACGGCCGCAAGATCTGGATTACCGGCGTGCCCGAGGCCGACAAGATGCTGGTCGTCGTGCGCACGAAGAAGATCGAGGAGGTCCAGCGCAAGACCGACGGCCTGACGATGTTCATGATCGACGTGAAGCGCGAAGGCCTGACCCACGCCGCGATCGAGACGCTCGGTACCAACACGCTGGCCTCCTCCAACGTCTATTTCGACAACGTGCGGATCGACAATTCTGAGCTGATCGGCACGCTGCATGGCGGCTGGAACGAGTTGCTGGACGTGCTGAACACCGAGCGCATCGTCACCACTGCGGGCTGCGTCGCATCGGGCCGCCTGGCCACACGCCTGGCAGTGGAATACGCCAAGGAACGCAAGGTGTTCCGCGGCACGCCCATCGGCGCCTATCAGGGGATCCAATTCCCCCTGGCCCAAGCCCATGCCGAGCTCGAGTGCGCGCGGCTGATGAACTACAAGGCGGCCACCCTACACGACCAGGGCAAGCCCTTCGGCTCCGAGGCCAACACGGCCAAGCTGATCGCGGCCCAAGCGGCCTCGATGCTGATCGAGCGCGCCATGCAGACGATGGGGGGCATGGGATTCGCCCGCGAATCGCATCTGGAGCGCCTCTACCGCGACGCGCGCCTATTCAAATTCGCGCCGGTATCCGAGGAGATGATCCTGAACTTCATCGCCCAGCACGACCTGGGACTTCCGCGCAGCTACTAACGCCGCTTGGCCTTGCGGCGCGGCCGCGCGGCCAGCCCCGTCTCGAGGCGCGTCTGAGCCTTGCCCAGGCCCGAGGCCAGTTCACCAGCCAGCGCTTCCAGCCGCGCCACCTGGGCGCGCGGCATGGCCAACGCCTCGCCGACCGTGCCGGCGCGCGGCCACGCGCCCGTGGCAGGCTTGCCGTCGTCCAGCCAGCCCGATTCCAGCATCAGTAAGAAGGCGCCAGCGATCTCGTCCACGTCGATCTTGGCCAGACGCACCCAATAGGCGACAAAGCTGCACATGCCGAACAGGCCCAACACGATCAGGCGCGGCATGATGGGCCGGAAGAGGCCCGCCGCCTGCCCCTCCTCAACCACGGCCTCGAAAATACGCTCCAGCTTGCGGTTGCGGCGCAGGATGTGGAGCAGGTTCTTCTCCGAGAAGCTGGCCTCCTCGCGCATCCACATGGTGGCCATGTCGGGCTGCCCGGCCATGATCTCGACATAGGCGTGAACCATGCGGCGCAGCTTCTCGTCCGGCGTCTGGCGCGAGCGGGCGATGGGGTTGAGCCGCGCCTCGGCGATGTCGAGCAGTGTCTCGAACACCTCGAGCAGCAGCGCTTCCTTGCCTTTGACGTATTGGTAGATGGTGGGTTTGGCGACGCCTAACGCGTCGGCCAGATCATCCAGCGTACTGGCCCGATAGCCCTTACGCGCGAACAGCGTGGCCGCGGCGCGCAACAACTCCAATCGCGGAATACGCCGTCCGCGTCCCTTCGACGCCGGGGTGGAGGACGCGTCGGTCGCTTTGCCTGGTTTCGCGCTGCGTTTCATGGGCTCCGGCCCGTGCGCCGGTTTGACCGGCTGGATGGCGGTTTATATCCTCGCCTGACGCCGGATCAAAGCCGCGCCACCGTTCCCGCCAACACGGAGTTCTCCATGTCGTCGTCACCCATCATGCTGTTCAAGGCCCGCGGACGCGAGTTCAAGAAGATCGCGGGGCCGCCGGGCACACTGGAGGTCGCACGGCTGGCAGGCGCCGAGATTGCGGACGACCTGGGCGCGGGCGTGGCTGTGTTCGAGGACATCTCGATCCCGTGGAAACTGCTCTACAATGAAGTCTTCTATGTGCTGGAGGGCGAGTTCCGCCTGCGTATGGGCGACACCGTCCATATCGGCCTGCCCGGCGACATGTTCTACATCCGGGCCGGCACCGAGTTCCGCTATGAGTCGATCGGCCGCTGCAAGGTGTTCTTCGCCCTCGCCGATACCACCATGCACGAGGAAGAGCGCGGCGCGTTTGAAGAGTCGCTGAAGCACGTCCGCCCACCCAAGCCCTGAACCTGGAGCCCGTCATGCTGCCCGATTGGTCCACGCTCGCCGTCTTTGCCTTCGCCACCTGGGTGCTTCTCGTCGTGCCCGGGCCGGCGGTGCTTTACATCGTGGCGCGCAGCGTGGACCAAGGACGGGCGGCGGGCATCGCCTCGGCGCTTGGCGTACAAGTCGGCTCCCTGGTCCATGTGGCCGCGGCGGCGCTGGGCTTGTCGGCCATCCTGATGTCCTCGGCCGAAGTCTTCACCGTCGTGAAGTATTTAGGCGCGGGCTATCTCGTGTATCTCGGGGTACGCAAATTGATGGAGCGGCAGAACTTTGCTGCGCCCGGCGCCATGCCGCGCGAACGCCTGTCGCGCATCTTCTGGCAAGGCGTCGTGGTCAACGTGCTGAACCCGAAGACCGCGCTGTTCTTCTTGGCGTTCCTGCCCCAGTTCGTCGATCCGGGGCGCGGCTCCGTCGCGGGCCAGATCTTGGTGCTGGGCCTGGTGTTCGTGACGCTCGGCGTCCTCAGCGACGGGATGTACGCGCTGCTCGCCGGCTCGGCGCGTCACTGGATCATTGGCAACCGCCGCATGATGCTGGCGCAGAAATACGGCACGGCCGGCGTCTATCTCGGCCTCGGCGCGCTGACCGCACTCGCCAAACACCGCTAGGTCATTCGGCTGCGCGCGTCTCCGACGGCGGCGCGCGGAACGAGGCCAGCAGGTCGGCTTCGCGAGCCTTGGCGGTCTTGAGGTTCTTTTCCTTGACGTGGCCGAAGCCGCGGATCTGCTCCGGGATGCGCGCGATCTCGACCGCGATGGCGTGGTTGTCCTGGCTGAGTTTGCCGACCAGTTCGTCCACAACCCGCTCATAGTCGGCGATCAGCCGCCGCTCGGTCTTACGCTCTTCGGTATAGCCGAAGATGTCGAAGGGCGTTCCGCGCAGTCCCTTAAGAGACGCCATCAGGCGAAACGCCTTGAACATCCAGGGGCCGAACTTTCGCTTCTGCAGCTCGCCCGTTTTAGGGTCGCGCGGCGCCAGCAAGGGCGGCGCCAAGTGGAAAACAAGTTTGTAATCGCCCTCGAACTGTTCGCGCAGCAGAGTCTCGAACTGCCCGTCCGTGTAAAGGCGCGCGACCTCGTACTCATCCTTGTAGGCCATCAGCTTGTAAGCATAGCGGGCGACCGCGTCGGCCAATCCCGTGCGGCCTTTTGCTTTCTCGCCCTCGGCCTTGCGGACCCGCTCGACCAGCCCCCGATATCGCTCGGCATAGGCGCTGTTCTGATAGGCCGTCAGCATCTCGACCCGCTTGCTCACCGCCTCGTCCAACGTCTTGGCGATGGCGCGCGGACGAACCACGGCGGGCGGGCGGGCCAAAGCGGATACCGCCGCCATATCGACCGCGGCGCGGCGGCCCCAGGCAAACGTCTCCTTGCTCGATTCGACCGCGACAGCATTGAGCTCGATCGCCTTCAGGATCGATTCCGCCGATAGCGGCAGAAGACCCTTCTGATAGGCGTAGCCCAGAACGAACAGATTGGTCGCGATGGAATCGCCCATCAGGCCGGAAGCCACGCGCGTGGCTTCGATCAGGTCCAGCCTGCCGGATGCGACGGTCGAGACGATGCGCTGCAGCACGTCCTGGGTCGGAAACTGCAGGTCCGGATTGCGGGTGAAATGACCCGTGATCGATTCCTGGGTGTTGATGACGGCGCGAGTCCGGGACGGGTCGACCGTATCGAGCGCCTGATCACCGCCCGCCACCAGCATGTCGCAGCCGAGAAGCAAATCGGCCGATCCGCGATCCAGACGTGCGGCGTAAATATCCTCAGGCCGGTTGGCGATGCGGATATGGCTGACCACGGCGCCGCCCTTCTGGGCCATGCCAAGCTGGTCGACGACGGCGCAGCCCTTCCCTTCCAGATGCGCGGCCATGCCTAGCAGGGCGCCGATGGTGACGACGCCCGTTCCGCCCACGCCGGTGACCATGATGCCGTAGCTATCCCCCGCCGCGATGTCCGGATTGCGCGGCGCGGGCAGCGTGTCGAGCCCGGCCGGCGCCTTCACGCGCGCACCGGCGCGGCGCGGACGCCCGCCCATGACCGACACGAAGCTCGGGCAGAAGCCTTCGACGCAGGAATAATCCTTATTGCAATTCGACTGGTCGATTGCGCGCTTGCGGCCGAATTCCGTCTCGATGGGAACCACCGAGAGGCAGTTCGACTTCACGCTACAATCGCCGCAGCCTTCGCAGACGCTTTCGTTGATGAAGATGCGGCGCGCGGGATCATCCATCAGGCCGCGCTTGCGGCGGCGACGCTTCTCGGCCGCACAGACCTGATCGTAGATCAGGACCGAAACGCCCGGCCATTCGCGCAGGTCGCGCTGGACGGCATCCAGTTCGCTGCGGTGATGCACGGTCGTTCCCGGCGCGAAGCTGGTGCCGAGCGGATATTTGTCGGGCTCGTCGCTGACGACGGCGATCCGCCTGACTCCTTCCGCATGAACCTGGTGGGAGATCATAGGCACGGTCAGCGGGCCATCCACCGGCTGGCCGCCCGTCATGGCGACGGCGTCGTTGAACAGAATCTTGTAGGTGATGTTGACGTTGGCCGCGGCGCAGG
>CAYZFH010000122.1:0-9217 GCA_964477375.1 uncultured Rhizobiaceae bacterium | reverse complement strand
CGCATCTGGCTTTCGATGGCGGAGACGCGCATCTCCATCTGGACCAACGCGTTCGATCCGCCGCCCCCGACGGGAGCCGCCGAAGGCGCGGCCGGCGCGGGACCGCCGCGCCCCATCTGCTGCTGCATGATCTGCATGTCGCGCTCGAGCCGGTCGATGCGCGCCGAGTCGCTTTGCGCGAAGGCCGCGCCCGAGAACAGGACAGAAGCCACGACCACCACCGCGCCCACGAACGCATGAGTCTGCCGCATTCTTTGTCCTCTTGCCTGGTGCCGCCGGATCAATGCCGAGAGGCGAAAGATCCGGACGAACGTGACGTTCATTTTAGACAAAACTAAGGCGCCTGCCCAACGCCCCGGCATCAGCCGAGAGGCGGGCAGGCGCCCCGAAGAAACGTCCGACGAAGTGTGTCGGCCGGATTAGTTCACGCGAGCGTAGGTGTTACGATTCTTGGCATACGCGTCGTCGGTCGAACCCTGCACCCACGGCTTGTCCTTGCCGAAGCTGATCGTCGTCAGGCGGTTCGGATTCACGCCACGCGCGAGAAGATAGTTCTTCACGGCGTTCGCGCGACGCTCGCCCAGCGCCAGGTTGTACTCACGCGTGCCGCGCTCGTCGCAATTGCCTTCGAGCGTGAGCGTCACGTTCGGATACTTCGCGAGCCACGCAGCCCAGCCGTCGAGGACGGGCGCGGAGGTCGAGCTGATGTCGGACTTGTCGAAGTCGAAGAAGACGCGGTCGCCATACTGCTTGGCCAGGTCTTCCTGCGAGCCCGGGCGCGGGCCGGCCGGCATCGGCGGCGGCGGAGCCGGCGCGGGAGCGGGCGGCGCAGCGGTGGACTGGCCGGTGCTGGCGACGGTGGCCTTCGTCTCGGGCGAGCTCTCGCAAGCGGTCAACAGGACCACGGCGGCCAACGCGGTGAGGACTGTTTTGAAACGCATCTTTCTATCTTCCTCTCAAGGAACGGGTCCGCTTACTGACGCGAAGCGGGCGAAGACGCGGCGAAAGAAAACGCCGAGACGCAGATAAAGTTCCGCTACTTCTGAAAGAAGCGGTTTCGCCGCGACTATACGAATCGCCCCTTACGGAATCAAGGGCGACCATGCCGGATCGCTGCCATCCATGGGGGTAACTACCTCCCTCTCGTTGTGGCCCGTGATGTCGATCGAATACAGCTTGGCGACGCCGCCGCCCTGTTTTGTTTGCGGAGTCTGCTTGTAATACATGAGGACGCGCCCGTTCGGGGCCCAGGTCGGCCCCTCGGCGAGGAAGGCGCTGGTGAGCATGCGCTCATCGGAGCCGTCGGGCCGGACGATGCCGATATAGAACTGGCCCTGGTGCATTTTGGTGAAGGCGATGTAGTCGCCGCGCGGCGACCACACGGGCGTCGCATAGCGGCCGGCCCCATTGCTCAGGCGGCGCACGCCGGAGCCGTCGGCATTCATAATGTAGAGCTGCTGGCTGCCGGCGCGGTCGGAATTGAAGACGATCTGGTTGCCGTCCGGCGAATAGGACGGCGAAGTGTCGATGGCCAGATCATTGGTCAGGCGCGTCACCTTTTGGGTGCGCAAATCCATCGTGTAGATATCGGAATTGCCGTCTTGCGCCATGCTCATGATGACCTTCTGGCCATCGGGCGAGAAACGCGGCGCGAAGGTCATTCCGGAGAAGTCGCCCAAGACCTCCTGCTTACCCGTGTCGATACTGAGTAGATATACTCGCGCGCGATTACCGACGATCTGGAAGTAGGTGATCTCCTGCAGCGTCGGCGAGAAGCGCGGCGTCAGGGTCAGATAGCGGCCGTCGGTCAGGAAGCGATGGTTGGCGCCGTCCTGGTCCATGATGGCCAGGCGTTTGGTCCGGCGCGTGGACGGCCCCTGCTCCGAAATGTAGACGACGCGCGTGTCGAAATAGCCGTCCTCGCCCGTCATGCGCTTATAGATCGCGTCCGCGATCTTGTGTGCCAGGCGGCGCCAATGCATCGGCGCCGTGGAATATGCGAGGCCGACAAGCTGCTGGCCGGCGAACACGTCCCACAAACGGAATTCGACGCGAAGCTGTCCGTCGCCCTGCATCTGGGCCGTGCCGGTGACCAACGCGTTGGCGTTGATGACGCGCCAGTCCGGAAAGTTCGGCATTACGCGCAGCGAAGCCGCGTTCTGGATGAAGGCGCGCTGGTCGATGGGCTTGAACAGGCCCGAACGCTCCAGGTCCGCGGCGATGACGCCCGCGACATCCTTGCCCATCTGGACTTCCTGCGGGTTGTCGCCCGCGAAGTCCGTGATGGCGATCGGCATCGGAGCCCGGAAGCCCTCGGTGATGTCGACGCGCAGATCCGCGCGCGCGGGCAATGCGGCCCACATCACGCCGACCATGACGAGAAACAGGGTGCGGAGGATCGATCGGGTCATGATCACACAAGGTCCTTCGGGTTGAACGACAACGTCATGTCGCGCCAGATGTCATAGCTGTCGGGCGGCAGCTTCAACGGATTGCAACGCGGATTGAGCACGGCGCGCATCGCGCTTTCGGCAAGCGTCCGGTAGAACGGATCGCTGCCCATCCGGCCGGGGTCGCGCGGCTCCACGCGCTGGACCGCGCCGTCGGGGCCAAGCTGCATCCGAATCTCGACCACCATGTTCTGGATGTCCTTCGCGCCCGCGGGGACGTTCCAGCACTGCCTGATCTGCTGGCGCACCAGATCGCCGAGCTGCGCCTCGCGGCGCGACCGGTCCAGACTGGAAACCGTGGCGTTGGGCGTCGGCGGCGTCTGCGTCTCCGTTTTGGGCGCCGGCTTGTCATTCGTCTTCTTCTGATCCTGGTCCAGCTTTTCGACCGTCTTCAGAACCGACGCCATGAGATTCTTGTTCGGGGCCGGAGGTTCCGGCTTTTCCTTAACGACCGGACGCACCTGCGGTTCCGGCGGCTGGGGCTGCGCGGTCTCCTTCGGCGGCTCAGGCTTGGGCGGCTGCGGCTTGGGCAGCGGCACGGCGTCCTGTTGCTGCTCGACCTTGGGCGCGGGCGGCGTCGGTGGCGGCGGCGTGGGTGGTGTCGGCGTCGGCGGCTCGGGCTTGGCCTCCTTGGGCGGCTCCGGCGCTGGCTCCTTCGGCTCGGGCTTGGGATCCGCCTTCGACTGCGGCAGGGACGCCACGATCTCGACCGGCATGATCGGCTCGGGCATTTTCCGGTCGAAATCCAAAAGCGGCCAGATCACCGCGGCAAAGAAAACGATGCCGAGGTGAAACCCCGCCGAGTAATAGGCGGCTCTACGCATGCTACGGGGACTTCTTCGGCCTCTGCGACGCCGTCCCCTGCGGCATCTCGGCGATGAGCGCGACCTTGCTGAAACCAGCGGACGACAACGTGCCCATCACCTCCATCACGCGTCCGTAATCGACTCCCTTGTCGCCGCGCACGAAGACGCGGGTGTCATGCTTGTTCGCGGTGATCGCGTCCAGCTTGGGCGCCAACGAATCCAGCGCGATTTCGGTTTCCTGCAAAAACACCTTGCCGTCCTGCTTGATCGAAACGACCAGCGGCTCACCAGGCTCGGTGATCGGCTTGGCGTCCGTTTTAGGCAGGTCGACGGGCACGCCGACCGTCAGCAACGGCGCCGTGATCATAAAGATGACCAGCAGCACGAGCATGACGTCCACGAGAGGCGTGACGTTGATCTCGTGCGATGGCGCGTAACGGGCGCGCATGCCCCCGCCCTTGCCGCCTCCGCCAAGTTTGGCTCCCATGATTTAGCTCCGCTCCTCGAGCTGGCGCGACAACACCGCGCTGAACTCGCCGGCGAAGGCTTCCAGGCGCGCCGTATAACGGACCAAATCGCCCGAAATCTTGTTGTAGGCCACGACCGCCGGAATGGCGGCGACCAGGCCGAGCGCCGTCGCGAACAACGCTTCGGCGATGCCGGGCGCCACGACCGCGAGGCTCGTGTTCTTCGAAACGGCGATGGCCTGGAAGCTGTTCATGATGCCCCAGACCGTGCCGAACAGACCGATGAAGGGCGCGGTCGAGCCGACCGAGGCCAGGAAAGTCATGTAACGCTCGAGCCGCTCCATCTCGCGCGTCACGGTGATCATCATGACCCGCTCGATGCGCTCCTTAAGCAATTGCTTAGCCGCATCGTCGCGCGCCCGGTTTTTGGCCTGGGCCCGGCGCCATTCCGCCATCGCGGCGGCGAACACCGCCGTCATGGGGTCCTGCGGCCTTTGTCCGATGTGATCGTAAAGCTGGTCGAGCGATCCGCCGGACCAGAAGGATTCCTCGAACTGCGTGGTGCGCTGGTTGATGCGGCGGATGCGCGTCAGCTTTTCGAAGATGATCGTCCAGCACCAGAACGACGCGGCCATAAGGCCGATCATCACCAGCTTCACGATGACGTCGGCGCGGAGGAACAGATGCCAGAAGGACATGTCGTAGGCGCCGACCGATCCGGCCAACGCTGTGGCATCAATGGCGGTTTGTTGCATGGTTTTCTTGCTCGCGTGTGGCGTTAAGGGTTGGAACGGAAAGCCGCGAGGATCGCGGCGGGAATACGGGCCGGGCGCCCTGCCCGGTTGATGCAGGCCAGACGAACTTTCAGGCGCGTCAGGATCGCGTCGTCGCGCGCGATGTCCTGATCCGCCTCCAGCGAAGCGCCGCCGATATGAGTCACGCGCGTGCGCACCTCGAGCGCGTCGTCGAGCCGCGCCGGCAGCAGATAGTCGGCATTGCAGCTCCGCACCGCGAAGGCGACACCGTCCTTGGCGTCCAGCTCGCGGTGATCGAACCCGCGCTGGCGCAGCATCTCGGTCCGCGCGCGTTCGGCGAACTTCAGATAGTTGGCGTAATAGACGATCCCCGCCGCATCCGTGTCCTCGTAATAGACGCGAATCGGGAAGACATGTTCCAGCACGGGCACGGTATTGGACGCCTTAGGCATCTGCGGCCTCCTCGCGTCCCGCGAGAAGATCGAGCTGCGCGCTTTCGCGCTTCGGCACCGTGAGGCCCAAATAGCGATAGCCCTGGTCCGACAGCATGCGGCCGCGCGGCGTGCGCTGGATCAGGCCTTGCTGAATCAGGAACGGCTCGATCACCTCTTCGATCACATCGCGCTGATCCGACAGCGCGGCCGAAAGCGTTTCCACGCCGACCGGTCCGCCGCCGTAATGCTGGGCGATACAGCCGAGATAGCGCCGGTCCATCGTGTCGAGTCCGCGCGCATCCACATCCATGCGCATCAGCGCGGCATCGGCCACTTTACGGTCGATGCGCGCGGCGCCGTCCACGGCGGCGAAGTCGCGCACGCGGCGCAGCAGGCGGCCGGCGATGCGCGGCGTGCCGCGCGCACGGCGCGCGACCTCGTCGGCGCCGTCATCAGTCATGACGACGCCCAAAAGCCCGGCGCCACGCAGGACGATGCTCTGCAGTTCGGCCGTGTCGTAGAACTCGAGGCGCAGCGGGATGCCGAACCGTTCGCGCAAGGGCGTGGTGACCAGGCCCGTACGCGTCGTGGCGCCCACCAGCGTGAAGGGCGGCAGGTCGATGCGAATCGAGCGCGCGCCCGGCCCCTCGCCGATCATCAGATCGAGCTGGAAATCCTCCATCGCGGGATAAAGCACTTCCTCGATGGCAGGATTGAGGCGGTGAATCTCGTCGATGAACAGGACATCGCGCGGCTCGAGCGCCGTCAGCAGCGCGGCCAGGTCGCCCGCGCGCGCGATGACGGGGCCTGAAGTCGCCCGGAAGTTCACGCCCAACTCACGCGCCACGATCTGGGCGAGCGTCGTCTTGCCCAGGCCCGGCGGGCCGTGGAACAGCACGTGATCGAGCGCCTGCTTGCGGGTGCGCGCCGCGGCGATGAAGACGGCAAGGTTCTCGCGCGCCTGCTTCTGGCCGACGAAATCCTTCAGCGTCTGCGGCCTCAACGTGGGATCGCCCGCATCGTCCTTATCGGTGCGGCGCTGAAAGTCCGGGCTGACCACACGCTCCGCGGTCACGACGCCAGCTCCTTCAGCCCGGCGCGCACCAGCGCCTCGACCTTGGCGTCGGCGCCAAGCTTGACCGAGGCGCGCGCGACCGCGCCGAACGCTTCGGTGCGGCCATAGCCGAGATTGACGAGAGCGGACACGGCATCACCCGTGCCGCCGGTTTCGCCACCGCGCGCCGCGGCACCGGCCGGAGCCGCGACGGAGACAGGCGCCGCGAGATCGGCGATGCGATCCTTCAGTTCATTCACCAGTCGCATGGCGAGTTTCGGCCCGACGCCATCGGCGCGGGAAACCATGGCCTTGTCCTGCGCGGCGATGGCCTGTGCGATCTCATCGGGCGTCAGGGCGGAAAGGATCGACAGTGCGACCTTGGCGCCCACGCCCTGCACCGTCGTCAACAGCCGGTACCAGTCGCGCTCGAGCCGGTCGGAGAAGCCATAGAGCACGATACGGTCTTCGCGCACCGTGGTTTCCACCAGCACGCTGGCGTTGCCGCCGCGCGCAGGCAGCTTGCCAAGCGTGCGGCGCGAACAGAACACCTGATAACCGACGCCGTTCACATCGACGACCGCCGCATCCTCATCAACCGAGTCGATCACGCCGGTGAGCTTCGAAATCATGGCCGCGCCCCCGCAGCCAACTGCACGGCCTGACGATAGGCGGGTGAGGAACGGTGATGGGCGTGACAGATGGCCACCGCCAAAGCATCCGCGGCATCCGCGCTTTCGATCTTACAGCCCGGCAGCAGCGTCCGAACCATCAACTGGATCTGCGTCTTCTCCGCATGGCCCGCGCCGACAACGGATTTTTTGATCTGATTCGGTGCATATTCGGCCACGCTCAGGCCCAGCCGCGCGGGCGCCAGCATCACCACGCCGCGCGCCATGCCGAGCTTCAATGTCGATTCGGGATTTTTGTTCACGAACACGGTTTCGACCGCGGCTTCGTCCGGCGCATATTCGGCGATCACGGCGGACAGCGCGTCATGCAGCGCCGCGAGGCGTTCGCCCATCGGACGGTCGTCGGCGGGCGCGATCACGCCGTTGGCGACATGCGACAGGCGCAGGCCGTCGACACGGATGATGCCCCATCCGGTCCGCCTTAGGCCGGGATCGAGTCCCAGCAGCTTCAACGCCGCACCGACATCAGGCTCACGCCCTCTCCTTCTGGAGAATCTCTTCCGGCACGTCGAGATTGGCGAAGACATGTTGCACGTCGTCGAGTTCGTCGAGCGTCTCGATCAGGCTCAGGACTTCCTCGGCGGTTTCACCCGCGACGGGCACGTCGATACTCGCGCGCCAGACGAAACCGGCGGATTTGGGCGAGCCCAGCTTCTTCTCCAGCGCGTCGCGCACATCGTTGAAGGAATCGATCGAGCAAACCACTTCATGCCCATCGGCGGACGACTGCACGTCGTCGGCACCGGCCTCGACCGCCGCCTCGAACACGGCGTCCGCCGCGCCCGCCTCGGGCGGGAAGAACAGGTTTCCGACGCGCTGGAACATGTGGCTGACGCTGCCCGTCTCGCCCAGGTTGCCGCCATGCTTGGTGAAGGCGGAGCGCACATCGCCGGCGGTGCGATTGCGGTTGTCCGTCAGCGCCTCGACGATCAGCGCGACACCGCCCGGCGCATAACCTTCGTAGCGCACTTCCTGATAGGCGCTTTCCTCGTTGCCGGCCGCGCGCTTGACCGCGCGCTCGATGCTGTCCCTGGGCATGTTCGCCGCACGGGCATTGAGCATGGCCAAGCGCAACCGCGCGTTCTGGGCGGGATCGGGCAATCCTGCGCGAGCCGCAACGATGATTTCGCGGGCGAGCTTGGAAAACAGGCGGGACCGCTTGGCGTCTTGGGCGCCTTTGCGGTGCATGATGTTCTTGAATTGAGAATGACCTGCCATCGTCCAACGTCAGCTAAAAATTGGCTAAAACCTGTAGCCTGAAGGGATTTCTATACCATATGTGGTGTTTTCGCGCCTAGCGGCGCGCAGGGCGCGTCGGCGAGAAACTGCCGGGCCAATATGGCAGGAATACGGCTCCCAACCCGCCAATTAAGGGGCCAAACAGCCCTAGGCGGGCATGGCGGGCTCCAAAATGCCCCCCACGCGCAGAGGGGACACCCGTTTCGCGCGGCCGGTGGCGTCGTCCGTCTCGACCACGACCCCGCAAAGCGTGGCCTCGCCGTCGGCAGGAGCCAGGCGTTCGGTCGGCAGCTTACGGGTGAAGCGGTAGACCGAGCCCTCGTGCTGCATACCGATGACCGAGTGATAATCGCCGCACATGCCCAGGTCGGTCAGATAGCCCGTGCCCTTGGGCAAAATGCGCGCGTCGGCGGTGGGCACATGGGTGTGGGTGCCGACCACAAGCGAGACCCGCCCATCGCAGTGATAGGCCATCGCCTGCTTCTCGCTGGACGCCTCGCCGTGCAGGTCGAGCAGGATGGCGTTGGCCGTACGGCCGAGCTGATGGTTGGCCAGCATCGTGTCCACGCAGGCGAACGGATCATCCAGCGGGTCCATGAACAGGCGCAGCATGACGTGCATCACCACGACGGTGCGCCCATCCAGCGTCTTGTAGACGCCCATGCCCTTGCCGGGCGTGCCCTTGGGGAAGTTCTGCGGCCGCAGGAGACGCGGATCGCCGTCGATATAAGGAATGATCTCGCGCTGGTCCCAGACGTGGTTGCCGGTCGTGATGACGTCCACGCCCGCGCCATAGACGCTTTGGCAAATCTTGCCGGTGATGCCAAAACCGCCCGCGGCGTTCTCGCCATTGGCGACGACGAAATCCAGCCCCAGCTTCTTACGCAGCTCCGGCACCTGATCGACGACGGCGTCGCGCCCGCTCCGCCCCACGATGTCGCCGAGAAACAGGATTTTCATGCCGTGGCTCCGAATTGGATCGCTTCGCCCTCGGTGACCAGCCAATCGAGCGGCTGATCGTGGGCCTCGCGCGGCACCCGCGCGACCTCCTGACCGGCATAGGCGATCCCGACCGCCAGCACCTGCCCCGTCGCACGCAAGCCCGCGAGCGTCATGTCGTAATAACCCGCCCCGTGCCCCAAACGAAACCCTTCCCGGTCGAACGCCAGGAGCGGCACCAGAAGAAGCGATGGCGTCAGCACGGCGGCATCGGGCGCGGGCGCGGGAATGCCGAGCGAGCCCGGCACCATGGCATCGCCCTTGCGCCAAGCGCGAAACAACAGCGGCTTGCCGCGCCCCTGCACGACGGGCAGGCAGAGC
>CAYZFH010000121.1:7018-9222 GCA_964477375.1 uncultured Rhizobiaceae bacterium | reverse complement strand
CTATGTCGATGGCGGCCGCCTGGTCCTCAACATGCTGATGCCGGACAAGGACTAGCGCGGCGCGCGCCCTTCGGCGATCAGCCGTTCGACCGCGGCTTCATCCTCGGGCCGGTTGATATTGAGGAACGGGTCGAACGGCTCGACCGGATAGGCCGCGGTGGCGATCACGTGCCGCGCGGCCCAGGCCTCGACCTTGCGCGCGCCGCTTTCCAGATCGCGACGCAGGGAATCGGCCAAGGCGACCGGCCAGAGGCCGAAGACGGGATGGGCGCGGCCGCCGGATTCGGCATAGGCCACATCGCCGCGCCGCGCCGCGCGCGCCGCCGCCAGCCGTTCGACCAGGTCGGCCGGAAAGAACGGTACGTCGGTCGGGAACGACGCGACCCACGCCACATCCGGATGGTGCGCGCGCATCCAGAGCAGCCCGGCCAGGATGCCCGCGAGCGGGCCCGCGAACCCCTCAACCGGATCGGCCACGACGGGCAAACCGAAAGCCGCAAACCGCGCCGGATCGCCATTGGCATTGAGGATCAAGCGCCCCACCTGCGGCCGGGCGCGCGCGATGACCCGCGCCAGAACCGGGCGTCCGCCAAGAGGCCGCAGGCATTTGTCGCCTCCGCCCATACGGCTCGATCGGCCGCCGGCCAGAAGCACCCCCGCAATGGTTTGAGGCCCCTGCGTCATCGTCCGCACTATGGCGTCCGCCGCCGGGCCAGGCCATAGAGGGCTGGACAGGACGGGGACACCCTCGCATCCTCCGCATTGAATCGACCCCTTTGGGACATATGTTTTCATATGAAGGGGTTGCAGGAAGGCGATGCCTGACGATTTGACTCTCATGCCGCCAGGGCGATCCTCGACGGAGAACGCATCTCTCGTCGACCCGTTCGCGCGCGCCATCACCTATCTGCGCGTCTCGGTTACCGACCGGTGCGATTTCCGCTGCGTCTACTGCATGTCCGAGGACATGACGTTCCTGCCGAAGGCGGAGATTCTGACGCTCGAGGAGATGGAGCGCCTGTGCGGCGCCTTTGTCGACCTGGGCGTGCGCAAGCTGCGGCTGACCGGCGGCGAGCCGCTGGCGCGGCGCAACATCATGTCCCTGGTCCGTGGATTGGGCCGGCATCTTTCGCCGGGACGCTTGGACGAGCTGACGCTGACGACCAACGGCAGCCAGCTTGCACGTTACGCGCAGGAATTGCGCGACGCCGGCGTGCGCCGCATCAACGTGTCGCTCGACACGCTCGATCCGGAAAAATTCACCGCCATCACCCGCTGGGGCAAGCTCGACAAGGTGATGGACGGCATCGCCGCGGCCGAGGCCGCCGGCCTGGCCATCAAGATCAACGTCGTCGCGCTCAAGGACATCAACGTCGACGAGCTGGACCGCATGGTGGCTTGGTGCGGCGAGCGCGGCTTCGACATGACGATCATCGAAGTGATGCCGATGGGCGATGTCGGCGAGCAACGGACGGATCAGTACTATCCGCTTTCCATGGTCCGCGCGCAGTTGGCGCAGCGCTGGACGCTGGACGAATCCGACCATCACACCGGCGGGCCCGCGCGCTATGTGACCGTGCGCGAGACGGGGCGGCAGTTGGGCTTCATCACGCCGATGACTCACAATTTCTGCGAGTCCTGCAATCGCGTGCGCCTGACCTGCACCGGCACTCTCTATATGTGCCTGGGCCAGGAGGACGCGGCGGATTTGCGCGCGCCTCTACGCCAGAACCCGGACGATGCGGCGCTGCGCGCGGCCATCCGCGAGGCCATCACGCGCAAGCCGAAAGGCCACGACTTCATCATCGACCGACGCCGCCAGGCCGTATCGGTCCCGCGCCACATGAGCGTGACCGGCGGCTAAGCCGCGAACACCGAAAACCGCTTTAAAATCAACGCCATTAAGGCTCGATTCTTGCATGAATTAGCCCTTGTGGCCGTCAATCCCGGCCGCGTTCATGACGGCAGATTCGACCGCGCGATGACTTTGACGACGGCAGATACCCTTCCTCCACTCATGGGACCGCTGCGGACCGCGCCGCAGACGGAGGAATGGGCGTCCGCCGACGGCGCGCCCGCGCCCTGGTCGTTGACCCCCGTTGAAACGGACGATCTTTCGCCGCGCCCCCGCCCCTATTTGACCAAGCTCCGTATCGCGTTGCTTTGCTCGATTGGATTGCATTTCGCAGTCGGCACGACGGTTG
>CAYZFH010000121.1:0-6918 GCA_964477375.1 uncultured Rhizobiaceae bacterium | reverse complement strand
CGTATCGCGTTGCTTTGCTCGATTGGATTGCATTTCGCAGTCGGCACGACGGTTGCGACCGGTCTGCCGCATATCGATCTGGATTGGCTCAAGCTGCGCGATGCGCCGATTAAGCGCGTGGATGTCGTCTTTTACGACCCCACCGCTCCCGAAGAGGTGGCCCGAGCGAAAGGCGCCGTCGAACAGCAGCAAGCCCGATTTGGTCTGGGAAGTGCCGAGGAGCGCGGGCGCGATGTCGGGCGCAACCCGACTCCCGCCGAAGCGGATTCCACCCCGAATGCGCGCCGCGTGGCGCAAGGGCAAGGCCAGGCCGGCGAAGGCGATGCCGCGACGGCCAGCATCGCCAAGACCGCCGCGAAGACCGCCTCCACGGCGGCGCCGAATTCGTCCCAAGCGCCGGCCAGCGGAAAGGATGAGCGCACCGAAAAAGCGACCGCCGCGCAGGCTCAGCAGAGTCCCACGCAAGCTGCCGCAACTGCGCAGGCCACGCCGGACACCAAAGCCAATGCCGGCGGCGCGGATGCGAAAGGACAACCCGAGGGCAAGGGTGAGGACGACCGGAAGACCACCGCCCAGAAGCAACTTCCCAGTACGGCGGAAGCCGCCCAACAAACCGCCGCCGCGCCGGCAGCGGCAGCCGAAAAGTCGCAAGCGCAACCGCCCGCTCTCGCGCCGTCCCTTTCCATTCTCGACGAGCAGAAATCCGACCAGCCGAAGCAGGATACCGGCGGATCGAAGAAGGAGCCGCCCAAGGAATCTAAAGAATCACCGTCGCCCGCCATCGTAGCGCGGCCTCAAAACACGGCGAATCCTTCGCCGCAACAGGTGACGCCCAAGGAACAGCAAGCCGCGTCTCAACCCTCCGACACAACCGCGAAACTTCAGGAACGGCTGCAGAATTTGCGCGAGGATGGCGGGCCGTCAAATTTGAAGCTGGCGGTGAAGACGTCCGCGGGCGACGCATTGCTGCCCGCGACGGGCACGGGCAGCAGCAACGAATCCGGCGCGGCGGCGAACACGCCCAAACCCAGCGCGACCATTACGCCCATTCGCGCCGCGCAGGCGATGCAGCCCGCGCCGGCAGAAAGCTCTTCGGCCATCGCCATGAAGCTGATGCTCCAGACCATGCCCGGTCTGGACAGCACGCTGGCGGCCGCGATGGCTCATCCGGATACGACGCCGGTCTTGCCGCCGACCCCGCGCCGCGAGCAGGTCATCGCACGCATGCAGAAAGCCGCCGATCGCGGCTATCCCCACGCCCAATACGGCGTCGCGCGGCGCGAGCTGATCGGCCTGGGCGTCCCACGCAACCCCACGGCGGCGGCCGATCTCCTGGAGCGCGCCGCACGCCAAGGCCATGCGGCGTCCCAGCTGACCCTCGGTTACATGGCGCTGAAGGGATACGGCATAAAGCAGGACAAAGCGGAGGCGCTGACGTGGCTGACCATGGCCGCGAACCAGGGCAATGGCGACGCCGCACGCGCAGCCGCGCTGGTTGAACCTAGCTTGACCGCGCAAGAATTGATCGCCGCGCGCCGTTCGGTCAGCGACCTGAAGTCGGTGACAGAGCCCGTGACGCCGCCCGCAACCGCGGAAGGCAAATCCGCACAGGAAAAAGGCCCGCTTCAGGATGCCGTCGCCCGTGGCGACGTGGCCGCCGTCCGCGCATTGGTCGCGCGTGGCGAGGACGCCAATGGACGTGACCGCGAGGGCCGCACGGCGATGATCAACGCCGCATGGCGGGGCGACAACACCATCGTCGACAACCTGATGGAAATGGGCGCGGATCCCGACATTGTCGACAATGAAGGCCGCACGGCCATCATGTGGGCGGCGGACAACGGCTATCCCAACGTGGTCGAGAAGCTGGCCAAGGCCGGCGTCGAACTCAATCTGAAAGACAAGGAAGGCCGCACGGCCATCACCAGCGCGGCGCTGAATGGCCACACCGACGTCGTGAAGGCGCTGATCGCGAGTAAGGCCGACATAAACGCGCGCGACGACCGCGGCAAGACGGCGTTGGACTATGCCATCCGGCAGAATTATCCGGATCTCGTCCAGGTTCTCGAAAAGGCCGGCGCGAAGCGCTGACTTGCTCTACTTGATATCGACCCGGTGCGCGAAGTCGCGGCCGTCGCTGACCGTGATCTGGGTAAAGCCCAGAAGCTTGGCCAAATCGAAGAACGTGAAATAGTCCTCGACGCCCATCTCGTTGAAGAACGGCGTCATGCGCGATGTCGCCGTCAGCATGGCCAGCAGGCCGCGCATCCGGTAGATGGTGTTGTACGAGTTCTCGTACAGGCCGACGATGATGAGTTTCTCGGCGTCATCGCCTTTGGCAAAGATCGCGAAGGGTGGCGGGTACGGATTCGCCATCATCTGCGCCGTCAGCGCCGTGACGAAGCCCAGCCGGCGCTTCCGGTCCGAGTCGGGCAAGGTCTTCGCGCGCGCGACATAGATTTCTTGCGACTTCGGCGGCGGGTAGTAGTAGCCCGCATGGCGCTCTTCCGCCTGCGCTGGCCCGAGGGCGCATAAAACGACGAGCATAAGCCCGAATAAAGCGACCCGATTGGCCACGGCCTTCCTCCTTCGCGGCGGCTGAGCCCGCACGATGGCCGATGGTTATGGGTTTGGCAACGCAGGGTTTTTAGCCTTTTGGGCGGCTGGCGTCCCCCTCCCCGTCCGCTATACTCGCGCCGTCACACGCGAATCCCCGCGGAGCGTACGAAAAGCCGGTCCATGCCGAGCAAACGGATAGCTTTTGTCGCGGCCGACACCGAGCCTGCCCAAGGCGCGCTCGTGACCTTGCGCGCGCGCTATGCCTCGGTCGAGCCCGATCAGGCGGAGATCGTGGTGGCGCTCGGCGGCGACGGCTTCATGCTCGAGACGCTCCACCGCTTCAGCGCGCGCCACGTGCCGATCTACGGCATGCACCGCGGCACGGTCGGATTCCTGATGAACGAATATCGCGAAGAAGGGCTGGAGCAGCGGCTGGAGAAATCGACCGCGACCACCCTCTATCCGCTGCGCATGGAAGCACAAACCATCGACGGCAAGACGCACACCGCCCTTGCCATCAATGAAGTCTCGCTTTTGCGCGAAAAGCGTTTCGCGGCCAAGATTCGCATCACGGTCGACGGCGTTCAGCGCATGGAAGAGTTGATCTGCGACGGCGTCCTTGTGTCCACGCCCGCGGGCAGCACGGCCTACAACCTGTCCGCCTATGGCCCCATCCTGCCGGTCGGCTCGAACGCGCTCGCGCTGACCCCGATCAGCGCCTTTCGCCCGCGGCGCTGGCGCGGCGCCATCCTGTCGCACGCGGCGAAGGTGGTGTTCGAGATCAACGACGCCGTGCACCGCCCGGTCAGCGCCACGGCCGACTTCACCGAAATCCGCGACGTGACGCGCGTCGAGGTGCGCGAAGATCGCTCCAGCGCCCATACGATCCTGTTCGACGCCGAGCACAATCTCGAAGAACGGATCCTGAAAGAACAATTCATCTCCTAGGGGATTAGCGAATGGCCCGCCGTGACCTGAAAAGCCTCGACATGATTCGTACGCTGATCTCCTACGACACGACCAGCCGCGATTCGAACCTGGCCTTGATCGACTACATCAAGACATATCTGGCCAAGCTGGGCGTCGAATCCGAGCTGATCTACGACGACGAGAAGCGCAAGGCCAACCTTTACGCCACGCTCGGCCCCAAGGACCGCGGCGGCATCTGCCTGTCCGGCCACACCGACGTGGTGCCGATCGACGGCCAGGAATGGTCGACCGATCCGTTCAAGGTCGACGAGCGCAACGGCAAGCTTTACGGCCGCGGCACCTGCGACATGAAAAGCTGGCTGGCGGTGGCCCTGACCTATGCGCCGGAGTTCCTGGAGCGCGGCCTCGACATCCCGATCCACCTGGCCTTCTCCTACGACGAGGAGGTCGGCTGCATCGGCGTGCGCCGGATGATCAGCCAGCTCACCGCCCGCTCCCACCGTCCGACCATGTGCATCGTGGGCGAGCCCACGGGCATGAAGGTCGTGCGCGCGCACAAGGGCAAGCGCAGCTACTTCTGCCGCGTGCGCGGCTTCGAGGCGCATTCCTCCCTGACCCCGCGCGGCGTGAACGCGATCGAATACGCGGCCGAGATGATCCTGAAGCTGAAAGAAATGGGAAAGCGCCACCGCGACGGCGGCCCCTACGACGACGAGTTCGACGTGCCCTACACGACCGTGCACACAGGCGTCATCCACGGCGGCACCCAGCTCAACATCGTGCCCAAGGATTGCGTCTTCGAATTCGAATTCCGTCACCTGCCGGGCGACGATCCTTTGGCGATGTACGAGGAAGTGAAGACATTCGCCGAGAAGGAACTGGCGCCGCAAATGCAGGCCGTAGCCGCCGACACGGGCATCGCCTTCCAGTTACGCAGCGAGTTCCCCGGCCTGGATATGTCCGAGGACGACGAGGTCACCGCACTGGTCAAGCGCCTGACCGGCGCCAACTCGACCGCCAAGGTCGCCTTCGGCACCGAGGCCGGCCTGTTCCAGAAGGGCGGCATTCCGACGATCATTTGCGGGCCGGGCGAAGTCGATCAGGCGCACAAGCCCGACGAATTCGTCTCGCTCGACCAGATCGCGCTGTGCGAGGACTTCATGGCGCGCATCATGGACCATGTCTGCCGCCGTCCTGGAGCTTAGCACCGTCTCATGAGCCATCGCGTCGAACTGACCCCGCCGGACATCACCCCCTACCGCAAGGGCAACACCGGCATCGAGTACGTCACCAGCTACAAGGCCGGGGTGCCCGGACCGCACGTCATGGTCAACGCATTGATCCATGGCAATGAACTGTGCGGCGCCATCGCACTCGATTTCCTATTCAAGCACGACATAAGGCCCAAGCGCGGCACGCTGACGCTGTCGTTCTCGAACGTCGCGGCCTACCACTCGTTCGACGCCAACAATCCCACCGCCTCGCGCTTCGTCGAGGAGGACATGAACCGCGTCTGGTCGCCCGACAAGCTGGGCGGCACCCGCGACACGATCGAACTGCGCCGCGCGCGCGAATTGCGTCCCATCGTCGATCAGGTCGACTATCTGCTCGACATCCATTCCATGCAGCGTCTTTCCGCGCCGCTAACGCTGGCCGGAATGACGAAGAAAGGCCGCGAGCTTGGCCGCGCCATCGGCGTGCCCGCCTATGTCGTCAGCGACGAAGGCCATGCCGCCGGCGTGCGCGTGCGCGACTATGGCGCCTTCGCGGATGAAAGCAGCCCCAAGACGGCGGCCTTGGTCGAATGTGGGCAGCATTGGCTCGCAGGCACCGCGGACGTCGCGGTCGAAACTTCGCTGCGCTTCCTGTCCTGCCTCGACGTCGTCGAGCGCGACACGATCGAACCGCACCTCAAAGCCGCGCCGCCGCCCCAGACCTTCATCGAGGTGACCCACGCCGTCACCATCGCGCGCGAGCCCTTCGTCTTCACCGGCGAGTACCAGGGACTCGAGGTGATCGAGAAGGCCGGCACCACCATCGCCCATGACGGCGACCAGGAGGTGCGCACGCCCTACGACCGGTGCGTGCTGGTGATGCCGTCCCAGCGCCTGAGCAAGGGCCTGACCGCGGTGCGTCTCGGCCGGTTCGTGCAGTAATCGATGACGGCGGCCACCGGCGAGCCCACTTTCGGAATCTACGTCCAACGGGTCCTTCTCGCCCTCGCCATCGGCGCCGTCGGCGGTGCGATCTTTCAGAAATTGGACATGCCGCTGGCGTGGATGATCGGCGCCATGGTGGCTACCACGTTGGCGGCACTGGCCGGCGTCAAGGTGGCCATGCCCATCGGGCTGCGCTCGTTCATGGTCGCGGTGCTGGGCGTGATGCTGGGCAGCGCCTTCACGCCGAACATCCTCGGCCGCGTCGCCGATTGGGGCATCACGCTCGGCTCGCTGTTCGTCTACTCGGCTACGGTCGGCGGTCTCTGCTTCGCGCTGTTCCTCAAGATCGGCCGCTGCGACCGCGTGACCGCCTACTTCGCGGCCGCGCCCGGCGGCCTGACCGAGATGACCGTGGTGGGCCAGGCCATGGGCGGCGATGACCGCATCATCTCCCTCGTCCACACGCTGCGCGTTCTTCTGATCGTGCTGACCATCCCCTTCTGGTTCCGCGCGCTCGATGGCTATGACGCCGCCAAACGCGCCGTCGCTGACGTCTCGATCCTGGCCACGCCCCTGTCCGAAATGGCGCTCCTGGCCGCCATCGGCTTGGCGGGCGCGCTGGCGGCGCGGGTCATCCGCCTGCCCGCGCCGTATCTGACCGGCCCGATCTTCTCGAGCGCGGCCGCGCACCTGACCGGCATCAGCGAGTTCCGCCCGCCACAGGAGCTGGTCGCCATCGCCCAGGTGGTGGTCGGCGCCGGCATCGGTTGCCGCTTCGCCGGGCTCAACGTCCGCAAGGTTCTGCACACGCTGGGCCTCGCGGCCTGCGCGACCGCGATCATGCTGGCCGGCACCGTCGTCTTCAGCCTGCTGCTGCACGACGCGGTGGACATCCCCACGCCCGCGCTCATCCTGGCCTTCGCGCCCGGCGGCTTGGCCGAGATGAGCCTGGTCGCGCTGGCGCTCGGCGCCGACGCGGCTTTCGTCTCGACCCACCACATCATGCGCATCGTCTTCGTCGTCGTGATCGCGCCCTGGGTTTTCCAGATGATGGAACGCCGCCGCGCGGCGCGCGGAGGCGCCGCCGCATGAAGCTCCGCCTCGCCCTTCTGTTGGCCGCCTCGCTGATCGCCGCCACGCCGGTCATGGCCGGTTACGACGACGGCCAGGCCGCGTTCGAACGCGGCGACTTCACCGCGGCGCGGCGCGAGTGGGAGCCGTTGGCCAAGGCCGGCGACGCGCGCGCGCTCTACAGTCTGGGCATGCTGGA
>CAYZFH010000120.1:0-9228 GCA_964477375.1 uncultured Rhizobiaceae bacterium | reverse complement strand
GCGGGCGCGAGATGACCATGAAATCCGATCTCGATCTTCTGTTCATCTACGACGACCCCGGCGACGCCCTATCGGACGGCCCACGCCCGCTGGCGCCGAGTCACTATTACACGCGCCTGAGCCTGGCCTTCCTCAACGCGGTCACGGCGCTCACCGAGGAAGGGTCGCTGTACGAAGTCGACATGCGGCTGCGCCCGTCGGGCCAATCGGGGCCGATTGCGTCCAGCCTGGCCAGCTTCGAGAAGTACCATCGCGAGGCGGCCTGGACGTGGGAGCACATGGCGTTGACGCGCGCGCGCGTGGTTTGCGGACCGGGAGACCTGCCGGTCCGGGTCGAACGCGCGATCCGCGAGGTACTCAGCCGGCCGCGCGATGTGGCAAAGCTAACCGCCGACGTCGCCGACATGCGGGGGCGGATCGCGCGAGAGCGGCGCGACCAGGGCGAATGGGACATCAAGTATCAGCCCGGCGGCCTGGTGGACATCGAGTTCATCGTCCAATACCTGCTTCTTCGCCATGCGTCCGCGCATCCGGACGTGCTGGCGGCCAACACCGGCCGCGCCCTCGACAACCTCAAGGCGGCGGGCGTCCTGCGCGGCGCGTCCGCCGAGACCTTGTCCGAGGCGCTGACCCTGTGGCGCCAGTTGCACAGCCTGTTGCGCTTGACCCTCGAAGGACGGCTGGACGAGCGTAAGGCGCCTCCGGGATTGAAGATGCTTTTGGCGACTTCGGCCGGTGCGCGAAACTTCGAGGAGTTGAAGGCGCATATGCGGCAAGCGGCGGAGCGGGCCCAGGTCTGTTTCCAGGAAATCATCGCAGAACCCGCCGCGCGCGCAGCCGACGGCGGCAACAAGGGAGATAAATAGCCATGGCACTGAAAGTGGGCGACAAGGCGCCAGCCTTCACGATGGAGAGCGACGGCGGCGGCAAAGTCAAACTGGCGGACTTCAAGGGCAAGACGCTCGTCCTCTATTTCTATCCCAAGGACGACACGCCCGGCTGCACCAAGGAAGCTTGCGGCTTCCGCGACTCCTATGCCTCGCTCAAAAAGCAGGGCGCCGCCGTGCTGGGCGTGTCGAAGGACAGCGCCGCCAGCCACGACAAGTTCAAGGCTAAGTACAAGCTGCCCTTCGCGCTCGGCTCCGATGCCGAGATCGAGACCGCGAAAGCCTATGGCGTCTGGGTGAAGAAGATGAACTACGGACGCGAATACATGGGGATGGAGCGCTCAACTTTCCTCATCGATGGAAAGGGCGTCATCCGTGGCATCTGGCGCGGCGTGAAGGTCAACGGCCATGTCGAGGCCGTAATGGATGCGATCAAGGAGCTTTGACCGCATGGCGGGAATGCCGGGCGCGTGGAGCCGCGCCCGGCACTAACGATTAACGTCCCGCTTTCTTATCGGCCCTTTTCATGGCCGCGACGTCGTAACACGGCATGGCGGAAATCGTGCCGTAGCCGGCCTTGTTGAACCACGTGCTCAGGGCCAGCACGGCCTCGGCATTGGGCGCCTCGATCGCTTCGATCAGCTCGTACTCGCCCTGGGTGTAGTAGATGGCCTCGACCTTGATGCCGAGCCGCTTGGTGGTCTCCTTCGACCGCCGCAGCCGCTCCAGGTACTTCTTCGCACCGTAAGCCGAGATCTTCGCCAGCAACATGTAACGCATGGCTGCTTCCCCCTAGCGGCCGGCTTTGACGTCGGCCCGCTTCATCGCGGGCACGTCGTGGCCGGGCATGGCCTCGAGCTTGCCGTAACCCGCCTTGGCGAACCACGTGCTCAGCGCCAGCACGGCCTCGGCGCTGGGCGCTTCCACGACCTCGACGAAGTCGTAGGGGCCTTGCGTGTAATAGATCCACTCGACCTTGACGCCGAGCTTGGCGGCCATCTTCTTCGCCGCGGGACCGCGCTCCTTGTACTTCTGCGCGCCGTAGGACGTGAGGGTACCCAAAAGTGCGAATCGCATGATGATCTCCCTGCCCCTCGGTTATCGCTTGCCGGCCAAAGCGTCGGCGCGCTTCATGACGTCCGGATCGTGCGCTGGCATCGCGATCATCTTCCCGTAGCCCTGCTTGGCGTACCACGTCGTGTGCGCCAGCATGACCTCGGCGCTGGGCGCGTCGACCAGTTCGACCAGGTCGTATTGACCCTGCGTGTAGACCATCTTGATCTTCTTGATGTCGAAGCCGAGCGACTTGACCTTGGCCAAGGCGCGCGGACCGCGCTCCTTGAACTTCTTCGCGCCGTACTCCGACACCTTGACGAGCAGTATGAACTTCATGGGTACCCTCCCTGCGAGGTCTTCATCGTTCCGGGGTTTCCGGGGAAAGTCAAAACGCCGCGCTATTCCTTCCGCGGCGTTCCGTCGAGGTTGTAGCGCTCGACCTTGGCCTTGCTGCGCAGCTTCTCCAGCTGATCGGCGACGATCTGGCGGGAAAGCTGGGTGTAAAGCTGGTCGCGCACGCTGTCGAACGGCGGCGGCTGCACCGGCCGGATGTCTTCGACCTGGATGACATGCCAGCCGAACTCGGTTTCGACCGGCGTCTTGGTGATCTCGCCAGGCTTCAGCCCCTTGGCCGCGGCCCAGAACGCCGGCACCACCGCATCCTCCGTGAAGTAGCCTAGGTCGCCGCCTTCGTCCTTGGAGCCGTCGCCCGACTTCTCTTTCGCGATCGCCGTGAAGTCGCCGCCCGCTTGAAGCTGCTTGATGATGGCCTCGGCTTCTTCCTTCGTCTTCACGATGATGTGGCGTGCGCGAATCTCGTCCTGTTTGGGCATCGCCGCGACGATTTCGTCATAGCGCTTGCGCAACTCCTGATCGGTCAGGGTCTTGGAAACCTCGCGGTCGAAATAGGCCTCGCGCAGGATCTGGTCCTCGGCGTTGACGATGCGGCGCTTCACCTGCGGATCGTTCTGCAGCTTCATCCGGCGCGCTTCGGTCGTGGCCAGGCGGCTGTCGATCATCTCGTCCAGCAGCAACGGATAGATCTGCTCGATCGGCAGGCTGCGGTATTGCGGCGGCAGCATCTTCTGCGTCTCCAGCACTTCCGAACGCCGGATCGCTTCGCCGTTCACCTTGGCCACGACCGGATCGTCGGACTTGGCCGCCGGCGACTGGGCCGACGCGGCGAAGGGCGCGGCCAGGATAAATGCGATCGCCGCCAAGCGGAGCATCGACGCGGTCATGGAAGGTCCTTTCTGGGGGAGGCCGCCCGGACATGGGCGGCGAAAGGGGTACGGCAGCTTCCGGGGCCAGACAAGAGAAACTTATCCCAATGCTTTCGGGCGCCGGGGCGCACGCTCTCTATTGTCAGAAAACTCCCGTGGGCATACGCTTTTTGCACCATGACGGACGACAGGCTCATAGAAGCCCGCGACGGCATGGGAACAGGGATCGGGGTCTGCAACCCCCGAAAGACAAGGGAGACGGTAAATGGCGACCGGAACGGTCAAATGGTACAACCCTGCCAAGCGCTATGGTTTCATCACCCCCGACGAAGGGCTTGATGACGTGTTCGTCCACGTCACCGCTGTCCAGGCTGCCGGCCTGGATACGCTGATGACAGGCCAGCGCATCGCCTACGAACTCAAAGCCGGACCCAACGGACGGCCCGGGGCAAACGAGATCAAAGTCGTCGCCACGGCCTGACGCCGCACGGCCTATACAGGATCAGCCCTCGCAGCCATGCGAAAACCGCATGGCTGCGGGGAAAGTAGTTGCCCCAGCATTAATAAGGGGGCTAACTATTAGCTAGCTGATCATTTGGAAAATGGCCGCGCGCAACCTGGACCGGAGTTTCGGTTTTCTGCTGCATGACGTGTCCCGTCTGCTGCGGATCGAATACAACCGCCGTGTCCGGCATCTCGGGCTCACGCGCTCGCAGTGGCGCGTCATCGCCCATCTGTCGCGCAACGAAGGCTCGACCCAGACCTTCCTGGCCGACATCCTGGAAATCGAGAACGCGACCCTGGCGCGTTTGTTGGACCGGCTCGAGGCCGACGGGTGGATCGAGCGCCGCCCCTCGCCGACGGACCGCCGCGCCAAGCATCTTTACCTGACCGAAAAGCCCGCGGCGATCATCGACGCGATGTTCCGCATTTCGTCGCAGCTTCAGCGCGACACGCTGAACGGCATGCCGAACGCGGAGCGCGAGCACCTGATCGATTCGCTGCTCGGCATCAAGCGCAATCTTCTTCAAATGACGTCCGCGATCGATTCGTCCGGCGATTCGCTTAGCGTACGCAAAGTGGCTGCGGGGGACTGAGGAAATGACGGCACAGACGCAACAAACTCCGCCGATCCAGCACGCGCCAATGGCGGGCACGAGGCGGTTTTCGTTCTCGCGGCGCTTCGTCCGCGTGGTTCTGCTGGCGGTCGCACCGATCTTGGCGGCCTTGATCGGCCTCTACTTCTATGCGACGGGCGGACGCTACGTCTCGACCGAGAACGCCTATATCAAGTCCGACAAGGTGGCGATCAGCACCGACGTCACCGGCCGCGTGATCGAGGTGAAGGTCGTCGACAACCAGACGGTCAAGGCCGGCGACCTTCTGTTCCGTCTGGACCCCGAGCCGTTCAAGCTTTCGCTCGACGAGGCCGAGGCGCGCGTACGCGCCACGCGCACCGAGATCGAGGCCATGCGCGCCCAGTACCGCCAGAAGCAGCAGGAGCTGGCCCGGGCGGACATCGACATCAAGTTCGCGCAGACCGAGTTCGACCGGCAGCAGCAGCTCATCAAGCAGGGCTATGCATCACGCTCCAAGTTCGATGCCGCGCAGCACCTTGTGAACCAGTCGCAGCAACAGGCCAAGGCCGCGCGCGAACAGATGGCCGAGGTGGCCGCCAATCTGGGCGGCAGCCCCGGCGTCCCGACCGAACAGAACCCGCGCTATCTCGCGGCCGTGTCCAAGCGCGACGATGCGGCGCTCGACCTGCGGCGTGTCGACGTCTACGCGCCCATCGAGGGTATCGTCACGCGCATGACGCTGCAGCCCGGCGAACATGTCGAGCGCGGCACGCCCGTCTTCAGCGTGGTCAAGACCAGCTCCATGTGGGTTGAGGCCAATCTGAAGGAGACCGAGCTGACCTATGTGCGCGTCGGCCAGCCGGCCAAGGTCACGGTCGATGCCTATCCCGGCTATTCCTGGGAGGCCAAGGTCGAGAGCATCAGCCCGGCGACCGGCGCCGAGTTCTCGCTTCTGCCGCCGCAGAACGCGACCGGCAACTGGGTGAAGGTGGTTCAGCGCGTGCCCGTTCGCCTGGCCATCGAGCCGCGGACTGACGCGCCGCCGCTTCGCGCGGGTATCAGCGTCGTCGCCGAAATCGACACCGGCCACGAACGCAAGATGCCTTCGTTTATCGGCTGGATGTTCAAAAGCGAGTAGACGACGATTCCCACGTGACCGAAGCCGCGCCGGCGGCGAGCCCGGAAAGCCGCCGACTTTTGGTCAATTGCGCGGTGATGCTGCCGACCATTATGCATTCGGTCGACATCACCATCGCGACCGTTGCGCTGCCCAGTGTCCAGGGCGCTTTGTCCGCAACGCAGGACCAGGTGGCCTGGGTCCTGACGGCCTATGTGATCGCCGTCGCCATCGTCACGCCCGCCACCGGATGGTTGGCCGGACGCCTAGGACGGCGCCGCCTGTTCCTGATCGCGGTCAGCGGCTTCACCCTCACCTCGATGCTCTGCGGCGCGGCGCAGAGCCTGCCGGAGCTGGTGCTGTTTCGCTTGTTCCAAGGCGGCTTCGGCGCCGGCTTGATCCCGCTCTCTCAGGCCGTGGTGCTGGACACCTATCCGCCGCGCGAACACGGACGGGCCATGGCCATCTGGGGCATCGGCGTCATGGCGGGGCCTATCATCGGCCCCACGCTCGGCGGCTATCTGACCGAATTCTATGGATGGCGCACGGTTTTCTACATCAACCTGCCCATCGGCATCCTGGCGCTGTTCGGCATCCTGGCGTTCGTGCAGGACACCGCGCGCGACCACAGCCGCGCCTTGGATCTGTTCGGCTTTGGCGCCCTGGCGATCTCCATCGCGTGCCTGCAGATGGTTCTGGATCGCGGCGAGCGCCTCGACTGGTTCGACGACCCCGAAATCGTCATCGCCTGCGTCTTCTCCGTCATCGGCTTTTACTTCTACGTGGTGCATTCCCTCACTCACCACCGGCCGTTCCTCGATACGAAGCTGTTCCGGGACCGGAACTTCATCGCCGGGTTGATGCTGGGATTCAGCGCCCACGTCTGCCTGTACTCCACGGTCGCTCTTCTGCCGCCGTTCCTGCAGAACCTGCTGGAGTATCCGGTCCTTACCTCCGGATTCCTCTTCATCCCGCGCGCCATCGGCACGCTGATCGGTATGTTCATCGTCAGCCGGATCGCCGGACGCGCGGACCCGCGCGCGATGATCCTGGCGGGCTTGCTGATCGCGGCCTACGGTCTGTGGCAGATGACGGGCTTCACCCTGGATGTCGAGCCGCACGAGATCATCATCAGCGGCCTGCTGCTGGGCATCGGCCTCGGACTGATCTTCGTGCCGGTGAGCACGACGGCATTTTCCAGCCTGCCGCGGGCGCTGCGCACGGAAGGTGCCGGCATCTACGCCGTGGTGCGTAGCCTGGGCGCGTCCTTGGGCATTTCGGTGTTCGTGACCCTGTTCGTGCGGAACGCACAGGCCAACCGCGCGGCGTTGGCCGAGAACGTTTCGCCCTACAACAACCTATTCCGCGCGCCGTATTTGCCGCCGCAATGGAGCCTCGACCATTCCTCGAGCCTCTCGTCCCTCAGCCGCGTAGTCGATCGCCAGGCCGAGATGATCGCCTACGTTTGGGACTTCCAAGTTTTGATGTTCCTGACCCTAGCGTTGATCCCGCTGGTCTTCCTGATCACACCGCCGAAGAAAGCCGGAAAGCCCGACCCATCAGCCGCGCACGAATAGGCGTCAGTCGTCGCGGTGGGTGCGCTCGATACGCTCGTGGCGCTCCTGCGCCTCGATGCTGAGGGTCGCGATCGGGCGCGCTTCCAGCCGGCGCAGGCTGATCGGCTCGTTGGTCTCGACGCAATAGCCATAGGTGCCGTCATCGATCCGGCGCAACGCCTCGTCGATCTTCGCGATCAGCTTCCGTTCGCGGTCGCGGGTGCGCAGCTCGATCGACGTGTCGGTTTCCAACGACGCGCGGTCGGTCAAATCCGCTTCGTGCATGCCACCCGTTTGCAGGTGACTGAGTGTTTCATGCGACCCGTCCAGGAGTGATTGCCGCCACTGCAAAAGCTTCTGGCGGAAATACTCCCGCTGGCGGGGGTTCATGAACGCTTCTTTGTCCGAGGGCTTGTAGCTGGCGGAGGATTTAGAGCGGGGCATGTTCGCAGCGATTCGCACTCAGTGGTCAACGCAAGGGGGGTCTCGAAGGCGCGCCATACTATGCAGGACGAGGGTGGGCCGCAATCGAGACGCAAGGGCCGGAAAACCTCGGTTTTTCCTGTCCCAACGGGGCCTCTGCCGGTAGGCTCGCGCCCCATGCCGCGGCAAGAGGCGCTCGGAAAATGGTCCGGAAAGGCATCGTTTTAGCCGGCGGCGCGGGCTCCCGCCTGCGCCCTGCCACCCTTGCTGTCAGCAAGCAGCTTCTGCCCGTCTACGACCGGCCGATGATCTACTATCCGCTGACCCTCCTGATGGAAGCGGGCATCCGGGACATTCTGGTGATCGCGGCGCCGGACCAGATGCCTCTCTATCGCCGGCTGCTCGGCACGGGCGTCGGGTTCGGTATCCGGCTGTCCTATCGCGTCCAGGCCAAGCCGCGCGGCCTGCCCGATGCTTTCCGCGTCGGCGCCTCCTTTGTCGGGCGCGAGCCGGTCTGTCTCGTGCTCGGCGACAACGTGATGTTCGGGCCGTCTCTGACGAAGACGCTCAAGCGCGCCGCCCTGACGGAAGACGGCGCGCATGTTTTCGTGCGCCGCGTGGCGGACGCCCGCCCGTTCGGCACGATTACCTTCGGCGCCGATGGACGGCCGCGGCGGCTGGTCGAGAAACCCGCGTCCAAAAAGCCGGGCCATGCCGTTCCCGGCATTTACTTCTTCGGCCCCGACGTGGTCGCACAGGCGCGCCGGCTCAAGCCATCCGCGCGCGGCGAACTGGAAATCACGGATCTGCTTCGCGTCTATCTGGAGCGCGGAGTCCTCTCCGCCGATCGCCTGCCTGCGGACGTCGCATGGTTCGACATGGGCGCGCCCGACTCCCTCCTTGACGCGGCACAGGCTATCCGCGACCGCGAACGCAAGCGCGCCGGCAAGGTGGCGTGTCCGGAAGCCATCGCCTGGCGGCAGGGCTGGCTCGGCGCCCCTGCCCTGCGCCGCCGCGCCGCTTCGCTCGCGGGCACCGACTACGGCCGCTACCTCGCGCGCTGCGCGGCGAAGCGGCGCTGACCTCATCTCTATCCCTTCCCATCAGGAGACATCGGCAATGCGTTTGAAAGACAAGGTCGCCGTCATCACCGGCGGCGCGCGTGGAATCGGCGAAGCGTATGTGCGGCGTTACGTGCAGGAAGGCGCCAAGGTCGTCATCGGCGACCTGTTGGACAAGGAAGGCGCCGCGTTGTGTAAGGCGCTGGGCGGCAACGCGCGTTATGTGCGCTGCGACGTGACCAAGGCGGCCGACGTCGACGCCTTGATGGATGACGCCGTCACCGCCTTCGGCGGGCTCGACGTGTGCATCGCCAACGCAGGCGTCGTCGATTCGGGCAGCATCATGGATGTCTCGGACAAGACGTTCGACCACGTGATGGCCGTCAACGTCAAAGGTCCGCATCTGACCTGCCGCGCAGCGGCAAAGCGGATGATCGCGGCCAAGAAAGGCGGCGTGATCATCAATATCAGCTCGACTGTCGCGGTGCTGGGCGAGGTGGGCGAAGGCTGCTATCCGCTCAGCAAGGGCGCCGTGACCGCGCTGACCCGCACCCTGGCCGTCGAACTGGCCGATCACAATATCCGCGTCGTCGCCATCGGACCCGGCGGCACGCGCACAGCCATGATGGCCGACGCTCTTCCCGGCACGCCGCGCGGAAAGCGGATCGCCATGCGCACGCCGCTGCGCCGCATGGCCGAGCCGGAAGAGATGGCGGGCGTTGCGGTGTTCCTGGCCTCCTCGGACGCCAGCTACATCACCGGGCAGACCATCTATGTCGATGGCGGCCGCCTGGTCCTCAACATGCTGATGCCGGACAAGGACTAG
>CAYZFH010000119.1:0-9236 GCA_964477375.1 uncultured Rhizobiaceae bacterium | reverse complement strand
GGCGCCGCATCCCACCAATAGGGCTGGAACTTCACATCCGGGGTGAAAACCGATTCAGCCATGGCCGACTATGCCCTCCGCCCGCCGCCGGAAGGCAGGCGGTCCAGGAATTTGTAGTACATGACCGCAGCGCCCAAAAACCAGGGCGAGCCTGAATAAAGCGGCCGCGTCTGGAATGTCAGGTCGTCGTAGGCCGTGGCGGCATCCGCTGTCCGGCCCAGGACCTTCAATGCGACCTTATGGCCGAGATAGGCCGCCAGGTGCACGCCCGAGCCGCAATAGCCCATGGCGTAGTGAATGCCGTCATGCACGCCGATATGGGGCAGCGAATCGAAGGTATAGGCCACGAACCCCATCCAGGAATGGGTGATCTTGTAGCCCTTCACCTCCGGAAAGATATTAGTCAGGGCGTCGTGCAGAAGCGGGCCCGAGACCGTGGGGTCCGTCTCATTGGCCACCACGCGTCCACCGAACACGAAGCGCGTGCCGTCCGGAGAGACCCGGGAGTAGTAGACGACCTGCCGCGTCTCGATAACGACGCGCATCTTGGGCATCAGCCGCTTCATCAGATCGGGCGGCAGCTGCTCGGTCGCCATGACATAGCTTCCGATCGGAATGACGCGGCGGCGAAGCTCCGGCGATACGCCCGTGTCCCTGGTGTAGCCGTTGGTTGCCATGACGACGTTCTTGGCGCGGATCGTGCCGCGCGCGTGGGTGACGACAAATTCGCCGCCGTCCTTCTCCACCTTGGTGACCGGGCAATGGGTGACGATCTTCACGCCCGCCTTGACCGCGCGATCCAGCATGCCCGCGTGGAATAGGCCCGGGTGAAGGCTGGCGTTGTTGTGCACCAGCAGGCCGCCGTAATACGTGTCCGTGCCGATCTCTTTGTGCTGCTCCGCGCGCGGCACCATGTCGGCATCGATGCCGCACTCGCGCTGATAGACCGGCATCTCGGCCGCCAGCCCGTCATAGGCGTCCGGGCGGTGCGCGCCGACGAAAAGTCCGCAGACATTCCAGTCACAGTCGAGCGCCTCGTTCTTGACCAGGCTTTCGACATGGTTGCGCGCCTTGGTCACCTCTTTGACCATCGCCACCGCGCGGTCCCGGCCGTGGATTTTGGTCAGTGCATCCAGGCTCAGGCGCAGCTTGGTATGGACTTGGCCACCGTTGCGCGTGCTGCAGCCCCAGCCGGCATCCTCCGCATCGAACGCGACGACCTCACGGCCCTCGCGCGCCAGGGTCAGAGAGGCCGAAACACCCGTGTAGCCGCAGCCGACCACGACCACGTCGGTGCGTGCGGGCAGCTTCTGCTCGGGGAAAACCGGACGCGGCGCGGCCTCCCACCAATAGGGCTCGTACTTCGCATCCGCGGTGAAGACGCCCGCCGCCATAGGCGATCAGGGACGACGGCCACTGCCCGACGGCAGACGGTCCAGGAAGTTGTAGTACATGACCGCGGCGCCCAGGAACCAAGGCGCGCCGGAGTAGAACGGACGCGTCTGGAATTGCAGGTCGTCATACGCCGTGCGCGCATCCGCATCGCGGCCCAGAACCTTCAGCGCGATCTTGTGTCCGAGATAGGGCGCCATGTGTGCGCCTGAGCCGCAATAGCCCATGGCGTAGTGAATGCCGTCATGGACGCCGATATGCGGCAGCGAGTCGAAGGTATAGGCGACGAAGCCCATCCAGGAGTGCGAGATCTTCGCGTCCTTCACCTCGGGGAAGATGCCCGAGAGCACGTCATGGAGGCGCGGACCGGAAATGGCGGGATCGGTCTCGCTGGCCGCGACGCGTCCGCCAAACACAAAGCGCCGCCCGTCGGGAGACGCGCGGTAGTAATAGACGACGCGGCGCGTATCGCTGATGACACGCATCTTGGGCATCAGCCGCTTCATCAGGTCGACCGGCAATTCCTCCGTCGCCATGACGTAGCTGCCGATGGGAATCAGCCGCCGCCGCAGATCCGGCGCGACGCCGTCGGTATAGCCGTTGGTCGCCATGATGACGTTCTTGGCGCGGATCGTGCCCTTGGCGTGGGTGACGACGAACTCGTTGCCGTCCTTCTCGACCTTCGACACAGGGCAGTGGATGGCGATCTTCACGCCCGCTTTGATGGCGCGGTCCAGCATGCCGGCGTGGAACTGGCCGGGATGCAAACTGGCGTTGTTGTGGACCAGAAGGCCGCCGTAATAGGCGTCGGTGCCGATCTGGGCGTGCTGCTCGGCACGCGGGATCATGTCGGCATCGATGCCGCACTCGCGCTTGTAGACCGGCATGTCGGCGGCCAGGCCGTCGTAATCGCCAGGGCGGTGTGCGCCGACGAAACGTCCACACACCGACCACTGGCAGTCGATGGCCTCGCGCTTGATCAGATCTTCGATGTAATTACGCGCGTTGGTCACTTCCTTGACCATCGCGACCGCGCGGTCCTTGCCGTACTTGGCGGATAGGTCGCCGAGACCGAGGCGAAGCTTGGTACCGATCTGCCCGCCGTTGCGCGTGCTGCAGCCCCAACCGGCATGCTCGGCGTCGAAGGTGACAACCTCCCGCCCCTCTTGCGCCAGGGTGAGCGACGCCGAAACGCCCGTATAGCCGCAGCCGACCACAACCACATCGGTGCGCCCGGGCAGCTTGGGTTCGGGCAGGACCGGCCGCGGCGCGGCCTCCCACCAATAGGGTTCCAGCTTGGCGTTGGGCGTGAAACGGGAATCGTTCATGGCAGCCTCCGGGCGGGGGCCGGAATTGTTACACGACGGCGAAGCCCACAGCCAGCAACGACCGCTTGCTATCCGATACTGTTAATTGACGCCGACCGCGTCACCCAGGACGGAGCCGATCTCGCCCTGGACGGTCAAACGCGCCATCCCATCCAAAGGGGTCGGCTCGCGGTTGACGATGACCAGGCCGGCACCCTGCTCGTGCGCCAAGGCCGGAAAGCCGGCAGCCGGGTAAACGACTAAAGATGAACCCACGGAAATGAACAGGTCGCAGGCCAAGGTTTCGA
The DNA here is from genome assembly GCA_964477375.1 of uncultured Rhizobiaceae bacterium. GTDB lineage: Bacteria > Pseudomonadota > Alphaproteobacteria > CADEGL01 > CADEGL01 > CADEGL01. Next base: position 6,229 of record CAYZFH010000119.1, on the reverse strand, counting down.
TCTGGGCCTGGTGCATGGGCCCCTGTGGCATGGCCTGCCCGAAGGCAATGGTGGCCGGCTTGATGATGCCCATGCACTCCGTGCACTCCGGCAACGTGCCATCGGCCACGAAAGCCTGCTTGACCGGCTCCAACTCGTAGCGCTCGCCGCAGTCGAGGCAAGTGGCATAGGTGGTGTTGCCGTGCAGCTCGATCACCTTGCCCGCCGGGATGCCCGACGCCTGATGCAGCCCGTCGATGTTCTGGGTGATGACGGCGGACGCCTTCCCGATTTCGATCAGCTTGGCGATGGCGCGATGGCCGCGATTGGGTTGGGCCGCCAGCAAGACCTTGTCGGTCTCGATCTTGCGCCGCCAATACTCCTTGCGCGCTTCGGCCGAGGCCATGAATTCGCCGAACTCGATGGGACGGTATTGGCTCCACAGCCCGCCGGGGCTGCGAAAATCCGGAATGCCCGATTCCGTGCTGATTCCCGCACCGGTGAAAAACACTACGCGGCGGCTCTCCGCCAAAAGCTTCCGCAGTTCCGAAATCCCGTCCGCCATCGCTTCACCGTCCCGTCCAAACGCTCCCGAAGTCTAGACCACAAGCACGCCTTGCCGAAGCCGCGGCCGTAGGGGCAACATTCCATCCAACCGGCGCGGTCGACGCCGGATGTTTGGGGGGGACGCCATGAAAATCCGAGAGATCGAGGCCATTCCGGTAGAGGTGCCGCGCCTGCAGATCGACGCCGCGCACGCGACCTTCACCTTCTCCAAGTTCACCATCGTTCTGGTCCGCACGGACAACGGCATGGAGGGTCTGGGCGAGGCCAGCATCGAATCGCCCTGGACCGGCGAAGATCCCCACGCCTGCGCGCATATCATCCGCACCTACTTGGCGCGCGCCCTGGAGGGGCATGACGTGCGGCGCATCCAGGACGCGAACCGGATCATGGACCGCGCCATCGCGGCCAACCCCTATGCGAAGGCCGCCATCGAGATGGCGCTGTGGGACCTGGCGGGGAAGTCCGCGAACATGCCGCTGCACGATCTGTGGGGCGGCAAGGTGCGCGAGCGCGTGGCGATCAAGTTTGTGGTCAGCGGGTCGCCGGCCAAGTCCGCCGCCATGGCCAAGCGTGCCCTCAAGCGTGGCTTCCGCTACATCAAGATCAAGACCGGTCACGACCTGGAGGAAGACATTGCCCGCGTGCGCACGGTGCGCAAGGCCGTGGGCGCGAAGGTACCGGTCGGCATCGATTCGAACCAGGGCTGGTCCTTCACCGATACGATGAAGGCCCTGCCTGCGCTGGAAGCGGCCAACATCAGCTTCATCGAGCAACCGTTCAACCGCCACCCGATGGAGGCTTGGGCCGACTTGCGCCGCCGCACGCGTATTCCGCTGGTGGCGCACGAAAGCCTGTTCACGGTGGACGACGCGCGGGAGTTGGCCAAGCACAGGCTGGTGGACGTCTTCGCGGTCACGCCGCCGACCCACGGCAGCTATGTCGCCACGCGCGATATCCTGGCCATCGCCCAGGCCAATCAGATTCCCTGCCTGTTGGGCAGCACGATCGAGCTGGGCATCACTTCGGCCTTCATGGCCCATATCGGCGTGTCGCATCCGTGCTTCGACGGCACGGTGCCCTCCGACATCGTCGGGCCCTTCTATCACGATGAAGATATCGTGAATGAGAAGTTCCCCCTGGTGGACAGCGGCGTGGCGCCGCCGCGCGGGCCGGGGTTGGGCGTCACCTTGAATCGCAAGGTGCTGAAGAAGTACCGTTCCGATTGAGCCTGACGATCACGGCTAGTTGATCGCTGGCGGGTTGCGCGGGGTATTTCTTCGCCCCATCTCTTGAGAAGACCGGGCCCTTACGGGCTCCCACCTTCGACCCAGGAGGCAGGCCATGTGGATGTTCGAAAAGAAGATACGGATGCCGACGCGCGAGGAGGCCCTGCCGGGCCGCTCCAGCGCCATGCGCGTGCCCAAGGCGCACTTCGTCAACGGCCAGACCCTGACCCCACCTTTCCCGGCCGGATTGGAGATGGCCATGTTCGGCATGGGCTGCTTCTGGGGCGTGGAGCGCAAGTTCTGGCAAGCGCCGGGCGTGTTCACGACCTCCGTCGGCTATGCCGGCGGCCTGACGCCCAATCCGACCTACGAAGAAGTCTGCTCGGGCCGCACCGGCCATAACGAGGTGGTGCTGGTCGTGTTCGACCCGAAGGTCACCAGCTATGAGGCGTTGCTGAAGATTTTCTGGGAAGGCCACGACCCGACCCAGGGCATGCGCCAGGGCAACGACATGGGCACCCAGTACCGCTCCGGCATCTATGTCTACTCGGCCAAGCAGCGCGAGGCGGCCGAGAGCACGCGCGCCATGTATCAGGCCCAATTGGATAAAGCCCACTACGGCCCGATCACGACCGAGATCATCGACGCGCCGAAATTCTATTACGCCGAGGATTACCACCAGCAGTATCTGGCCAAGAATCCGGGCGGCTATTGCGGTGTGGACGGCACCGGCGTGTCGTGCCCCATCGGCCTGCCGGAACTGGCCACGGCTTAGTGACGGACTACGCTGGCGCCCGGTAGCGGCGCCAGCCCTCCGCCCTCAAATCACACGCGGGACATTTGCCGCAACCATAGCCCCAAGCATGGCTGTGGGCGCGATTGCCCATGTAGCAACTGTGGCTGTGCTCGCGGATCGCCTCCACAAGCGCCGCGCCACCGAGCGATTCCGCGAGCCGCCACGTCTCGGCCTTGTCGATCCACATCAAGGGCGTGTGCAGCACGAAGCGCCGCGCCATGCCCAGGTTGAGCGCGACCTGCATGGCCTTGATCGTGTCGTCTCGGCAATCGGGATATCCGGAATAATCCGTCTCGCACATGCCGCCCACGATGTGGCGCAGGCCGCGCCGGTAGGCGACGGCGGCGGCATAGGTGAAGAACAGAAGATTGCGCCCCGGCACGAAGGTGGACGGCAGCCCTTCTTCCGTCATGCGGATTTCCGCATCGCGCGTCAGCGCCGTCTCGCTGATGGTGGATAGCGACGACAGATCGACCGGATGATCCTCGCCCAATTGCTTTGCCCAATCCGCATTCAGCGCGCTCAGCGCTTGCCGCACCGTGTGTCGGCACTCCAGCTCCACCGCGTGGCGCTGGCGGTAATCGAACGCAATCGTCTCGACTTTGCCGAAACGCGCCAAGGCCCACGCGAGGCACGTGGCGGAATCCTGCCCGCCCGAAAACAGAACCAATGCGCCTTCGTCGTGCTCAGCCATGTGCGCCCTCAGAAGAAACCCTTGTCCATCAGCTTTACGCCGATGGCGAGCAAAGCCAACAGGACCAGCTTCCGGAACAACGCCTGCGGCACGCGGCGGCGCAGGCGCTGGCCGACCCACAACCCCAAGAACGACGGGACGACCGCCGCGATGGCCGTGGGCAGCATGCCGCCGGTGAACATCTGCCGGCCGGTGACGCCCAGCATGAGCGGAACGGTGATGGCCGTCGCCACCATGCCGGTGAACTGGACGAAGCGCTCCTTATCAAAGCGCAGGCCGTCGATATAGATCATCAGCGGCAGGGCCAATGAACCCGTGGCGCCGGTGACGATGCCGGTCGATATCCCTGTCAGCGGCCCCAGGATTTTCTCCCACCGGCGCGGGATCGTGACGGGCACGGTCACCATGCCGAGGACGGCGTAGAAGCACAGGATGACGCCCAGCACGCCGCAGAGCAGATCCGGGTCGACGCTGAACAGGATCATGGTGCCGATGACGACGCCGATAGCCGCCGCCACGAACAGCGACCAGTGGCGCCGCAGCAGTTCCCAGAACGCGCCGCCCTGCAAACATTGATAGATGTTGGTCATGGCCGCCGGCACGGCCATCAGGCCGATCGCCGTGCGCAGATCCATGGAAGCGGACAGAATCGCCAGCGAGACGGTCGGCAGGCCGAGGCCGATCGTGCCCTTCACCAGGCCGCCGATCAGAAACGCGGCCAGGGCGATGAGGATGTGATGGGTATCGAGAGGAATGGGGAAATCTCACGGCGATGAACGGCGGGCACCCTCGGCGACGGGCCATGCCGCGTCAAGGCATCAGCCTGACAAGGCTATCTTGCTTTTACGGTAGGGAATCAGGGACAGAAGCAACAGCACGACCAGAAAGGCGAACATGATCGCATAGGCCTGGGCGTGCGACAGGCCCGCGTTCAGGCTGTGCTCGATCACCTCGCCGGTCGCCATCTGCATGACCGCGGCGCCGATGAAGTTGAAGAAGTTGAGCAGCGTGGCGCCCCGCCCCTCTTTCCCTGCCGGAAAGAAGATGCGGCCATGCGCGATGGCGAGGCCATAGGCCGCGCCGAACAAGCCGACCACGATCATCAGCACGACGGACAGCGTCATCGAGGCGGACGGCCAGATCGTCATTCCGATCAGGGCCACCGCGGTCACCGCCGACACGATCATGACCAAGGGGCGCGGCGAGCCGGCCCACCGCGCGAGCGGCCCGATCGCATAATTGAGCACCGAAGCCGCCAGCACCATGCCGACCAAGACGTTGCCGCGATCGACCGGGCCCATTCCGAACACGTCGGCCAGATACGGCCCGCCCCACAAAGCGCGCACGGCCATGATGACGCCGCTACACACCATCACGAAGGGCAACAGCGGCCATAGCTCGCGCACGCCCATCACGACCGCGATGCCGCGCACCGCTTGGCTCATGCTTTCCTGGGCCTGCGCGCGCACGTCCTTGGTGACCGCCAGGATGACGTAAAGCGCCAGAAGGAACGTCGCGCCCGCCATGCCCCACATGGCGCCGCGCCAGCCCAGCCATTCGGACATGGCCGCCAATGGCGTCGCAGCCAGGATCGCGCCCATGTTGCTGGTCGCCAGCACGATCGCCATCACCGACAGGAAGCGTTCGCGCGCCCAGGTGCGGGCAATGTAGACCACGGTCGCCATGAACAGCGGCGCGCAGGCGAGGCCCAGAAGGATCTGCGCGAAGATGGCGGTTGAGATCGAAGGCGCGGAAGCGAAGAGACACGCGCCTACGACACCAATGCTCAAACCCACGGAGACGGTCAGCCTCGGCCCCCAACGGTCGAGCGCGACGCCCACCGGCACCTGAGCCAATGCAAAGGAGAAGAACCAGACGCCGGACAAGGTGCCGAGATCGGATGCGGTCGCGCGCAGATCGGCCGACAACTCCGGCGCCAGGACCGCCAGGTTGCTGCGGAAAAACACGCTCAGCACGACGCCCAGCGTATACGCCACCAAATCCTTCATAAGCCGGCACTCTATGGTTAACGCCTCCAAATACCTATGTATTTTCCGATTTAAGAATAACCTTTTATATAGTTTTAAAAGGTTATATACACTTCGCGAGCAATCTAGCGGAGCACAGGGCCATGGCATCTTGGAATTTGAGCAAGCGGTTCGATTTTGAAGGCAACGACGTCGCTTACGAGGTGATGGGCGACGGCCCGCCTCTGGTTCTGGTCCACGGCTTCCCCGGCAATTCCTTCTCGTGGCGTCAGGTGGCGCCGGCCCTGGCGAAAAAGCACCGGGTCCATGTCTACGACATGCTCGGATTCGGCCAGTCGGCCATGCGCGAAGGGCGCAAGGTGTTCGGCGAATCGCAGACGCGCCTGCTGGCCGGCCTGCTCAAACATTGGAAGCTCGACGCGCCATTGATGGTCGCGCACGACATCGGCACGGCGCCCGCGCTCGGCGCCCACCTGTTCGAAGGGCGGCAATACGGGCGGCTCATCCTGCTGAGCGCGGCCGTGCTGAACCCATCGGTCTCGGCCAACTCCATGCACGCGCGCGCGCATCTCAAGGCCTACCAGACGATGCCGGCGAAGCTGTATGCGCAGATCATGCGCGCGCACATCCCCACCACCATGCACACGGGCATGAGCGAGGAAATCTTCCAAGGCTATTTCGGGCCATGGAGCACGCCGGAAGGGCAGGCCGCCTATTACCGCTTCCTGGGTGACTTCGAGGAACCCTATCTCGATCAGATCGAAGCCAAGCTCGATCAGGTGGTGCCGGAAACCCGGATCCTATGGGGCGACGACGACACGTGGATTCCGCTCGCCCGCGGCGAAAAGCTGCAAAAGCTGCTTCCGCGCGCGACGCTGCAGCTCGTGCCCAAGGCCGGACATTTCCTGATGGACGACAATCCGGACGCCGTCATCTGCGAGATCGAAGCCTTCGCGGGCAAATAGGCCTCAGGCGGGGG
>CAYZFH010000118.1:1166-9306 GCA_964477375.1 uncultured Rhizobiaceae bacterium | reverse complement strand
ACATCATGACGGCCTCCGGCGACGCCATCATCGGCTTCAAGATCACCATGCCGGACGTGACCAAGGAGGCGCTCGGCAAGGACTATCCGGACCTGATCAAGAAGTACAAAGCCATGTTCGGCGAGGAGCCGATCCAGGGCTTCCACGCCCAAGCCTATGACGCGGCCAAGATGCTGCATCTCGCGATCGAGAAGGTGGCCGTGCACGATAAGGATGGAAACACCTACATCGGGCGGAAGGCGCTGCGAGATGCGCTTTTCAACACGACGCCGTTCGATGGCGTCAGCGGCCGCGTCAAATGCACGCCGAACGGCCAGTGCGGGCAATTCAAATACGCGGTCTATGAGTTCGTGAACGCCGATGCGTCGACCTTCGACCCCGGCAAGAATCCGAAGAAGATTTACTCAGCACAGTAAGCCTGGCTTGAACCATGGTTTTGAGGGCGCCTTCGGGCGCCCTCCTTTTTGTGTGATGGGGTTAGCGTTAGGTGCCCTCAACATCGTTCCGCGTCGGTGGGGCGGCACCTATACTCCTGCGGTCATGACCGGGGTGGTCAATGAATTGTCCGCGCCAATTCCGCGCGCGGACGTTGCCGTCGGTTCCTCCGTCGGGTGTCTCACTCCGGCGACATGGAAGGTCGTTCATTGCGAACGGCCGGTGAGCGCCGACGAATGATGCAAGGCCGCCCCCCATCGGATAACGAGGCCGCCGCGACGGCTGAAGAGAGCAACGCTCGCTTGAACAGCGTTGCCGGGTCTCTTTCCGGCGTCATCTACCGGCGCATCGACCATGCCGACGGCAGCGTGAGCTATCCGTTCGTCAGCGAATCCGTCCGCGCGGTTTACGGCTACGAGCCCGCCGAGATCATGCGCAACCCGCAGATCTTCGCGAAACACTCTGCCGTCGATCAGAGCCAATACGACCTGGTAGTCGCCGAAGCCGCACGCGAATTGAAACCCTATGCGTGGGTCGGGCAGGAAAAGCGGCGCAGCGGCCAGACCTTTTGGGTCCAGATCGCCGGGCGCCCGCAGAAATTGGATAACGGCGACACCGTCTGGGACAGCGTCATCCTCGACATCACGGAACAACGCAACGCCCAGCAGGCATTGCTGGAAACGACGCAGTTCTTCGAGAGCCTGGCCGCCAACGTTCCCGGCGTGATCTTCCAGCGCACCGAGAAGAGCGACGGGAGCATGTTCTTCTCCTATGTCAGCCCGAGCGCCCTGCGGATCTACGGTCACACGGCCGCGGAATGCATGCGCAACACCGCGCTGTTCTCGGAAGGCGTGATCGAGGATCTGGAAAGCGTCAAAAAGGTTCGCGACGAAGCGCGGCGCACCATGCGCCCCTATGTCTGGACGGGGCGCCAGCGGCGCAAGGACGGGAGCCTGTTCTGGTCGCGCACGTCGGCGCGGCCGCGGCGCATGGCCAACGGCGACATCATCTGGGACGGCATCGTTCTCGACATCACCGACGTGAAACGTGCCGAGGCCCAGGTGGTGCAGGCCGCCAAGCTGGCCACCGTGGGCGAGATGGCAGCCAGCCTGACCCACGAGCTGAACCAGCCTCTCAACATTATCCGCATGGCCGCCGATGCCGGTCTGATCCTGGCGGAAGAGGGGACCAAGAACCCCGACTTCCTGCTGGAGCAGACCCAGGTGATCGCCGATCAGGTCTCGCGCATGGCCGAGATCATCGATCATATGAGCGTCTTCAGCCGCAAAGCCGATCCCGCCACGGCGGTGACGTTCGAACCGACAGGCAACCTGCGGAACTGCGTGCGCTTCCTCGCGAAGGAGATGCGCAACGCCGGCGTCGAGGTCGAGGTCGCTCTTCCGGAAGCGAGCCGGAGCGTCCGCGGCCAGCCGGTTCAACTCGAACAGGTAGTAATGAATCTGTTGGGCAACGCGCGCGATGCCATTGTCGAACGTCGCGCGCGGGACGGGCAGGTTGCGCTGCGCGGCGCGATCCGGCTGAGCCTGCGCGACGACGGGGACCATCTGCTCATCGAGGTCACGGACAACGGCGGTGGTATCCCGGCATCGATCCTGCCGCATGTCTTCGAGCCGTTCTTCACCACCAAGACGGCCGGAAAGGGGACCGGTTTGGGCCTGTCGGTCGGCGATGCCATCATCAAGGCCATGGGCGGAAGTCTGAGCGCCGCCAATGTTGGGGACGGAGCGTGCTTTTCCATCCGGCTGCCGGTGGCCGTTGGGCAAGGGGGCGGGGGAAAGGCGGATGTCAAAAAATAACGTGGTCGATCTAAGACCGGCCAAGAAGTCCGCAGTGCTGGTGGTGGACGACGATCCGCTTCAGGTCGACCAGATCACCGGATATCTGCGGCGGCGGGGCATCGACGTGCGCGGCGCGCCGGACGGCGCGAGCGCGTTGGCCGCATTGGCGATCGATCAGCCGGCCGTGGTCGTCATGGATATCAACATGCCCGGGATGACCGGGATCGAGACGGCGCGGGAGATGGGCAGGCTGCCTTACCGGCCCAAGATCATCCTGGTGTCCGGCGAGCCGGAGCGGGTGGCGGAGGCCAACGCGTCGGGGATCGGCGTCTTCGCCGCGGTCGACAAGCCGGTGCCGCTGCGCGCGCTGGAAGCTTTCATCCGCAAGGCGCTGTCCGACCGGCGCGATTGATCGGCTTCAGTCCTGCGGCCCGTCGAACGAATCGGGCGACCACAGGCGGATGAAGTCCGGCACTTTCCATTCGCTGGCGTAGCCGAACTCCGAAAGATCGCGCATCCGCATGGGATACAGGATGCCGTCCAGGTGATCGCATTCGTGCTGCAGCACCATGGCGTGAAAGCCGCGCGCGATGATCTCGACCGGCTTTCCCTCGAGTGTCTGGTAGGCGCAGCGGACCTTCGTATGGCGCTCCACCTTGCCCACCATGTCGGGGAGGGACAGGCAGCGCTCGTAGTTGACCATTCGTCCGTCGCCCAGCGGCGTGATGACGGGATTGACGAGCGCGGTCCAATCGACGGCGGGCTGCTTGGCGCCGGGCGGGATGCGTTCGGCCGCTAGACGGTAGAGCACCACCCGCAAGCCGACATAGACCTGCGGCGCGGCCAGGCCGTTGCCGCCGATATCGACCAGCGTGTCCTTCATGTCGGCGACGAGGCGCGCGATCTCGGGTGCGGTCGGGTCGGCAACCGGGGAGGCGGGTTGGCGCAGGACCGGATGGCCCATGCGCGCGATCTTGAGGATCGCCATGGCGCGGGCCGGCTAGCGCTTCTTGGCTTTCTTGGCCGGTTTGGCCTTGGCTTTCGCCTTGGGCTTTGCCGCCGCTTTCTTCGCCTTTGGTTTGGCCTTTGCTTTCGGGGCGGGCTTCTTCTTGGCGGCCGGCTTCGCAGCCTTCTTGGGAGCAGGTTTGGCTTTCGCGGCCGCGGGGCGCGTGGCGGGTTTGGCTGGAGCCTTTGAAATGCCCTTCGGCGCACCCGCGCCATAGCGGATAGACTGGACGCGCAGCATCTTGTCGCCGGCCGGACGTTCCCAAGTCACCATGCCGCCGGCGCGGGCGCCGACCAGGGCGCGTGCCAAGGGCGAGACCCAGCTTACCTTGCCCGCGGAAGCATTGGCTTCGTCCTCGCCGACGATCTGGAAGCTGTGGCGTTGCCCATCCTCGTCGACCACCGCGACCGTGGCGCCGAACGCCACTTCGCCATGGGGCTGGTTCGCCGGGTCGATATAGATGGCGCGCTCGATCCGCCCGTCGAGATAGCGGACGTCGCGCTCGACATGGCGCAGCGTCTCGGCCTTGGCGATATCCTCGTCCGATCCCTGCAGAAGCTGGCGGCGCTTTTCCAACAGGACCGCGCGCTCGCGCTCCAACTGGGCCAGTCCTTGGGGCGTAACATAATTGGGATGCGGGCTTTGCTGCCGTTCCGGCAAGTCATCGACGATTGCGTCGGTTTCCGACTCTTTAACGAATGCGCGACTCATGGCGACCCGGCACCCTTTCCCAACAGGGGTAAAAACCGCCTCGACTATAACAGGTTGTTGAACCCCGTCAGCGCCGGGCGGCGGCGACACCGAAAATAATGTTGGGAATCACGCTGTTGCCGGTAAAGACAACGTCGCTCCGGCAATAGAACGCGATCTTAATATCATTAATTATCAAATAATTATGATGGTTTTCTAAGATCCTATATCGCCCTTTTTCGCGACAGCACGGCCGCGAGCGAGGCCGTAACCAACGACCCCATCATGAAGGTCGCGCACAGGACGAAGACCCGGCTGGGATTGCCGTGGTCGATCAGCCAACCGAACACGAGCGGCGAGATCGCGGCGCCGATCTCGATGCCTGCGGACAGAAAGCCGAAGATTCGCCCGGCCGAGCCAGGGGGCATCATCGAACGCACCAGCATGTCGCGGGAGGGCAGGATGCTGCCCAGCATGATTCCAGCCAGGGCGAAGGTGAGGATGACCGGTATTGGCCCCAGGTCGGACCAGGCGATGGCCAGCATGGCCGAGGCCGACGCCACATAGCCGGTGAATGCCACCAGCTCATACCGCCGGGTGCGGTCCGCGATATAGCCGCCCAACAGGACGCCCGCCGAGCCCGCGATCAGATAGGCGGTGAGGGCGCCGGTCGCCAGCTTGATCTCCATGTTGTGCAGGTCATGGAGGGCCGAGACGGCGAACGTGTTGATGCCGACCGACGTCATGGCGTTGGCGATGAAGAAGACGAACAGGACCAGGATGCCCGGATGCATCAGCACGCTGAAACCCGTATGGGTCTTGGCGCCGGGCGCCGGTGCGGTGCGGGCGGGCGCGGTCAGTTCGCCGCGCAGGGCGACCAAGACCGCGGCCATGGTCAGGCCCGCCAGGCAGGCGCACAGCAGCGCCACGCGCCAGTTCCACAAGGACGCGATCAGGGTCATGAAGGGCGGCGCCACGGCCCAGCCCAGGAAACCCGAGAAGGTGTGGATGCTGTAGGCGCGGCCGACGCGCGTGCCTTTGACCGTATGCGACAGAATGGCGTAATCGGCCGGGTGGAACACGCTGTTCGCAGCACCCGCGATGAAGGCCAGCACGGGCAGCCAGAAATAATTGGGCACGAAGCCCATGCAGCCGATCGTGAGCGACATCAGCGTGATGCCCCCGATCAGGACATAGCGCGCCCCGAAGCGGTCGACGATGAAGCCCATGGGAAGCTGGCCGATACCGGACGCGATTGCGAACGCGGTCGCCGTGGCGCCGAGCGCCGTATAGCTAACGCCCATCTCGGCCCGCAGGATCGGGTAGAGGGGCGGCAGGACCAGGAAGAAGAAATGGCTGAAGAAATGCGCGCCGCTGATAAGGCCGATGACGCGGATATCCCGCCGTTCGAACGCGACCGTTGCCGTCATCGGATCTCCGGAGGGGAAGCGCGCGGCCCGGTTATCCGGCAATATGGAGGGTGACGCAAGAGCCGCGCAGGGCCGTATTACCCACGCGTAACGCCAAGGAGACCGCCATGTTCGAGTTCGATTCCCCGCCCGCCGACCATGCCAGCCTGAAGGCCTGGATGGATGCGTTTGGCGCCGAGGTCGACGCGTTGGAGTTCACGAAGGCGCGCAAACGCTTCGATCCGCGCGTGGTCACCTTTAGCACCTTCATGGACGTGGTCTCCGGCATCGACCAGTTCGAGAACGAGCAGTGGCGCAAGGTCTGGCCGTCGGCCAGCGGCTTCCGCTGGCACACCGAGAAGATGCGCAGCACCGTCTCGCCGGACCGGCTGATGGCGTTCGTTGCGACCACTTGGGGCTCGACCGGCTATCACGAGGACGGTTCGACCTTCGACCGGCCGGGCCGGGCGACGCTCGTCCTCGTACGCGACACGGTCGATGCGCCCTGGCGGGGCCTGCACGTCCATGTCTCGCTCAAGCGCGGCGTGCCCCAGCTCTCCCACGGCAAGCGCGCGGCCTGACGCCAACCTCGACGGGCCGGAGGGCGACCGATAGACTCGCCAGCGCGCGCCCGTTCCGGCGCGCTTTCGGTTTCCGTTCAGGGAGAAAACACAATGAGCATCAAACGCATCGAGACCGGGCCGCGCCTCAGCCGCGCCGTGGTCTATAACGGCCTCGTGTTTCTGGCGGGCATGACCGCCGACGACACCTCGGCCGACGTGAAGGGCCAGACCGAGCAGATCCTGGCCAAGATCGACAAGTATCTGAAGGAAGCCGGCAGCGACAAATCCAAGCTGTTGACCGCGACGATCTGGGTTTCCGACATGGCCAAGTTCAACCAGATGAACAAGGCATGGGACGCGTGGGTGTCGCAGGGCAACCAGCCGGCACGCGCGACGGTGGAGGCCAATCTGGCCAATCCCCAGTTGCAGGTCGAGATTCAGTGCGTGGCCGCGGCCTGACGCAGACGCCTTGAAGACCAAACGGCCGCGGAGCGATCCGCGGCCGTTTTTCTTATGGGGTGGGTGCGACGACTACGTTGGACTTGCCCGGCTCGACCTGGTCGATGACCAAGAGCTTCACCGGAATCTTGCCTTCATTGCGGCCCATATGGTCCTGGCCGATCACTTCAACGATGAAATCGCCGGTCTTGTAGCGGTAGGTCTCGTTGGTGTCCCGATTCATGACCGACAGATCGCCCGCCATGACATAGGCGTAACGCGGAAACGGATGCTTGTGGAACGGTAGGACCGCGCCCACGGGAATTTCGTAGGTCGAGACGATCACTTGCGGATTGGCCGGCACGGCGATCGGCTGGCCCGAAGCCGTCGTGGTCGTCGTCACAACGGGTTTGACCGTCACCTTGGGCGCATCCGCCGCCCAGGACGCGGAACCCAGCAGGGTCATGACAGAAACCGTCAGCACCAATCGCCGCATTGTCATCTCCTTGGAATGAGCGAACGCACTCTAGGCGAGAGGCGAGGCCGCCGGTACTGTCCCCGCCATGAGTGATTTGCGCATCCGCGTCATGTCGCGCGCCGACCTGGCGCTTGTTCTCGGCTGGGCGGCGGGCGAGGGGTGGAACCCCGGCCTGACCGATTCCGATTCGTTCTATGCCGCCGATCCGAACGGGTTCTTCATCGGCGAGATCGACGGCAAGCCCGTCGGCTCCTTGAGCGCGATCACTTATGGCGACGGCTTCGGTTTCATCGGCCTCTATATCATGCGGCCGGAATTCCGCGGCCAAGGCCACGGCATCGCTCTTTGGCGTCACGGCATGGCCTATCTCGGCCGCCGCAACGCGGGCCTCGACGGTGTGGTCGCCCAGCAGGAGAACTACAAGAAATCCGGCTTCGTCCCGGCCTATCGCAATATCCGTTACGAAGTCCCCTCGATCGTGGCCACGCCCCACGATTTGAAGCGCGGCGTGATCGAGCCTGTGGGCGGGATGCCGTTCACCGAACTCGAAGCTTACGATCGGCGGTTTTTCCCCGCGCCGCGGCGGGCATTTCTCGAGCGCTGGATTGCGGGCACCGGCAGCCATGCGCTGGCCCTGATCCGGGACGGTATGTTGGCCGGATACGGCTCGATCCGCCCGGCCCGCGCGGGCCACAAGATCGGCCCATTGTTCGCGGACGACGAACAGGCCGCTGAAACCCTGTTCCATGCCTTGGCGCGGCATGTTTCGGTCGGCCCGGTCATCCTGGACGTGCCGGAAACCAACCGCGCCGCGGTGGCCATGGCCGAACGGTACGGCATGAAACAGTCCTTCGAGACGGCGCGCATGTATACCGGCGGGGCGCCCGCCATCGACCTCGGCGGCATCTACGGCGTGACCAGTTTCGAACTCGGTTAAAGGTTGCGGGGCGGCTAGGGCGGCCCTATGTGTACGCCTGCTTTTTGGGAGCAGGGCGTGGACGCTCAGGTGTCGAGCAAAATCCGGGTCGAGAGCTTCACGGGATCGGCCGCGCGCCGCTATATCCCCGATCTCGCACGCCTGCGCGCCAAGGTGTTTTACGATTTTCCCTATCTCTACGAAGCGACGCCGGACTACGAGGAAAAATATCTGCATACCTACACGGCCTCGCCCGACAGCGTGATCGTCATCGCGTTCGATGGCGATGTCATCGTGGGCGCGGCGACGGCGCTGCCTTTGGCCGATGAGCCTGATTATGCGACCGTGCCCTTCAAAGCGCGGGGCTACAATCTGGATAAGATCTTCTACTGCGGCGAATCGGTGC
>CAYZFH010000118.1:0-1066 GCA_964477375.1 uncultured Rhizobiaceae bacterium | reverse complement strand
TTCAAAGCGCGGGGCTACAATCTGGATAAGATCTTCTACTGCGGCGAATCGGTGCTGGACCGGACCTATCGCGGCCGCGGCCTGGGCGTGGCGTTCTTCGAGCACCGCGAAGCGTGGGCCAGGAAGCTTGGCCGCTTCACCCATTCCTGCTTCTGCGGTGTGGTGCGCCCAGCCGACCACCCGCGCCGGCCGAAGGATTATGTCCCGCTCGACGCCTTTTGGCAGAAGCGCGGCTATCGCAAGATGGACGGTATGACCACCACGTTCACCTGGCGCGATCTGGATGAGAAAGAGCCGTCGCCCAAGACGATGCAATTCTGGATGAAGGATCTGGCATGAGCCCGTCCAACGCCGTGCGCGTCGCGGCGGCCCAGTATCCGATCGAGTTCCTGGGCGGCTGGCAGGCCTACCAGGCCAAGCTAGCCGGCTATGTCGCCGAGGCGGCCAAGGGCGGCGCGAAGATCGCCATGTTCCCCGAGTACGGCTCGATGGAGCTGGTCTCGCTGCTGCCGGAAGAGGTGCGGCCGGACCTGGCCAAGCAGCTCGACAAGCTGCAGGGCCTTTTCGCCGACTATCTCGATCTCCATTCCGAACTCGCGGCCAAGCACGGCCTCTATCTGCTGGCGTCGAGTTTCCCCGTGCGCCGCGACGACGGCACCTACCGCAACCAGGCTTGGCTGATCGGGCCGGGCGGCAAGCGCGAGATGCAGGAAAAGCTTCAGATGACGCGCTTCGAGGACGAGATCTGGGGCATAGCACCCGGCACCGAGTTGCGCGTTTTCGACACCGATCACGGCCGCCTCGGCGTCGCCATCTGCTACGACAGCGAATTTCCGCGCCTGGTGCGCGGCCAGATCGAGGCCGGCGCCGAGATCATGTTGGTGCCGAGCTGCACCGATGCGGTGCGCGGCTACAACCGCGTGCGTGTGGCCGCACGGGCGCGGGCGATGGAGAATCAGTGCTTCGCCGTTCAGTCGCCGACCGTCGGCTCGGCGCCCTGGTCCGCCGCGGTGGACGAGAATTGCGGCGCGGCCGGTGCCTTCGGCCCCATCGACAAGGGTTTTCC
>CAYZFH010000117.1:0-9308 GCA_964477375.1 uncultured Rhizobiaceae bacterium | reverse complement strand
AGGAGAGATTCACGCCATGAAATCGCGCAATCTCGGCAACAGCGGCCTTCGCGTTTCCCTGGTCGGCCTCGGCTGCAATAACTTCGGCGGCCGGATCGACCTGGAGGCCTCGCGCAAGGTCGTCCACAAGGCGCTCGATCTCGGCATCACCCTGCTGGATACCGCCGACATGTACGGAAACCGCGGCGGCTCCGAAACCTGCCTCGGCCAGATCCTTGGCGACCGGCGCAAGGATATCGTGCTGGCAACCAAGTTCGGCTACCCAATGGACCAGGCCGAGACGCTCAAGGGCGCTTCGCGCCGCTACATCGTGACCGCCGTCGAAGCCAGTCTGAAACGGCTCAAGACCGATTGGATCGACCTGTACCAGATCCATCGTCCCGATCCGCTGACGCCGCTGGAGGAAACCCTGCGCGCCATGGATGATCTCGTCCGCCAGGGGAAAGTCCGCTATCTCGGCTGCTCCAACCTGCCCGCATGGCAGGTCGCCCACGCGCGATGGGCGTGCCGGGAAGCTGGGCTCGATTCCTTCATAAGCTGCCAAGACGAGTACAGCCTGCTGGTTCGCAGCATCGAGCGCGAATTGGTACCGGCCATGCAAGCCTACGGAATGGGTCTGCTGCCGTACTTTCCCTTGGCCAGCGGGCTTCTGACCGGGAAATACACGCGCGGCGCCCAGGCCGACGGCGACACGCGGTTTGCCCACTGGGCCCATCTGGCCAAACGCTATCTGACGGATGCGAACTGGAACACCGTCGAACGGCTTTCCAAGTTCGCCACGGCCCGCGGTCATACGCTTCTGGAACTTGCCTTCAGTTGGCTCGCGGCACGCCCCACTGTTTCCAGCATTATCGCAGGCGCCACGAAGCCGGAGCAGGTCGAGATGAACGTGAAGGCCGCGGAATGGGCTCTCAGTCATGAGGATATGGCGGAAATCGACACGCTGGCGCCGCACGCCTAGCCGGGATTCCACCGGTCATCTAAAATCTCGGCATGGATGAGGCCGCCAAGACCAACCGCGCCCGCGGGCCGGATTTCGCCGCGCGCTATTTTTCCGGGCGCGTGATCGATATTGGCTGTGGCGACGATCCGGTGACGCCGAACGCCGTGCCCTTCGACAGGCCGCAGGGCGACGCCAACAACATCCTCGACTACCTGCCGGCGGAATCGTTCGATTGTGTGCACAGCTCGCACGCCTTAGAGCATATGCGCGACGTGCCCAAGGCGTTCCGCGACTGGTGGGCCCTGGTGAAGCCCGGCGGTTACATGATCACGGTGGTTCCCGAAGAGGATCTATACGAGCAGGGCAACTGGCCTTCGCTGTTCAACAGCGACCACAAGGCCTCGTTCCGCCTCGACCGCGCAACCTCTTGGTCTCCCGTCTCCTACGATCTGCGGCAACTCGCGGAGGCGCTACCCAACTGCACGGTCATCGACGCACGCATTCAAAGCGATGACTATGACAAAACTTTCAAGCTACGGCAGCCGGACGCTCTGGGCCGTGCGCTGCTGCGCTTGGCCTCACTGCGTTACAGATTTCTATGGCGTCTTGGCGTGCGGAACGAGGCGATCCTGACGCTGTTCGATAGAATTGAAAATCGTCTGGGCCGTCCGATCGACCAGACGTTGGGCCGGGCGATGGCTCAAATCCAGATCATTCTTCAAAAAAATTCCGCCTAGGGATCAGGCACTCGCACGCAGCTCTTGAGCCAGCGGCAGCCCAATCGTCACCACGGTCCCGACATCGCGCTCGCTCTGGATGGACAAAGTGCCGTCCAGATGTTCGACCAGCGCTTTGACGATCGGCAATCCCAGGCCGGTTCCTTCTTGCGTTTGGATATAGGGATTCTCCGACCGGCCGAACGGCTCGAGCGCGGTGGCCACTTCCGCTTCGCTCATGCCCACTCCCGTATCGGCCACAGACACAAGCGCTTGGTTTCGCTCGAGCGAGGCCGTCACAGTCACCGTACCGCCGCGCGGGGTGAACTTGACCGCGTTCGACATGAGGTTGAGCAGGATCTGTCGCAGTGCGCGCGGATCAGCATAGACGGACGCGTCGTCCACCCCCTCGTCCGCCACGGCCAGGGAAACCCCACGCTGCTCGGCCAAACCGGCCATGACCTCGATGGTTTCCTGGATCGCGGTCGGAAGGTCGAGATTGACCGGCTTCAGGTTGAGGCGCCCGGATTCGATCCGCGCCAGGTCGAGAAGGTCGTCGATCAGCGAGCGCAGGTGCTGGCCGCTTTGGTGAATATGTTCGGCATATTCGCGGTACTTCGGGTGGCCGATCGCGCCCAGCAACTGGTGCCGGATCACGTCGGAGAAGCCCAACAACGCATTCAACGGTGTCCGCAGCTCGTGGCTCATATTGGCCAGGAAGTTCGACTTGGCCTTGCTTTCGGCCTGCGCGCCCCGCTGCTCGCTGACCAGCGCCGCGATCAGAAGGATGTTGATGCTGAACAACACCAGCATCGCGCCTAACGCCGTCAGCGGGCGCTCGAGGCCCGCAGTCACGAACGGCCCGACGCCGCTGACCGTGCCCGCGGTGGCCACGACCGTCACCAGCGTGAAAAGCGTATAGGCCGCACGCAGCGACATACGCAGCGTCAGCCACGCCAGCGGCAAAGCCAGCAGATACGGCACCTCGGACTCGAGATAGAGCCGCCGCGCCGCGGAGGAGAACAGCAGAAGGGTCACAATCAGGGTCGCGCCGGAAACGGCGGCCCCTTCCATGAAGGACGCCCGGCCGCTCGGCGCCGCATGGCGCGCCGACAGCCACAGCAGCAATGCAGGCGCGAAATAGAGCGCGCCGCCGGAATCGGACAGCCACCACCGCATCCAGATCGATTCCAATGCCTCGCGGGGAATGGCCGGATCGCCCAGCCAGATGGCGAAGGTACCGCCGGTCGCGACGATGGCGCCGTGCAGGATAACGCCACCGGCCAAGAACGCGAACAGCCCCGACAAGCGACGGAACGGCTCGCCATCGGGCGCGGCTTTCGCGACCAGGATAGCGCCCACGACCGGCCCGACGGCATTGGTCAGGGAAATGAGAGCGACAACGTGGATCGTGGGTTCGAACAGCACGATGTTGGTGATGAACGATCCGACGAAGATGCCGGGCATGACGCGCGCGCCACCCACCATGGCCGCCGCAAGCGCGATGCTGGCGGGCAGCCAGATAGGCGCGGGGAACAACCCATATCGCGCGAAGAACTCGCTAACCGCCACGCCGAGGGAAAAATACAAGGCGATGACGACCACATTGGTCAACACCCAGACAAGATTCGGGCGCCGCGCCAACAGCGGTTCGAACCAGCGGGGGCGGATAGGACGGCCCAGCAGTAACTTCGCGACAACGCTAAACGTCGATCGGGTCATCTTCTAGGGTGCCGGCATGCGAGCGACGAGCACCGAAACCGTTATCACGGAAAGCACCGTCGAGGCCAGGACCGCAGCCGAAATGCGCTCTGCATAAACGCCGTAACGCTGCGCGATCACGAAGACCAAGGTGCCCGCTGGCAGCGCAGCAAGGAGCACGGCGCTAGCCGCCCAAAAAGGCGGCATAGGGAAAACCACACAGATCAACAACCAGGTCGCTGCCGGATGAACCAGCAATTTGAATAAGGTCAGCCAGGCTAACTCTCCGGTACCGCTGGCCAGCGGGCGGCCGACCAGGAACAGGCCGATGGCGAACAAGGCGCCGGGCGACGCCGATGCGCCCAGAAGCTCGGCCAGCGTCACCACCGGCCGCGGAAGCGCCAAGCCCAGGACGGAGATCACGACGCCTGCGATAGGGGCCACGACCAGCGGATTCGTCGCGAGCGCCACTGCGACGTCGGCCACGACATGGCCGATCCGGCGCCCCGCGCTTTGCGCCAGTTCCGCCGCGGCCACCGCGCAAGCGACCACCAACGAGCTGTTGATCACGGTCGCGATGATGGCGGGCAGTACACCCGCTTCGCCAAACGCCGCGATGAACAGCGGGATGCCCATATATCCCGTGTTGGAATAGGAGGCGACAAAGCCGTGAAAGGTCAGCGGGAGGCCTCTCCGGTGGAACAGGGCATAGGCGCCCAGGCACGCGAGGGCGCCGCTCGCGACCATGCCGCCGCAATAGGCCGCAATGAACGGACCGTTCAGGATCTTTTCCAGCGGCACGCGCGCCATGGCCAGAAACAACAGCGGCGGCAGCGCGAAGTAGTAGACGTAGCGGTTCAGCGCTTCGGAACTGGCTTGACCGAGAATGCCCAGCCGGCCCGCGAGATAGCCGCATAGGATGACGGCGAAGACCGGCAGCGCCACATTGACGATGGGTTCCACGGCGGCGACGTATAGCACGCTGCCGCACGCGGCGCCCTTCGTTTTCCCGCGCTAATCCCTGCGCTATAAGAGCCTGGCATGTTCGCCTTGCCTCCTGCGTCGGCCGAAGCCGTGGCCATCGGCCTGTTCGTGCTGACCTATGTCGGCATGGCGCTTGGCCGCCTTCCCGGCCTCAGGATCGATCGCACCGGCATCGCGCTGCTGGCGGCGGTCGCGCTTCTTGCCTTCGGGCTTCTCGAAGGCGAGACGCTGCGCGGGGCGGTCGACCTGCCCACCCTGGCGATCCTGTTCGGACTGATGATCGTGTCGGCGCAGTTCGGCCTGGCCGGCTTTTACGACTGGTGCGCGGCGCGGATTGCCAGCGCAAACAAAAGCCCAGCGGTTCTTCTGGCCCTCACCGTCGCCATTCCGGGCCTCCTGTCGGCGGTGCTGGCCAACGACGTGGTCGTCTTCGCGGTGACCCCGCTTCTCTGTCAGGGAATCGTCCGGCGCGGCCTCGACCCGCGGCCGTTCCTGATCGCGCTCGCCGGCGCGACCAACGCGGGCTCTGCTGCGACCTTGATCGGCAATCCGCAGAACATTTTGATCGGCCAGGTCGGCGGACTGGACTTTTGGAATTTTCTCGCCGTCTGCGGACCGCCCGCAGTGTTCAGCCTGATCGTCGTCTATGTTGTCACGTGGCTTGTCTGGCGCCGCGCACTCGAGCCGAGGCCGATATCAGACACCCCGGAGCCCTTACCACCACTCGATCGGCTTCAGTTAATCAAAGCCAGCGCGGCGACCGTGATCGTCGTCGCGTTGTTGGGGACGCAACTGCCGCATGAACTAAGTGCGCTCGTCGTCGCGGCCTTGCTGCTCATCAGCCGCCGCTTCCGCACGCGGGCGGTGCTTGGACAGGTCGATTGGCCGCTGATCCTGCTGTTCGCGTGCCTATTCGCCGTCAACGCGGCCTTCCGCGATACGGGCCTGCCCGCCCAGGGCCTGACCTGGCTCGGCGCGCACGGGCTCCTTCCCGACCGGCTCGCGGTGATGGCGCCCTTGGCCTTGGCGGCGTCCAATACCATCGGCAATGTTCCCGCCGTGATCATGCTTCTGTCACTGTGGCAAGGCACGGAAGGCGCCTATTACGCGCTGGCGCTTCTCTCGACCTTGGCGGGGAACCTGCTCCTGGTCGGCAGTCTGGCCAACATCATCGTGGCGGAACGCGCGGCAAGCGTCGGCGCGCGCCTGCCGTTCCGCGATCATGCACGATGCGGAATTCCGATGACGCTGCTGTCGATGGCGGGCGCGGTCGTCTGGCTCGCGGGCGGCGGCTGGCTACCCTGGTAAGAGCGGCTATTCGGATTTAGCCGGAACGGCCAGAAGCACCTTGCCGGCCGAACGCACCACACGGCCGTCGGACAGCTTCGCTTCCGCCGCAACCTCATGTGTGCCGGGCAGAACGGCGTCCTTCGGGACGAAAATCCAGTCGCCGCGGTCGTCTGCCTTGGCTTCGCCCAACACCCGGTCACCATCGAGGATTGTCACCTCGGCACCGGGCAGGGCTTTGCCGGAAATCAACACGTCGCCGTTCTGATTGACGCGCGCGATACCGATGACAGGCTGTTCCTGGGCGCGCGGGGCATGAGTTGAAGGCGCGACCGTGCCCGCAGGGGGCATATCGTTCGGGTCTTCGTCATACCATCGGTTGAGAGAAACGGCCGCCGCGAGCGCCGCGACCCCCGCCACTCCCATCAAAATCAATCGTTTCACGGCACCAAATCCGCCCCCATTGCCGGCGGCGGCACCGTAATACGCCGCCCCCCAGGCCGCAACCAACGGGCGGCGCGCTATTTCCGGCCGACCTTGTGCACCACGGGCGGCATCGACAGGACATAGGCGGCGATGGCACGGCGGTCGTCGGGCGTGAGCTTCGAGGTGGTGTTCTGGATCACCTCGTCCATCACCGAACCGGTCACGTCCCCGCCCGGATCGATGCCCGATTCGAGGAAGTAGGCCAGGTCGTTCTGATTCCACTTTCCGATCCCCGTCGCCGGGTCGGGGGTGATGTTGGGTGCGGGCTTCATATCGGGCCCTTCATTCGTTCCGGAAAGGGCGCGGCTACGCTCGGTTCCGCCCATCACGTTGCGCGGCGTATGACACTCGCCGCAATGCGCCAAGGCCTCGACCAAATAGGCGCCGCGATTCCATTCGGGCGTCTTGAGCGGATCGGGCTGGAAGACGCCAGACGAGAAGTTGAGCCATTTCCAGCCGATGAGCAGCAAACGGATATTGAACGGGAACGGCACGTCGTGCGGCTTGTTGGGCTGGGACGACGGCGGCAGAGTGAAGATATACGCCTTGATGGCCTTGGCATCGGCGTCGGTCATCTTCGCGAAGGAGGGATATGGGAAAACCGGATAGAGCTGCTCACCGTTCCGGCCGACGCCGCGATGGAGGGCGCGCAGGAACTCCTCGTCCGTCCAACGCCCGATACCGTGCTCCGGATCTGGCGTGATATTGGGCCCATAGAACGTGCCCATCGGCGTCACCAACGCGCGGCCGCCGGCCAGCAACTGGCCACCCGGCGCCGTGTGGCAACCCTGGCAGCCGCCCGCGCGAAAAAGATACTCGCCGCGCGCAACCTGATCGTCCGCATGGGCAGGGATAGTAGCCGGCAGAAACGCCGCCAAAATAAAGAGAATGGTGAAACGCATCATGCCCCGACCCTAAAAGAAAAGCGGCGCGTGGGACAATCCCGCGCGCCGCTTTTGCCGAAATCGTGAGCGATCAGCTCTTCTTTTCGCGGAAGTCGCGATGGCAAGCGCCGCAGGTGCCGCCCAGCGCCTTCATCTGCTCCGCCAGCGCGGCCTGGTCGCCCTTCTTGGCGACATCGGCCAGCTTCGACGCTTCGGTGTCGAGCGCCGTGGCCTTTTCCGCGAAGCCCTGCCAGTTGCTCCAGATGGTGGCCTTGGCTTCCGTCGGGCCAGCGTCGCCGGTGTTCGGCTTGAACGCATCCGGCACTTTCTTCGCGGCGGCGGCGATCGCGTCCGCGCTCTTCTGCGCGGCAGCGGCGTCGTAGGGCGCCTCGCCCTTCAGCATCTTTGTGATGGCGCCCACGTTGGAGCCCAATTCCTTCATCACAGCCTGACGCGCCTTGACGTCGTCGGCGGGCGCGGCCTGGGCCGCCCACACCACGCCACCGACGGCGATAGCGGCCAGCGCAGCCCTCATGTAAGAAGCCTTCATCACATTCCCTCCCAAAAACGGCAGTTCTCTTCCGTCTAGCTAGACGGCTGTCATGACGTTAGCGTGATTTCACGCCCCGCTATTATACACAATTAGGAAACATTCTGTTGTCATATAGGTTCTATTGTCCCTGTGCGGCACAAAAGCACGCCACTATAACCTTTTCCCGCAGGCGCCGGTTTCCCAGATCGTTTCATTATCCATGGCTCTGATCTCCTCCCTTTGCGTCTATTGCGGCTCCTCGAACGCCGCCCCCGCCCTCCATAAGGAAGCCGCGGCCCGTTTGGGCACGATGCTGGCCAAGGCCGGAATTGCGCTCGTATACGGCGGCGGCCGGGTCGGCCTGATGGGCATCATGGCGGACGCGGCGTTGGCATCCGGCGGCCACGTGATCGGCGTCATTCCCCGCCATCTGGTCGAGGCCGAGGTTGGGCATGGCAGCGTCAGCGAACTGCACATCGTCTCGTCGATGCACGAGCGGAAGCAGAAGATGTTCGAACTGTCCGACGCCTTCGCCATCCTGCCGGGTGGCTTGGGTACACTGGATGAAATGTTCGAGATGCTGACCTGGCGCCAGCTTCGCCTGCACGACAAGCCAATCGTCGTCGTCGATCAGAACGGCTATTGGGCGCCGCTGCTGACGTTGATCGCAGCCATCGAAACGGATGGCTATGCGCGTGACACGAAAGGACGTCTGCTGGATGTGGTAGACAGTGTGGAAGCGCTGCTGCCGGCTTTGGCGCGCGCGCCAGAACCCGTGCTGCCGGCGGCATCGACGCGCAAACTTTAGCGGCGCCTTTTCCGGCGCCACCCCGCCGCAAAGCCCTCCGATAGCTGCCAGGCGATCAGGCCCGGAATCCCGAGGCTGAGATCCCGCACCCGGCGCACGAGCGAAAGCGCCAAGCCCGTCTCCGCCCCCAGACCGAATGCGATACCGAGACCCAGCAACGCGCCCTCCTGCACGCCAAGGGCGGCGGGAACGATAAACGCGACGCCGCGGACCAGTTGGAGCGTACTTTCCAGAATGATCGCGTCCCATACGGTGACGGGCGAGCCCAAAGCCCACAACGCGATCCAGATTTCACCCGCACCCACCACCCAGCCGATCAACCGCCAGACGAACGCGACCACGAGCACTTTTCTCTGGGCGTAAATCTGGTTGATGGCCTGGTCCAGCTCGCCACCGGACGGGCCCGAACGGCTGGAAAGCCTGCGCACCAGACCGGCCACGATTCGGCCAGGCCCCGCCTTCTGGAACCAGAAGAACAGCCAGATCAGCGCGGCGAACGCCGCCAGTCCGCACGACAACGCCAGCAGCAATCCGTCATCGGCATCCGCCACATGGGCCGCCAGTCCGCCGATGCCGACCAGGGCGAACAACGCCTGCGTCACGGCCGCCAACGTCACATCCACCGTCGCGGCGGCGCCAGCGACCGAGAGCGGCACGCCGTGGAACGAGATCAACCGGGCGCGCACGAACTCGCCGCCGATTTGAGCGGCCGGCAGAAGGCCGTTCACGGATTCCAAGATCCAGCGCAGGCGGCAAGACAGCAGAAGCCCCGGCCGCCGATGGGGGGCCGGGATCAGGATGCGCCAGGCATGGGCGTCGACGGCGAGCGGAATCAGATGGAAGGCCGAGACCGCCAGAAGCCCCCAGCCCGCGGCGCCGACCGCGTCGAAGATGTCGCCCGCGCCGTGATAGAGCAGCAGCGCGATGAAGGCCGCGATGCCGAGCGCGAAGCCGATGAAGACCGTGA
>CAYZFH010000116.1:0-9333 GCA_964477375.1 uncultured Rhizobiaceae bacterium | reverse complement strand
GAAGGCCGCCATGGATGGTGGGATGCAGCGTTTTCACGCGCCCGTCCAGCATTTCGGGGAAACCTGTGTGATCCGAAACGTCTTTCACCGGCACGCCGGCCTCGGCCAGCGCCTTGGCGGTGCCGCCGGTCGACAGAAGCTCGACGCCCTTGCCGGCCAGATAGCGGCCGAACTCGATCAAACCGGTCTTGTCGGAAACGGACAGAAGGGCACGGCGAATCGGAACCAGGTTCGTCATGGAAATCGTCGCTCTTTCGAAAAATGGAACGTGAAGACGGGAATCACTGCGCCGCCGCGGACGTGGGTGGAGACGGGGCGGTCAACTGCCCCTCCGGCACCAGGCGCGCCAGGATCGTCACGGCCTGTGCCGCGCGCCCCTGCGCGGCGGCCTCGGCCAGTTCGTCCATCGCGCGCGACAGGAAAGCGTGGTCCACCGCGCGCGGCGCGGCCAGAAGGATGCCGCTGCGGTCGGTCGGGATCGGCCGCTCGGAATCGTGCAGAAGCTCTTCGTACAGCTTCTCGCCGGGACGCAGGCCCGTGAAGTGAACCTGGATGTCCTGATCGGGGCGCAGGCCCGACAGGCGGATCATCTGGCGCGCCAAATCGGCGATCTTCACCGGCTCGCCCATGTCGAGGACATAGATCTTGCCGGAATCCTTGGGCGCATGGACGCCGAGTGCCGTCGCCTGCAGCACCAGCTCGACCGCCTCATGCGTGGTCATGAAATAGCGCGTGATCTCGGGATGCGTGACGGTCACGGGCCCGCCCGCTGCGATCTGGCGCTGGAACAGCGGCACGACCGAGCCTGTCGAGCCCAGAACGTTGCCGAAGCGCACGGTCAGGAACCGCGTGCCGCCCTCGCGCTGGGCATCGACCAGATCGAGCGCCTGGCAGTAGCTCTCGGCGACGCGCTTGGTCGCGCCCATGACATTGGCCGGATTCACGGCCTTGTCGGTCGAGATCAGCATCATGGCGCGGACTCCCACCGCGCGGCAGGCGTCGGCCACGTTGCGCGTGCCGATCGCGTTTGTCATGACGCCTTCGACGGCATTGGTCTCGACCAGCGGCACATGCTTCAACGCGGCGGCATGGAAAACCAGCTCGGGCTTGGCCTCGGCGATGGCGCGCGCGGTGGCCTCGCGGTCGCGCACGTCGCACAGCACGGCGGCGCGGGGCACCAGCGGCGCGCGCTCGCCTGTTTCCTGATCGATCAGATAGAGGTTGTATTCGCCGTTATCGAGCAGGGTCAGATGCGACGGGCCGAAATCGGCGATCTGGCGCACCAATTCGCTGCCGATCGTGCCGCCCGCGCCGGTCACCATGACGCGCCGTCCCGCGATCAGCGCGCGCATGCCCTCGCGGTCGAGCGCGGCCTGCGGCCGGCCCAGAAGATCCTCGATCGCGACGGGGCGGATCTCCGCGTCGTCGGCCGTGCCGGATTTCAGATCGGTCAGGCGCGGCAGGCGCGCCAGCGCCATGCCGTTGACCGATGCGGCCTCGAGCAAGGCGCGCATGCGCGCACCGTCGAAACCCTCG
This sequence comes from uncultured Rhizobiaceae bacterium, assembly GCA_964477375.1. Classification (GTDB taxonomy): domain Bacteria; phylum Pseudomonadota; class Alphaproteobacteria; order CADEGL01; family CADEGL01; genus CADEGL01. Next base: position 7,797 of record CAYZFH010000116.1, on the reverse strand, counting down.
GCCGTCACCACGAGACGCTGCGGCCGCGTGCCGTTGCGCGCCAGTTGCTGCACGATGTCCGCCAAGGCTTCCAGCCCGCCCATCACGGGCACGCCGTGGATGCGGCGGCCGATGCGCGTGCCCTTGTCGTCGACGATGCCGACGACCCGGTATCCCGCACCCGGCCGATGCCGTGTCGCGCGGATGAACAGCTCGGTGCCGTCGCCCGCACCCACCATCAGCACGGGCACGCGCCGGTGGCCGTCCCGCACCAGTACGGCTTCGACGCTGCGGTCCTTGAAGATGCGGTAAAGGATGCGCGGGCCGCCCAAGAGGGCCAGCAGCACGAACCAATTGATGACCAGAAGCGAACGCGGCAGGTCCTGCAGGCGGGTCAGCAGGAACATCACCGGCAGGAAAACCAGGATGGCCAGGGTGACGGCCTTGGCGATGCCCAGGATGTCGTCGAGCGAGGCGTAGCGCCAAATGCCGCGATAAAGCCCCATCGAGGCGAAGACCCCGCCGCACACGGCGGTGAAGAGCGCCGTCCAAAGCAGGATGGAATCGGGCGGGTATTCTGAGATGGTGTCGCCCAGGCGCAGGGACAGCGCCGCGATGAAAGACAGCGCGGCCATGACCACGTCGTGGAGAAAGGCGATGCGGGCGCGGCTGATGCGGATCGGCTTCATCCGTCCTTCGAGGCTGCGGCGGACAGGGTGGCGGCGCGGGCGCGCGGACCACGGCGACCATAGCATAGGGGCCGAAAAACCATAATCCGCGGCGTCAGGCCGGGTCCGGCGCGTGGGCGAATGTCAGGCGGTAAAGCAGGATCGCGGCCACGGTGCCGGCCATGACCAGGGCCAGGGAGCCCAGCCCCGTTTCGGCCCCCAATGCCAGGCCGGCCAGCGCCAGATTGCCGGCCAGAACGGCGCGCACCACGGCGGCATGGCTCATGCCGCCCTGGACCGCGCGCTGATAGTAATGCTCGCGGTGCGCCTGCCAGACCTTTTCGCCGCGCCGGAGCCGGCGCAACAGGGTGATCGTAGCGTCGGCCAGATAATAGAGCGGCAGGATCAACGCGGCTTTCCACGCGCCCGCGGCGGCCATCGACAGAAGCAGCCAGCCCGCGAGATAGCCGAGGGGCACGCTGCCCACGTCGCCCAGGAACAGCTTGGCGCGCTGCCAGTTCCACGGCAAGAAGCCGAGCGCCGCCGCGGCGAGGACGATGCCCCAAGCAGCGGCGCCGGCGGGGCCCATGGCCGCGCCCAACGCGACTAAAGCTACGCCGCCCCCGATCGACGCCGTTTCGACTGCGGCAATGCCGTCGATGCCGTCCATGAAATTGTAGAGATTGACGAACCACAGCCACAGGAAACCCGCCGCCAAGGCGTCGAGCCAGGGCGGCAGAAGCCCGCGGAACACAAGCCCGTCGATCGAAGCCATGCCGACGGCGACGGCCGCGATCTGCATGCCGAAGCGCCAGAGGATTCCGAGACTCTTCAGATCGTCGCGCCAGGACACCGCAGCAAGAAGCAGCGTCGCGCCGAGCGCGAGCCACGGCACGGGCGCGCCGGCGAGCAGCGCGGCTGCGATCCAGGCGGGAATCAGAACGGCCACCACCGCGATGCCGCCGCCGCGCGGCGTCGGCGTGTCGTGGCTCGAGCGCGCGTTGGGCCGGTCCAGGATCGCGCGCCGGACGAGCAGGCCCAGCACGGCGCGCGTCGCGAGCCAGGTCAGTCCGGCGACCGGCAGGCCGAGAAGCGCGAGGGTGAAACCGCTCACGGTTTTGTCCGTTCAGGCACAGGCGCGGCCGTGGTCAAAAGCGCCGCGGCCAGCCAGACCACGCCCAGCCACCAGCTTTGCCACATGCTGAAGCTCAGGGATGCGATGGCGATGACGGCGGTGACGGTGGCCAGGCTAGCCGCGCGCGCCACCACGCCCGCGGCATGGCGCGCGGCCAGAAGCAGCGCGGCCACGGCCAGGATCGCGGCGAGCAAGACACCCGGTGCGCCCAGCTCCAGCCAAAGCTGCAGCGGCGTGTTGTGCGGATGGAGCGGCATCAGCTCGACCGGCGAATCGCCGGTGCCGCGCGTGCGGCCCGGAATATCCGTCGGCGCCTTGTCCTTGCCGCCCGGCATCACACGAGAACTGTTCATGCCCCAGCCGAGGATGGGCTGCTCCGCGATGCGCTTGGCGGCGAAGTCCCAGATCAGGATGCGGTGATATTCGGAGAAGGCGATACCGGGATAGGCGCGCACCACGGCATCCGGCGCCAGGATCGTGCGCGTCAGGATGGGCGCCGCGATCAGCAGAAGCACGGTTAACGCGGCCAGGATTCGCGCCGTCACGCGCGCCGACAGGAACGCCGCGCCGAACACCACGGCGCCGGACAGGATGGCGATCAACGACGCCCATTTCTGCAGGTCCTGCACCAGGAAGGCGCCGGTCATCAGCACGATGATCGCGACCAAGGGCGCCTTGCGCTGCAGGAAGAACAGAGCGGCCGGCCAGGACAGCACGGCGATGGCGGTCGTCGCCCGATTGTAGGTGACGGAAAAGATGAAATTCTTGTCCGTGCCGATCACCCACCAGGCCGAGCGCAGCAGCAACCCTTCGGTCGCGACCTCGAAGGCCAGGAGCGCCAATCCCACGGTAAAGCCGGCCATGAACCAGTTGCCGACCGATTGGCGCCCGTGCCCGTCGAGCGCGCGCGCGACGGCAACCAGGATCAGTCCGCCCAGCGCCATCAAGCCGAAGCGCGCCGTTTCGATCAGGGTGAAGCGGACATCGACCGTCCACAGCGCGCTGGCCGCCATCCAGGCCACGAGAAGCACGAGCGGGATCAGAAACATCCGCGGCGCGTGCGGGCTCTCGCGCAAGATCCGCCAGCCGAAAGCGGCACAGAGCGCGGCGGCGAGCGCGACCAGCGTGGCAAGCTGCATGGGCGCCAGCACGCCCAGCGGCATGGCCAGGAACGCGGCGCCGGCCAGGATCGGGGTCAGTCGTCGTGTGGGGTGCACCGAAGCTGTATCCCCGAAGCCCGCGAGGCGGTCAACCGAGAAACCGACGGTTGCCCGATGGGGCTGATGCGTGCTTCATGGCGCCCATGCCGCCGTCTGTCCTTCCCTCCCGTGATGGCCCGTTCGATTGGCGCGAGCTGGCCTGGCCCGGCCGGGTCCGTTATGCGGCCCACGTGTGGAAGGCCGTCGCCTACGACCATCACCACGAGCTTCTGCCCATGCTGTCGTGGCTTCCGGCGGACGGCGTGGTGCTCGATGTCGGCGCCCATGCGGGCCAGTTCGCCAAGCTGTTCGCGCGGCTCGTGCCGCAAGGCCGTGTTTACGCCTTCGAGCCGGGCAGTTACGCGCGCTCGATCCTGACCCAGGTCGTGCGCCTGCGGCGGCTTGCGCATGTCGAGATCGTGCCGACGGGTCTCGGCGATGTACCCGGCCAGGCGCGGCTCACCATGCCGATCAAGCAAAGCGGCGCCTATGGCTTCGGCCTCAGCCATCTGGGCGGTGCGGACCGCGCCGGCCCCCTGCGCACAGAGACGGTCGAGATCGGAACCATGGATGCGTTCGTCCGCGCGCGCGCGTTGCGCCGCGTGGATTTCATCAAGGCCGATGTGGAGGGCTGGGAGGGGCGGATGCTCGCGGGCGCCCAAGAGACGCTGGAGCGGTTCCGGCCGGCGCTGATGCTGGAGCTGATCGGCTCGCATCTGGCGCGGGCGGGCGACACGCTCGAGGCGGTGTGGACCTCGCTCGAGCGGCGCGGCTACCGGCCGTATTTGGTCGGCGCCAAGGACGGGCCCCAGGCGATCTCGGCGCCGCAGGACGGCGAGATTCTCTGGCGGCCGAATTAAAAGTTAGAGACTGGCGATCAGGTCCAGTTCGCGGCGGACCACTTTGGCTTCATCGTAAAGATCGAGCGCACGGATCCGGCCCGCCGCACCCATGCGCGCGCGCAAGTCCGGATCGGTGGCCAGGTTGGCTAAGGCCGCGCCCAGCGCAACGGGATTGCGCACCGGCACCAGGAAACCGGTCTTGCCTTCGACCACTTCCTCGCGCGCGCCGCGGATCTCGGTCGCGACCACGGGCAGGCCGGTCATCATCGCTTCGATGATCGAGCGCGGCATGCCCTCGCGATGGGACGGCAAGGTGAAGATGTCGGACGCGGCCAGGATGCTCGGGACATCCTGACGATAGCCCAGGAAGCGGATGCGCGGCCCCAGCGCCAGATCCTTCTTCACGGCATCGATGACCGTATCGATGCCGGATGCGTGATCGCTGCGCAGCCGGTCGCCCACCACCCACAGGACCGCGTTGTTGGCGCGCATGGCCTCGAACAGTTCGACGTAGCCTTTCTCGGCGACCAGCCGGCCGATCATGGTGATGACGACGGCATCGTCCGATGTGCGCAATTGCGCGCGCGTCCGCGCGCGGGCGGCGGGGTCGGCGAGCTGAAAGGAGGCGGCCTCGACGCCGTTGCCGATGGCGTGGATGCGGCCGCCGCGGCACAGGCCGAGCCGACGCGCGGTCGCGGCGTCCTCCTCGGCCTGGGTGAACAGCATGTCGGTCACCCGCCCGCCCAGCCATTCAAGGCCGACATGGGCCGCGCGCAACGGCAGCGGCATGTGTTCATGAAAATAGAACCCGTGGGCGGTGTAGACGATCTTCGGCACGCCGGCGCGCCAGGCTGCGTAACGCCCCACCATGGCGGCCACCGGTGTGTGGACATGCACCAGGTCGAAACGCTCGCGTTCGAACAGCGTGCGCAATGTCTTTGCCGTGCGTGCGTGCCGCTTCAGATCGTAGCTGCGCGCGATGGAGACGTTCTCGACCCGGAAGCCCTTGGCGCGCACCCGGTTGGCCAAGGCGCCGTCCGCGCAAACGCCGATCACCTCGTGCCCGGCGTCGCGCATCCCTTCCATCAACGGCAGAAGGAAGTGATAGAGCGTGAAGTCGACCGCGCAGAGCTGGCAGATTTTCACGCCAGCGCCCCGCCGCGGTCGCGCATCTCGCACCAGGATTGGAACACCAGCATGGTCCACAGTTGCCACGACGTGTCCCGCCGCCCGGCGCGCAGATCGTTGAACCAGCGCGCGGGCAAATCGGGGCGGAACAAACCCTGGCGCGCCAAGTGTCCGGGATCAATCGCGGCGCGCACCCGCTCGGCCAAGGGCCCGGTCAGCCACGCCGCGATGGGCATTTCGAAGCCCTTCTTCGGCCGGCGGAACACCTCTTCCGGCAAACGGTCGGCGAAGGCCCGGCGCAGGATGGCCTTGCCTGAGCCTGGTTTGAGCTTGAATTCGCCTGGCATGGCGGCGGCGCATTCGACCACGCGGTGGTCCAGGAACGGGCAGCGGACTTCGAGCCCGTTGGCCATGCTCATGCGGTCGACCTTCACCAGCATGTCGCCTACAAGGCCGATACCGATCTCGGCCGCCAGCATCGTGTTGATGGGGTCGGTCTCGCGCGCATCCGACCGCGCGGCTTCGACCAGCATCTCCACGGTCGGCGCGGCGGAATAGGGAATCAGCAGCGCGTTCAGTTCAGCCTCGGACAGAAGCCGCGCCCAACCGGCTTGGCGCTCGGCCGGCGCGCCGCCCGCATGGGCCACGAAGCGGCGCAGACGGCGCAAGCGCTCGAGCACCGCATTGTCTTTGCCCTCGGGCAAAAGGGCCGCCAGCGGTTCGATCACGCCGCGCCGCAACGGCATCGGGATCGACCGGTAGCGTTCGGCCAGCAATTCGCCCTGATACTTCCGGTAGCCGCCGAACACCTCGTCCGCGCCGTCGCCCGAAAGCGCCACGGTCACATGCTGGCGCGTGATCTTGCTCAGAAGATAGGTGGGCAGGGCCGAGCTATCGGCGAAGGGTTCGTCCAGCCCGTCGATCACGGCTTCCAGTGCACCGCGCGCCTCATCGGGGCCGATATCGACTTCGGTGTGTTGGGCGCCGAGAAACCGCGCGACGGAGGCCGCGCCCGGCCGCTCCTCGTAATAGTCGGACGCGCCGGGAAAGCCGACGGTGAAGGTGCGCGGCGTGCCGGACTGGCGCGCCAGGGACGCGACCACGAGCGCGGAATCGATCCCGCTGGAAAGGAATGCGCCGATGGGCACGTCCGCGACCGTGCGGTCCAGGACCGCGGCGTCGAATGCCTCGCGCAGCGCTGTGCACGCGCTGGCCTCGTCGGTGAAGCGAGCGGGCCGGCGCGCGGGCAGATCGTACCAGCGCTCGACCGAGACGCCGGATGCGGTGACGCGCGCCAGATGTCCTGCCGGCAGCTTGCGCACGCCGTCCGCGATGGTCCACGGATCGGGCACATAACGCAGCGCGAACAGAAGCCGCAGCGCGGCGGGGTCGAGCGGCCGCCTTCGGTCCTCGATTTCCTCGAGCGCCGTCAGCTCGGAGGAAAAAGCCAGGCGCGGCCCGTCATGGGCGTAGAGAAGCGGCTTCTTACCGAAGCGGTCACGCGCGAGGACCAACTCGCTCTTGGCCGCATCCCACAGGGCCAGGGCGAACATGCCGGACAAACGCGGCAGCAGGTCCGCGCCCCATTCCCGCCAACCCGCGAGCAGAACCTCGGTATCTGAATTTGTCGCGAAGACATACCCCAGCGCGCGCAGCTCGTCGCGCACCTGGCGGTAATTGTAGATCTCGCCGTTGAAGGTGATGGTCAGGCCATGACCGGACATGGGCTGGTTGGCGGATGCCGACAGATCGATGATGGCCAGGCGCGTATGGCCGAAGGCGCAACGCTCGTCCCGCCACACGGCGCCGCCGTCGGGTCCGCGCTTGCCCAGCCGTTCGACCGCGCGCGCGAGGCGCGGCATCAACGCCTCCGCCTTGAGGCCGGCAAGATCCAGATATCCGGCGATCCCGCACATCAGGGCAGACCGCGATAGAGGGCGGCGTAGGCTTGGGCGGAGCGGGACAAAGGATAGACCGTCTCGATGCGCGCCCGCGCCTGCGTGCGGCGTGCGGCGCGTGCGGTGGAATTCTCGCCGACAAGCTCGCCGATCGCGCGCGCCAGCCCATCCGCGTCACGCGGCTTCACGATGCGCCCTGTGTCGCCCACGATGCGCGCCGCATCGCCGACATCGGTCGCGATGGCGGGTGCGCCGGTGGCCATCCCTTCGGCCAGCACGTTGGGGAACCCTTCGCCGAAGGCGGAGCTGGAAACCACGAAATCCGAAGCGGCCAGCAGGCGCGGCACATCGGTGCGCGGCCCCAGGCGGCGGAGATTGGGCCGTTCCGGCAGCGTTTCTGTGCCGAGCCCGATGGCGAGGCCCGTGACCTGCGGCATGCGGTCGAGTGCGGCCAGATAGGATTCGTGGTCCTTCATCGGATCGCGCCGCGCCACATGGGCCAGGACGATACCTTCCGGTGCCAGGTCGAGCATCCGTCGCATCTCCGCGCGCGCCGCGGGATCGGGCCGAAACCGCTCGGTGTCGATGCCGTTCTCCACTACCTCGAAGCGTTTGGGGTGATAGCCGAGCTTTTCATGCACGGCGCGTCCGGCGTGGGAGTTGACCAGCACGGCGTCGGGCCGCGCAGACAGCCGTGCGCAGGTTGCGATGATCAGACGTAAGGCGGGACTGTAGCGGCTGACATCCATGTCGGAACAGCGCACGCCCCAGACCAGCTTGGGTTTTTCGGCGCGCGGCAGGGTCGCGCGCGCGGCCAGGGCCAAGAGGTCGGCGTGATACATCCAGCTTTGGACGACATGCGGTCGCGCGGCGCGGATCGCGAGGGCCAGCGCCCGCACGGCGCGCGGATCGGGCAAGCCGCGCCGCATGCCGAGGTCGGAGACCGCT
>CAYZFH010000115.1:0-9360 GCA_964477375.1 uncultured Rhizobiaceae bacterium | reverse complement strand
GGAACGCGATCTTCACGTTGGCGATGGTGCAGGCGAAGCGCAGCTCCGGCGGCGTGGCCTGAGCCAGCGAGATGACGGCCGACGCGGTGATGTCGGTGCAGGCCGTGTCCTCGATGGTCATGGCGATGCCGTTGGCGGCGCAGACGTCGCGGATCACGCGGCTGCGGGTCAGGCCGCCGTACTTCGACAACTTGATGTTGATCGCATCCATGGCGCCGTCCTCGATCGCGCGCATGAGGGCGCCCAGCGAATCGATCGACTCGTCAAGCACGAAGGGTTGGGTCGTGCGCCGGCGGATCGTCAGGTTCTCTTCATAGCGCGCGCAGGGCTGCTCGATCACCACGTCCAGATCCTTGACCGCGCGCACCACGCGCGCCGCTTCGTGCGGTAGCCAACCGCCGTTGGCGTCGGCGACCAGCCGGTCGCCAGGCTTCACGGCCTTGGCCGTCGCACGGATGCGCTCGATATCCAGATCCACCTCGCCACCCACCTTGAGCTGGAAGGTGCGATAGCCTTGCGCGCGGAAACCTTTGATGCGCTTCACCATCGCTTGCGGCGATTCCTTGGTGATGGAGCGGTAGAGCTTTACGTCGCCGTCGTAGCGGCCGCCCAGAAGCTGGACGATGGGCAGGCCCGCCTTCTTGCCCAGAATGTCCCAGCAGGCGATGTCGATGGCGCTCTTAACATAAGGATGCCCTTTGAGCGCGGTGTCCATGCGGCGGTTGAGGTTTTCCAAGCCCGTCGCGTCGGCGCCGATCAGGTGCGGCGCCAGTTCCTTGATGCCCGTGCGCGCGCCCTCGGCGTAGGAGGGTAGGTAGGTCGCGCCCAGCGGCGTCACTTCGCCCCAGCCGGTCAGCCCGTCCTTGGTGTCGACGCGCACGATGGTGGTGTCGAAATCGTCGAGCGCGCGGCCGAACGACATGGTGTAGGTGCCTTCCTTGATCGGCACGCGGACGGCGTAAACGCTGATGCGCTTGATGGGCGAAATCATTTCGGTCTCCTGAATGGGAAGAGGGAAGAGAATGGCAAAATTCGCGCGGTCACGTCACCTCGTAGAGCGGCTTGCCCAGCACTTTCATAATCGGCTGAATGCCGAGCCCCGGCTTGGTCGGCGCGGTGCAGGTGCCGTCCTTGCCATAGGGAACGCCTTCAGCCGTGCGGAACGCAAGCTTGAGGCTGGACAAGGCGCAGGAGAAGCGCAGTTCGGGCGGCGTCGCCTGCGCTAGGGAGACGATGGCTGCGGCGGCGATGTCCGTGCTGGCCGTGTCTTCGATCGTCATGGCGATGCCGTTCGCAACGCAGATGTCGCGGATGACGCGTCCACGGGTCAGGCCGCCGAACTTGGAGAGCTTGAGGTTGATCGCATCCATGGCGCCGTCCTCGATCGCACGCATGAGCGCGCCCATGGAATCGATGGACTCGTCCAGCACGAAAGGATGGGTCGTGCGCCGGCGGATTGTCAGGTTCTCCTCATAGCGCGCGCACGGCTGCTCGATCACGACGTCCAAATCCTGGACCGCGCGCACGACCCGCGCCGCCTCGTGGGGCAGCCAGCCGCCATTGGCGTCCACGACAAGCCGTTCGCCGGGCTTCACCGCCTTGGCCGTCGCGCGGATGCGCGCGATGTCCAGATCGACCTCGCCGCCGACCTTGAGCTGGTAGGCGCGCATGCCAAGCCCGCGATAGTGCTTTAGGCGCTTTACCATGGCCTGGGGCGTGTCTTTGCTCACGGCCCGGTACAGTTTGACGGGCTCGTCATAGCGCCCGCCAAGCAATTGGCAGACCGGCAGCCCGGCTTTTTTGCCGAGGATGTCCCAGCAGGCCATGTCGATGGCGCTCTTCACGTAGGGATGGCCTTTGAGCGCCGTGTCCATCTGGCGGTTGATCCGCTCCAGCCCGGTCGCGTCGGCGCCGATCAGATGCGGCGCCAGTTCCTTGATGCCCGTGCGCGCGCCCTCGGCATAGGAGGGCAGGTAGTTCGCGCCTAAAGGAACGACCTCGCCCCAGCCGGTCAGCCCGTCCTTGGTGTCGACGCGCACGATGGTCGTGTCGAACTCGTCGAGCGCGCGGTCGAAGGACATGGTGTAGGTGCCTTCCTTGATCGGGACGCGGATGGCATGGACGCTGATGCGCTTGATGGACGAGATCACTATTTTCTCCTGGGATTGGACGAAGGAATGTTATGCCGCGCCGTCCAGCCGGCGGCGGATGGCGCGGGCGGCGGTTTGGCCCGCGCGCACAGCGGCGTCGGTCGAGGGGTATTCGACCCAGTCGCCCGCAAAATAGATATTGCCGTGCGGTCGCGCGACGGCGTCCTGCAGGGATAGGCGCCCTGGCGCCCAGTAGGGATAGCCGTGGGGCAGGCGGCGGATCCAGGTCTCCTCGATCAGGCCGCGCGTCTCTGGAAACACGGCATGGACGTCCGACAGAAGCCGGTCGCGGATTTCCTGGTCGGACGCCTTCATTAAGGCCGCCGCACGCTCGCCGCCGGCATACATCATCAGCGCGCCGCCCGGCGTGCGGGGCGAGCCGGGCACGCGCAGCGGATTGACGGTGTTGAACAGCATGGAGAGCGTCCGCCCCGCGACCGCAACGGCATAGATGTCGTCGTAGGGCATCGGACCGCTTTCGCGCGTCGTAGCCGCCATGACGATATACGGGCCATAGGTGATGGAGGCGAGAGCATCGGCCTTATCGCGGGGAAGCTCCTTGATGACCTCGCGTGCCACATAAGCGGGGGCGGCGAAGACGACGTAGCGCGCACGCACCGTGCGGGTCTGGCCGCCTTGCGCTATCTCGACAGTCGACCATTCGCTGCCGGCGCGCACCTCGCGCACGGTCGTGCCGGTGGCGATGCGCTCACCCAGCCGTTCGGTCAGGTTTCGCGCGATCTCGCCTAGCCCGCCCTTGACCGTCACTGTGTGGCGTTTGCCCATCGCCCAGATGCCGCCCAGGAATGTCGCGCCGAAATGACCGGACATCTGATCCGGCTCGGCGGTCAGGCGATTGGCCGCCGTGCGGAACAGGTTGGCGACTGCCGGATGCATCGGTCCCAGCAAAGAGGCGAAGGTTTTTCGGTCCATCTCCGCATCGCCGGCTGCGATCGGATAGTCGCCGTCGAATTCGCGGTCGCCGTGAATAGCGTCGGGTGTCGCGCGCGCGGCCCGCACGGCCGCGGCCTTGAAACGCAAGCCGGTGCGGATGATCGACAGCCGGGCGGCCAGGGGAAGGCCGAGCGTGAAGGGATAGAGGTCTGGACGTCCGCCGCGCGTCAGCTTGCCGTTCGACCAGATGGCGGCCAAATCGCCTTGGATCGGCACGAGGTCCAGACCGAACTCCTCGGCCAGGCGGCCCATGGGGGATTGCGCATTACCCAGAATATGCGCGCCGACGGACATCCAATAGGGCTGCCGCTTCTGGCTCCAGACCCGTCCGCCGGTGCGCTGATCGGCTTCGAACAGCACGACGTCGCGGTCACGTAATGCATAGGCCGTGGCTAACCCGCCGATACCGCCGCCGACAACAACGATTTCGTGCGTCTCGGAATTCATTGCTCGGCTTCGGTCACGCCGCCGGGAACAAGCGGGCCAGATGTTCGCCGATGGTCTGGCTGCGGAACGGCTTCGAGATGTAATCGGTCATGCCGGCAGCGAGGCATTGGTCGACCACGTCTCGGCCCGTATTAGCGGTCATGGCGACGATGGGGACCTCGCCCGGGATACCGCTCATCGCGCGGATACGGCGCGTGGCTTCCAGGCCGTCCATCTCCGGCATCTGCACGTCCATCAGGACGACGTCGTAGGGCACGCGGCTCACCGCCTCGACGGCTTCCAGCCCGTTGGCCACCACGTCGACGCGGTGGCCTGCGCGCTCCAAGACGATCTGGACGTATTTCTGGTTGGTGGGGCTGTCCTCTGCCACCAGCACACGCAGGCGCCGCGCATCGCCGCCCGCCGTGACCGGCAATGCGATCGGCGGCGGCGGTTCCGCACGCGGCAGGGGAAGGGTGAACCAGAAGCGGCTGCCTTTGCCGGGTTCGCTTTCGACGCCGATCTCGCCACCCATGCGATGGACCAACTGGCGCGAGATGCTGAGACCGAGGCCCGTGCCGCCATAGCGGCGCGAGATCGAAGAATCGACCTGAGAGAACGGGCGGAACAGGCGTTCATGATCCTGCTCGGCGATGCCGATGCCGGTATCCTGTACGTCCAGCCGGACCGCGGTGCGCCCGTCGGCATCAGCCGTGGCGTGAAGGCCGATACGTACGTGACCGGCGTCGGTGAACTTCACCGCGTTTGAGGCCAGGTTCAACAGCACCTGACGGACGCGACCGCTATCGCCGGTGAACCAGCGCGGCATTGCATCATCCATGCGAATCTCGATGGGCAAGCGCTTGCGGTCCGCGGCGGGCCGAATCATGTCGACCACATCCTGCACGACGGCCACAAGGTCGAAACGCTCCTGCTCGATCTCGATGCGTCCCGCTTCGAGCTTGGAGAGGTCGAGAATGTCGTTGATCAGCCCGACGAGAGAGTCGCCCGCGTTGCGGATCGTGTCGGCATAGTGTCGCTGGTCGGGAGTCAATTCCGTGTCGAGCAGCAACCCGCCCATGCCGATGATGGCGTTCATCGGCGTGCGAATCTCGTGGCTGACCATGGCCAGGAATTCCGACTTGGCGCGGTTGGCGGCTTCGGCGGCTAAACGCGCGGCTTCCAGTTCTCGCTGGCGCTCGTTCTCGGCGGTCACGTCGCGGCCGATACCGCGATAGCCCATGAATCGGCCTCGGTCATCCAGGATAGGGTTGGCTGACATGACGGCTTCACGTTCGCGGCCGTCGGTGCCGAGCAGGCGCACGGTCATACCCTCGATGGGCTCACGCCGCGCGCGCACGGCATGGACCAGCTTGGCCCCTTCGGGATTCGAGCCGAAAATCGTGTCGACGAGTTCCGTGCCGGTACGGCCGATCATGGTGGACGTGTCGTGACCGGTGATTTGCGTGAAGCGTTCGGACACGTAGGTGAAGCGAAACTTGTCGTCCTGTTCCCAGAACCAATCAGAACCCAGTTCGGCGAAGTCGCGGAACCGCTGTTCGTTGCGGAGGGCCAGTTGCGCGGTCCACGCCAAGGCGGCGAACAGGGCACTGATGAGGAGGCCGCCCATCAGGACGATCAACGGTTTCTCGCGGTCGATCGTGGCGTCGAACTTCGTCGATCCCATATAGAGCATCGTCCAGGGGTTTCCGCCGAGCTCGATCGTCGAAGTGTGGGTGCGCGGCGAATCGATGGGCAGCAGCACGCCGGGCACATGGCTTTCGCAGTCGTACAGCACGGCGTTCGGATCGGTCGACTCGCCGTCGAAGATGGCGAAACGAATCATCGGCCGCTCCGGCCCCAGGATGCCGTCCATCAAATCCTGCATGCGGAACGGCGCGAAGACATAACCGCGCAGCGCGGCGCGGCGCTCTTCGATTGTGGCGATCGGCAGGCGCTTATCGTAGACCGCCATGTACATAACGAAGCCGGGCGGTTTGTCGTCGGGCTTCTCGCCCGCCAAGACGACTCGACCGCTCACCGCCGGTGCGCCCGTGTCGCGCGCGCGTTCCATCGCTAGGCGGCGCACGTCGGACGACGCCATGTCGAAACCGACCACCTTCTGATTCCGGCCGACATAGGGTTCGTTATAGAGGATGACCGCATAGTCCTCGCGATCGCCCGGCGGCCGGATGTCGTAGTCGGTCAAGCCCGTAGCACGCACGGCGGCGATCTGCGCGGCCTTGTCCTTCGCCGTCACGTATTGCGCGTAGCCCGTGGCTTGGATGCCGGGAAAATGCTCCTTGATGTCGAGCCGCGTGACGTATTCCGCCCAGTCGGCGCGCGACACCTGGTCCTTCAAGGTGAAGAACGCGGCACCCCCGATCAGCACTTCGGCATAGGCCTGCATGCGGGTCGCGATGACGATGCGCGTGCGTTCCATTTCAGCTTCGAAACGCTGGCGGGCTTCAGCCTCGATCGAGGTGCGTACGTCGTGCCACTGCCAAAGCGTGAGGAACACGCCGATCGTGCCGACCAGCAGTGGGTTGAGAAGGGCCTGTGTCACGCGCCGCGCGCGTTCGCCGCGAGGCGCCGCCGATCCTTTTGCTTCCGCTTGTGCCATGGTCCGGGCGCGCCCCCTCGCGCGCGAACGCAGATTACTTACTCTGCATCACGCCGTAGCGGGTATCGAACGACAATGCCGCCGTGCACTGCTCGACATAGGCTTGGTGCGACAAGCCCCGGAGCTTTTGCTTGTCGGCCTTGGCTTCGCATTCCTTGCGGATTTTCGTAGTGCCCGTGGTCTGGGCATAGGCCGGCGCGGGCGCCGACAACGCGACGCCGATCACGGCCATGGCGGCCAGGACGATCCCGAAGCGCATCTTCAAGCTCTCCATAGCTTCCTAAGCATCGCCCCGCACCGGCCGGGCGGCAAGTTATTCATGCCTTGCCGGCGTTGCCCCGGGCGGCGAAGCGGACGGCCTCTTCGGCCGCCCGGACCAGGGCGCGGGCCTTGTTACGGCATTCCTGGTATTCGGCTTCGGGGTCGCTGTCGGCCACGACGCCGCCGCCGGCCTGGACGTACATGACGCCGTCCTTCACCACGGCGGTGCGCAGGGCGATGCATGTGTCCATCGAGCCGTTGGCCGAGAAATAACCGACCGCGCCGGCATAGATGCCCCGGCGGACGGTTTCCAGCTCGTCGATGATCTCCATGGCTCGGATCTTAGGCGCGCCCGAAACGGTGCCGGCGGGGAAGCCACCAGCCAGGGCGTCCAGCGCGTCGTATTTCGGGTCCAGCTCGCCCACGACGTTCGAGCTGATGTGCATGACGTGGGAATAGCGTTCGATCTCGAACTGTTCGGTTACGCGCACGGTACCGACCTTGGCGACGCGGCCGACATCGTTGCGGCCGAGGTCGAGCAGCATCAGATGTTCGGCGCGCTCCTTCGGGTCGGCCAGCAGCTCTTCCTCGAGCGCGCGATCCTCGGCGGGCGTGGCGCCGCGTTTGCGCGTGCCGGCCAGCGGGCGGATGTTGACCTCGCCGTCGCGCACGCGGACCAGGATCTCCGGGCTCGAGCCCACCACGGCGAAATCGCCGAAGTTGAGGAAGAGCAGGAAAGGCGAGGGGTTCAGTCGGCGCAGCGCGCGATAGAGCGCGAAGGGCGGCAGCTTGAACGGCACGGCGAAGCGCTGTGACAGCACGACCTGGAAGATGTCGCCCGCGAAGATGTACTCCTTGCCTTTGCGAACCATCTCGTGGAACTGCGCGGGCGTGACGTTGGAGCTGGGCTCGGGCACGTCCGCCGAATCCAGCACGGGCTCGCGGCGATGGGGCGAGCTGCGCTCGAAATCCGCCACCACGTCGGCCAGCCGCGCGCAGGCCTGGTCGTAGGCGGCGCGCGCATCCGTGCCCTGGGCGGGCCAGGCCGGCGTCACCACCGTCACCGCGTCCTCGATATTGTCGAAGATGGCGATGATGGTCGGACGCAGGAAGATGCCGTCGGGCGTACCGAGAAGGTCCGGGTTGTTGTCCGGCAGCTTCTCCATCAGCCGGACCATGTCGTAGCCCATGTAGCCGAACAGGCCGGCGGCCATGGGGGGCAGATGCGGCGGCGCGTCCAGCTTGCACTCCTCGACCAGCGCGCGCAGCGAGGCCAAGGCGCCGCCGGGAACCGGCTCGAAAGCATCGGCGTCGGAACGAGCGCGGCGGTTGATCTCGGCCTTGTCGCCGCGGCAGCGCCAGATCAGGTCGGGCTTCATGCCGATGAAGGAATAGCGGCCGCGCACGGCGCCGCCTTCGACCGATTCGAACAGGAAGCTGTTGGGCCGGCCGTCGGCCAGCTTAAGCATCGCCGAAACGGGCGTCTCGAGATCGGAGACGAGCGAGGTCCAGACGAGCTGGGCCTTGCCGGCTTCGTATCCCTTGGCGAATTCGTCGAAAGAGGGTTTTACGGTCACGGCGCCATCGCGCTGTCGAAGGCCGCGCGGTTGACCTCAACCTTGAGGCGGCTGCGCAGCGACGAGACATAGGCGTAGAGCATGTCGCTGGCGATCGCGTTGCGCATGGTCACGCGCGCCTGGTCATAGGCCTTGGGATCGGCGGCCGGATCGCCCGGGCGGATGTCACGCAGCTTACCGACGACATAGCCGTCGGGGCTGGGCGCCATTACCACGTCGCCTTTCTTAGCCTCGAACAGAAGGGCGGAAAGTTGCGGTGTCAGACCTTGCGCCGGCTCGGCGGCTTCGCGCGTGAAGGGGGCGGGCAGCATGACGCGCAAACCTTTTTCGCCCGCCACGACGCCGGCCAGATCGGCGCCGCCGCGGACCTTCTCCAGGATCGCCTGCGCGCGCGCTTTGGCAGCTTCGTCGCGCTTCTCGTTCTTCCACGCTTCCACGACTTGGGCGCGGACCTGATCCAACGGGCGCACCGCAGGCGGCGTCGAACCGTCGACATGGATGACGAAGTAACCATCGGTGCCGTACTCGACCAGGCGGCTGTCGCGGCCCACATCAGTCGCGAAGGCGGTGCGCAGGAACTCGGGCGAGTTGGGAAGACCCGTAACGGGCTGGCCCGCGGCATTGCGGCCCGCTGTGTCGACGGACGGAACCTTGACCGCCTTCAGCCCGTACTTCGCCGCGGCGTCGTCGAGCGAGGCGCCGGCGGCCAACTCGTCCTCGAACTTGTTGACGATCTGGTAGAGCTGGTCGATGGCCTGTTCGCGCGCGAGGAACTTGCCCAGATCGACGCGCACTTGCTCGAACGGCATGCGCTTGCCCGGCACGATCTTGGTGACGCGCAGGATGTGCCAGCCGAACGGCGTCTCGACCGGCGCCGTGACGCCGGGCTGGGACAGGCTGAAGACGGCATTAGCCATCTCCGGCGCCTGGCTTTCCAGCATGGCTTTGCTGACGGAGCCGAGCGAGATCGGCGCGATCTTGGCCGTGTCCTTGGAGACTTGCGCGAAATCCTTGCCCTGCTTCAGCAAGGCTTCGGCGCGCTCGGCGCTTTCCTTGTTGTCGAGGATGAACTGCTCGACCTCGCGCATTTCCGGCACTTCGAACTCGGCTTTGCGCGCCTCGTATTCCTCGCGCAGCTTGTCGTCGCTGATTGTGATGGTCTTGGTCAGCTCGTCCGCGCTCATGGTCACGTAGGCAATGGCGCGGTATTCGGGCGCCATGAAGGCGCGCTCGTGGTCTTTGTAATAGGTTTCGAGCGCAGCGGCGTCCGGCTCGGGCGCGCTGAAGGCCGAACGCGGAATCGCGACCACTTCGGCGGTGCGCCGTTCCATGCGATAGGCGAACAGGGGCTTCAGCAAATCGTCCGGCG
>CAYZFH010000114.1:0-9361 GCA_964477375.1 uncultured Rhizobiaceae bacterium | reverse complement strand
TGTCGTGCCTCGTCGAGGGCGAGATGCCGGTGGACGAAGTGGTCAAGCGCGGCCATCCACGCGAGACGGTCACGCGCGTGTGGACCATGCTGATGCGCGCCGAATACAAGCGGCGCCAGGCCCCACCGGGCGTGAAGATCACCCGCCGCGCGTTTGGCCGCGACCGCCGTTATCCGATCGTCAACGGCTTCGCCGACCGCGCATGAGCGTCGTCGTCCGCTTCGCGCCCAGCCCGACGGGGCGGATGCATGTTGGCAACGCGCGTGTCGCGTTGGTGAACTGGCTGTTCGCGCGCCGTCACGGCGGTTCGTTCATCTTGCGCGTGGACGACACCGACACGGAGCGCTCGCGCCAGGAATACACCGAGGCCATCCGCGAAGATTTGACTTGGCTCGGCCTTCTTTGGGACCGGACGGAAAGCCAGTCCGCACGCATGGATCGTTATGCCGCGGCCGCGGATCGCCTGCGCCAGGCCGGCCGTCTCTATCCCTGCTACGAGACGCCCGAGGAGTTGGAGGGTAAGCGCAAGCGCCAGTTGGCGCGCGGCCTGCCGCCGCTCTATGACCGTGCCGCGCTGAAGCTGACGGACGAGGAGAAGCGCAAGCTGGAGGCCGAAGGGCGCAAGCCCCATTGGCGGTTCTTGATCGAGCGCACGGAAATCGTCTGGGACGACGTGGTCCATGGCGAGTGGCGCTTCGACGGTGCCAAATTGAACGACCCGGTCCTGGTGCGTGCCGACGGCCAGCCGCTGTTCCCGCTCAGCTCCGCCGTGGACGATATCGAGATGGGGATCACCCATGTCATCCGCGGCGACGACCATGTTTCGACCACCGCGGCCCAGACCCAGATCGCGCCCGCCTTGGGCGCCAAGGCGCCGGCCTTTGCCCACCTGCCGCTGATGTCCGACGCGGGCGGGCAGGGGCTGTCGAAGCGCCTGGGCAGCCTGTCGCTGGGCGAAATGCGCGCTGATGGCATCGAGGCCATGGCGGTGAACTCCTATCTGGCGCGGCTTGGCTCGCCCGACCCCATCGTGCCCGCCATCCGGCTAGACGAACTGTCCGAAGGCTTCGAAGTATCGCGCCTGGGCCGCGCGGGGCCGAAATTCGACCTGGCCGAACTGCGCATCTTGAATGCGAAGGTCCTGGCACTGCTGCCTTACGAAGCCGTGGCCGCGCGACTGACGGCGCTCGATATGGCGCGCGCGGACGAACGGTTCTGGTTGGCCGTGCGCGGCAATCTGGAAAAGCTGGCGGATGCCGGGCAGTGGTACGCGGTCTGCTATGGCGAGGTGCGCCCCGTAATCGACGATCCGGCTTTCACCGCGGCGGCGGCGAAGCTGCTGCCCGAGGAACCGTGGGATGAGCGTACCTGGAGCGCCTGGACCGGCGCCGTGAAGGGCGCGACGGGAAAGTCGGGCAAGGGCCTGTTCATGCCGCTGCGCCTGGCGCTGACCGGCGTGGATCATGGACCGGAGTTGAAGAATTTGTTACCCCTCATCGGCCGCGCGCGCACCCTTGCGCGTCTCGGCGGCAAGACAGCCTGAACCGACGGAATTCATTGTGGCGTTGACCATCTACAACACGCTCGCGCGCCGGAAAGAGGCGTTTGTGCCGCTCGATGAGAAGCGCGTGCGCATGTATGTCTGCGGGCCGACGGTCTATGACCTGGCCCATATCGGCAACGCACGTCCGGTTGTGGTGTTCGATGTTCTGTTCCGGCTACTGCGCCATCTCTACGGCGAACAGTATGTCGTGTACGTGCGCAACATCACCGACATCGACGACAAGATCATGGCCCGAGCGGTGGAGAGCGGCGAGTCGATCGATTCCGTTACCCGCCGAACCGAGCAGGCGTTCCATGACGACATGGGTGCCTTGGGCGCCATGCGGCCGACTCACGAGCCACGTGCGACCGAGACCGTGCCCGAGATGGTGGCACTGATCGAGGAGCTGATCCGGCGCGGCCATGCTTACGAGGCCGAGAAGCACGTGCTGTTCAACGTGCCGTCGATGCCGAACTACGGCCGCCTGTCGGGTCGCAATCGTGACGAGATGGTGGCGGGCGCGCGGGTGGACGTGGCGCCTTACAAGCGCGATCCCGCCGACTTCACCTTGTGGAAGCCCAGTGCTGCCGACCAGCCAGGTTGGGACAGCCCTTGGGGTCGCGGCCGGCCGGGTTGGCATATCGAATGCTCCGCCATGTCGGAGAAGTTCCTGGGCTTCCCCTTCGATCTACACGGTGGCGGGCTCGACCTGATTTTCCCGCACCACGAGAACGAGATCGCCCAGAGCTGCTGCGCCCATGGCACCGAGACCTTCGCGCGTTATTGGATGCACAACGGCTATCTGGTCGTGAACGGCGAGAAGATGTCCAAGTCGTTGGGCAACTTCTTCACCGTGCGCGAGCTACTGGAAAAGGGTTGGCCGGGGGAAGTGATCCGCCTCGTGCTGATCGGCACCCACTACCGCCAGCCGCTCGACTTCACCGAGGAGGCGCTGAAGCAGGCGCGCACGCGGCTCGACCGCTGGTACCGCGCGCTCGGCCAGATCGCGTCTGTCACGCAAGGCACACCCGGTGACACTGAAGGCGATGCGGAGTTCGACGCCGCATTGCTCGATGATCTGAACACGCCGCTGGCCCTCTCGGTTCTGGACCGGCAGGCCACGCGCGTGCTCAACGCGACCACGGCCGAGGTGGAGCCTCTGGCTTCGTCCTTCCGCGGCAACGCGGCGAAGCTGGCCCTCCTGGCCCAGGATCCGGGCCGTTGGTTCCAGGGCGAGGCGCCCGCCGGCGATGTGGCCGAGATCGAGGATCTGATCGCCCAGCGTAACGCCGCCCGCAAAGGGCGCCAGTTCGCCGAGGCGGACCGCATCCGGGATGTCCTCAAGGCTAGGGGAATCGAGCTCGAGGACGGGGCCGGCGGGACCACCTGGAAACGGGTCTAAACGCCTGATTTTGGCCGAAACTGGCCGCCGGGGGCGTTGACGGGGCCGTTGCCCTGTGGTGAAAGTCTGCGCCATCCGCGGAACCCGAGATGACCAAAGAGCGCGTATATCTCTACGACGTGACGCTGCGTGACGGCGCCCAGACCCAGGGCGTCGATTTTGGCGTTGCGGACAAGGTGGCGCTGGCGCGCGAATTGGACCGGCTGGGCGTCGATTACATCGAGGGCGGCTGGCCCGGCGCCAACCCGACCGACGATGCCTTCTTCGGCAATCCGCCCGCGCTGAAACGCGCGCGCCTGTCGGCCTTCGGCATGACGCGCCGGCCGGGCCGCAGCGCGGACAACGATCCCGGCCTTAACGCCATCCTGGGCACCAAGGCGCGTTGCGTCTGCATGGTCGGCAAGACCTCGGGCTTCCAGGTCGATGTCGCGCTGGGTATCCCGCGCGAGGAAAACATTTCGATGATCCGCGACAGCATTGCCCACGCCAGGACGAAGGCGGACGAGGTGATGTTCGACGCCGAACATTTTTTCGATGGATACAAGAGCGATCCGGGCTATGCGCTGCAGTGCGTCGAGGCGGCCTATAAGGCCGGTGCGCGCTGGATCGTGCTGTGCGACACCAACGGCGGCACGCTGCCGCATGAGGTGGAAGAGATCGTCGGCGTGGTGAAGAAGCGCATCCCCGGCGAGAATCTGGGCATCCATTGCCACAACGACACCGAGAACGCGGTCGCCAATTCGCTGGCCGCCGTGCGCGCGGGCGTGCGTCAGGTCCAGGGTTCGCTCAATGGCCTTGGCGAACGCTGCGGCAACGCCAACCTGATCTCGATCATCCCTTCGCTGATGCTGAAGATGGGCTATGACGTCGGCCTGTCCGAGGCGGACCTGACCCATCTGACCCACGTCTCGCGCGTGCTGGACGAGCGGCTTAACCGCGCGCCCCAGCGCAACGCGCCCTATGTCGGCGAATCGGCTTTCGCGCATAAGGGCGGTCTGCATGTCTCGGCGGTGGAGAAAGACCCGAGCACATACGAGCATGTCCGGCCCGAGCTGATCGGCAACCAGCGCAATATCGTGGTCTCGGACCAGGCCGGCCGGTCCAACATGCTGGCGCGCTTCCGTGAGATCGGGCTCGACGTCGATCCGAAGAATCCCAAGATCGGCGGGTTGATCGATGTCGTGAAACAGCGCGAGTTCGAGGGCTATTCCTACGACGGCGCCGACGCCAGCTTCGAGCTTCTGGCCCGCCGGGCGCTTGAGACCGTGCCGGAGTTCTTCAAGCTGAGCAGTTTCCGCGTCATCGACGAACGGCGCTGGAATGCGAAAGGCGAAGTCATCACCCTGTCGGAAGCCACCATCAAGGTGGACGTGAACGGCGGACATGTGATGACCGTGGCCGAAGGCAACGGCCCCGTGAATGCGCTGGACACGGCCCTGCGCAAGGCGCTGATGCCGTATTATCCGACGCTCTCGGACTTGCGCCTCGTGGACTACAAGGTGCGCATTCTGACGCCGAACGAAGGCACGGCGGCAGTCACGCGCGTGATGATTGAAAGCGCGGACGAGACCGGCGCGCGCTGGTCCACGGTCGGCGTCTCGGGCAACGTCATCGATGCGTCCTACATCGCGCTGCACGACAGCCTGACCTACAAGCTGTTCCGCGGCGGCGCCGAGGGCGCTCGCGCCCCGTGACCGGCACGGACCGCAGCCGCGCGGTTCCCGCGGGCCCTGCGCCCGCGATCATCCTGGTCGAGCCGCAACTTGGCGAGAATATCGGCTTCACCGCCCGTGCCATGAACAATTGCGGGCTGACGGACCTGCGTCTCGTCCGCCCGCGCGACGGCTGGCCCAACGACAAGGCGCTGGCCGCCGCATCCGGGGCGGATGCCATCATCAACGGGGCACGCCTGTTCGGATCGGTCGAGGACGCCATTTCTGATCTCAACCGCGTTTATGCCTCCACCGCGCGTTTGCGAGACATGCACCGTCCCGTTGTGACGGCACGCCAGGCGGCAGCGGAATTGCGCGCGCATATCGGTGCGGGCGACGCCTGCGGCATCTTGTTCGGGCCTGAGCGTATGGGCCTCATCAACGACCACGTCGCGCTGGCTGACGTCGCCATCACCATCCCCTTGTCGCCGGGGTTCTCCTCGCTCAACCTGGGCCAGTCGGTCATGATCATCGGCTATGAATGGTTTCAGGCTGGCGACGAGACGCCCTCGCGCCAGTTGCCCGAACGGTCGCCGCCGGCCGCGCGCAAGGATCTGATCGCCATGTTCGAGCATCTGGAGCGCGAGCTGGACGCCAGCGGCTTCATTATCGATCCCGAGAAACGCCCTTCCATGGTGCGCAACCTGCGTACCATGTTCGAGCGGGCGGAGATGTCCGAACAGGAAGTGCGCACCATGCGCGGCCTGATTGTCAGTCTGGTGGAAGGGCGCCGCCGGCCGCGCCGCAAGACGCTCAAGGACAATGAGAAGAGCGAGCAGGGGGAGGAGAAGGGGACATGATCGATCTTTCGGGCAAGGTGATCCTGGTCACGGGCGGCAGCCGCGGCATCGGCGCGGGCATCGTGGAGGTCTTGGTCGGCGCGGGCGCCGATGTCGTCCTCCACTACAACGCGAGCGGCAAGGAGGCCGAAGCGCTGGCCAAAAAGGTGGGTGCCAATAAATGCCATCTGGTGCAGGCCGATCTGTCCGATCCCAAGGCGCCCGTTGCCCTGTGGGAGAAATCGGTCGCTTGGAAGGGCAAGGTCGACGTGCTGGTCAACAATGCCGCCGTGCGCCTCTCGGCCGCACTCGATGCGCCGTTCGAGGAGTTCGACCACGCCTGGACGGAATCCATGCGCGTGAACGTGATCTCAGCCGCTCACCTCTGCCGCCTGGCCATGCCGCATTTTCGCAAGATCGGCGGCGGCACGATCATCAACATGTCGAGCCGCCCGGCCTTCCGTGGCGACCGGCCCGATTTCCTGCATGACGGTGCATCCAAGGCCGGTCTTATGGCGCTGACGCGCGGTATCGCGCGTTTCTTCGCCCACGAGCAGATCATGTGCTTCGTCGTGGTGCCCGGCATGATCGCGACCGAGCAGGTCGACGATTTCATTCGGCACTACGGCCAGAGCCAGGCCATGGACGAGATCCCGATCAAGGAATTCGGCCGGCCCAAGGATGTGGCTAACGTCGTGGCTTTCCTGGCTTCCGGCCTGGCCCGGTACTCGACCGGGGCTACGATCGATGTCGGAGGCGCGTCCTACATGCGCTGAGGAGCCGGAAAAGGTATCTAGATACCACTTTTCCAGTTTGACAGCCGGACCCCCATCCCTATACTCCGCCGCACTTCGGAGAACGTGGGTTGAAAGACCCCGCCCCAGGCAAGTCCTGCGGGCCTATCCGGACACGAATAACACCGAACACAAAAAACGGGTGAACGACGATGAGTAAGCGCGAACCAGCGAAGCATAAGATTGACCGCCGTTTGGGCGTCAATCTGTGGGGCCGTCCCAAGAGCCCCTATAACAAACGCAATTACGGCCCCGGCCAGCACGGTCAGAAGCGGAAGAAGCCGTCCGATTACGGCATCCAGCTTATGGCTAAGCAGAAGCTGAAGGGCGTCTACGGCAACATCACCGAGCGCCAGTTCCGCCGCTATTACCAGGAGGCTGTGCGCCGCCGTGGTGACACGGGCGAGAATTTGATCGAGTTGCTCGAGCGCCGGCTCGACTCCGTGGTCTACCGCATGAAGTTCGTGCCGACGGTTTTCGCGGCGCGTCAGTTCGTGAGCCACGGTCATGTACGCGTGAACGGCAAGCGCGTCACCATCCCCTCTTATCAGGTGCAGGACGGCGACACGGTCGAGGTTGCCAGCAAATCGCGCGAGATGGCTTTGGTCCTCGAGGCCGTGCAGTCCGGCGAGCGCCAGGTTCCGGAATATCTGACGGCCGAATACACCGCCATGAAGGGCAGCTTCGTTCGCGCGCCCAAGCTGGCGGACGTGCCGTTCGCGGCGACGATGGAGCCGCATCTCGTGGTCGAGTATTATTCGCGCTGACCGCGGGCACAGAGACGCGACGAAAGGGCGGCCCCACGGGCCGCCCTTTTTCGTTTCGGGAGAACGCCGGCGGCAACCGGGGGGCATCATGACCGAGACCACGAAGTCCGGCGGCGTGACCTATCGCGCGGTCGATGCGGGCTATTTCGAGAAGCGCGGGCTCAAGCGCCACGCGCGCGTCTGGTCGCTGTGGGCGCTCGGTGTCGGCGCCGTCATCTCCGGTCATTTCTCCGGCTGGAACCTGGGCCTCGGCGCGGGCGGATTCGGCGGGCTTTTCTGCGCCGCCATCGTCATCGCCATCATGTATGTCTGCCTGTGCTTCTGCCTGGCCGAGATGTCGCCGGCCTTGCCGCATACGGGTGCGGCCTATTCTTTCGCACGCTCGGCCATGGGGCCGTGGGGCGGCTTTATCACCGGCCTCGCCGAGAATATCGAATACGTGCTGACCCCGGCGGTGGTGGTGTTTTTCATCGGCGCTTACCTGGGTGGCATCTTCGGCACGGGCGCCGAGTGGCAGCCGGCCTGGTGGGCGGGCGGCTATGTCGTCTTTGTGGGACTCAACCTTCTTGGCGTCGCCCTATCGTTCCGCTTCACGGTCTTGATGACGCTGCTGGCGTTGGCCGTGTTGGCTGTGTTCTGGGTCGGTGCGATCCCGCACTTCGATTTCTCGCGCTGGGCGCTCAACATCGGCCTGGGCCCGGACGGCAAGCCGGTGGAGTTGCCCGACGGCAACGGCCCATTCCTGCCTTTCGGCATGGGCGGCATCCTGGCCGCTCTGCCGTTCGCCGTGTGGCTGTTCCTTGCCATTGAGCAGTTGCCGCTGGCAGCCGAGGAATCCCACGATCCCAAGCGCGACATGCCGAGGGGGCTTCTGCTCGGCATCGCCACGCTCCTGTTTTCAGCCACCATGATCATGTTTCTGAACCCCGGCATCGCGGTGAAGGCGGCGGATGGCGGTTCGTCCGGCGCGTTCTATCTGGCCACGTCGGCCGAGCCGCTGTTGGATGGGTTGCGCGCGGCCTATGGCGGCCATGCGGCCAATCTCTTGGCGCTCTGTGCGGTGATTGGGCTGATCGCCAGCTTCCACGCGATCATCTATGCCTTCGGCCGGCAGATCTATTCGCTCTCGCGCGCGGGCTATTTCCCGCGTGCGCTTTCGCTCACCAGCGGGACGAACAAGGTGCCGCATGCGGCATTGGTCGCCGGGGCCTGCATGGGTTTCGCGGTGCTGATGATCGTCTTCCTGGTGGCGGGGGAGGAGAAGGGTGGCGCCTTCATCGGCGGCACGCTCCTCAACATGGCCGTTTTCGGCGCCATGATCTCCTATGGCATGCAGGCGCTGTCCTTCATCCTGCTGCGCCGGAACCTGCCGAATATCGAGCGGCCGTTCCGCAGCCCGCTCGGTGTGCCGGGGGCAATCGTCACGATCGTCATCGCCGCCGTCACGCTGGTCATGCAGCTGGGCGATCCGGTCTATCGTGATGGCGTAATCGGCGCGGCCATCTGGTATGCGGCGGGTATCCTCTATTTCGCGCTCCGCGGCCGGCACCGTCTGGTGCTTTCGCCGGAAGAGGAGTTCGCGACGCGCAAGCGGGAGAAGGGCTGAAACGAAAAGGGCGGACCCGGTGGGTCCGCCCTTTCTGTTCCATGTCCCGATTTGAGATCAGGCCGCCGCGTCGACGCCCTTGTCCTTCAGCATCGACTGCAGCTCGCCGGTCTGGAACATCTCGCGGATGATGTCGCAGCCGCCGACAAACTCGCCCTTTACGTAGAGCTGGGGGATCGTCGGCCAGTTGCTGAACTCCTTGATGCCCTGGCGCAGCTCCATGCTCTCCAGCACGTTCACGCCCTTGAACTTCACGCCCAGGTGGTTCAGCACCTGGACCACGGTGGCGGAGAAGCCGCACTGGGGAAACGCAGGGCTGCCCTTCATGAACAGCACCACGTCGTTCTCGGCGACGTCCTTCTTAATCTGCTCGAAGGCGGGATTGTCGCTCATGGTTCCGTCTCGCTCCTTTTCGCGCCCGTCAGGCGGGAATGCCTGTCTGTAACGCCAATGCGTGCAATTGGTTTCCCATCCGGCCCTGCAGGGCCGTGTATACCATCTGGTGCTGCTGCACCCGGGACTTGCCCTTGAAGGCTTCCGAAATCACGTGGGCCGCGTAGTGGTCGCCGTCGCCGGCCAGATCCTCGATCGTCACCTTGGCATCGGGAAAGGCTTCCTTGATGAGGCGCTCGATTTCACCAGCGTCCATCGCCATCGCCGCCTCCCTCAACCTGCCATATAGCCCGGCAGCCAGCCCTCATGGGCCTTCCGCAGCGCTTCGAGCGATATAGGTTCCTGGCCTTCCACTGTCAACGAAG
>CAYZFH010000113.1:2059-9429 GCA_964477375.1 uncultured Rhizobiaceae bacterium | reverse complement strand
CCATCGCGGCCCCACACGACCGCGCGCGTCACCTCGCGCACGACCTTGAGCGCTTCGAGCTGATAGCGCGCCTGCACGCCCGTGCCGAGGATGCCGGCGACGACCGGGCCCTGCTTCGCCAGATGCTTGGCGGCGACGGCGCCGGCGGCGCCCGTGCGCACATCAGTCAGATAGGCGTTGTCCAGCAGCACGGCCTCGACCACACCGGTCTTGGACGAGACCAGCACCACGCTGGCCGGCGAGTTGGGCAGGCCCATCTTGTGGTTGTTGAAGAAACCCGCGCCGATCTTGACCGCGAACTGGTCGACCCCGCGCACATAGGCGCTCTTGATATCGACGTCGCCCGCGTTTTCCTTCACGTCGATATGCATGATCGGCGGCATCTCGACCTTGCCGTCGGCCAGGCGCACGAACGCGTCTTCGATGGCGTCCACCGCCTCGCGGTCCAATCCCACCATGCCGCGCAGTTCGCGCTCGGTCAGGATCGTCACTTCGGTCATGCCGGAATCTCCAGGAAGGACGTCAGGGCCGCTTGAGTTGCGTAAGGCCGTCGAGCCAATCGCGGTGCGCGTTCACGATCTCGACCACGCGCGGGCTGGCCACGTTGGTGCCGGTCAGCACCATGGCTGTCGGGCCGGCCAGGCGGCCCGCCTTGTCGGCCAGGATCGCGGCGATGCCGACTGCACCGCCGCCTTCGATCACCAGATGCTCGCGGTCGAACGCATAGGCCATCGCGGCGGCGATGTCGTCTTCCGACACCAGGATCAGATCGTCGACCAGTTCGCGCACCAGGCGGAACGTGTAGGCGTTGTCGAGGAAGATGCCGCCCTGCAGGCTGTCGGCCAGCGAATCCACGTCGGGAATCTGCACGGGCCGCCCGGCCTTGATGCTCTGGTACATGGCCGCGCCGTTCTCCATCGACACGCCGATGACGCGGCATTGCGGCCGCGCGGTCTTGACCGCCAGCGCGATGCCGCCGATCAAGCCGCCGCCCGAGACGGGCACGAGGAGATTCGAGACGTCGGGCAAATCCTCCAGGATTTCGAGGCCGATCGTGCCTTGGCCCGCGATCACGAACGGATCGTCGAAGGGATTGACCATCGTCATCCCCTTCGTCTCGACCAGCTCGAACGCGACCTCGGCCGCCTCGTCCTGGCTGCGCCCCTGCACCACCAGCTCGGCGCCCGTGGCGCGGATGGCGGCGCGCTTGTTCTCCGGCACCAGGTTCGAAACGCAAACCGTCGCCTTCACGCCCGCGCGCCCCGCCATATGGGCGACCGCGCGTCCGTGGTTGCCGGTCGAGACCGTGACGACGCCGCGGGTGCGCTGGCCTTCCGTCAGCCCCAGGATTTTGTTGGCCGCGCCGCGCACCTTGAACTAGCCCGTGTCCTGCAGCGTTTCCAGCTTCAGATGGACGGGCGCGCCCGCGAACTGACCAAGCCAGGGCGATGGGATTATCGGCGTGCGGCGCACCGCGCCCGCGATGCGGGCACGGGCGGCGTAAACATCTCCGAGCGTGACGGGTCCGGCGCTCATGGGGCCGCCATCATGCCGGAAGACGCGGGGAACGCCTATCGTCCCCCGCGTGATCCCTTAACCCTTGAACAGGCCTTCGCGGACCAGCTCGTCGGTCACCTTGTCGAGGCCGCGGCGGCAGCGCGCCACCATGTCGTCGACCTCGGCCGGGGTGATGCAGAGCGGCGGGGCGAAGCCCAGGCAGTCGCTGTGCGGCATGGCGCGGGCGATGACGCCCTCGGCCAGGACCGCGCCGGAGATACGCGCGCCGATCTTGAGCTTCGCGTCGAACCGCGTCTTGTTCTTGCGGTCGGCCACGAATTCGACAGCGCCGAGCAGTGCATAGCCACGAACTTCGCCCACCATCGGATGGTCGGCGAAGGCCTTCTTCAACGCGGCCTGGAGATGGGCGCCGGTGCGCTTGGCGTTGCCGGTCATGTCTTCCTTTTCCAGCACGTCGAGATTCGCCAGGCCCGCGGCGCAGGCGACCGGATGGCCCGAGTAGGTGTAGCCGTGGCCCATGGGTCCGATCTCCGCCGACTTCTCCTGGATCACGGCGCAGATCTTGTCGGAGACGATGGAGCCGGACAGCGGCTGGTACGCGCTGGTCAGGCCCTTGGCGATTGTCATCATGTCCGGCTCCATGCCGAGCGCGAAGCAGCCATAGGCTTCGCCCAGGCGTCCGAAGCCACAGATCACCTCGTCGTCGATCAGCAGCACGTCGTATTTCTTCAAGACCTTCTGGATCGCGGGCCAGTAACCCTTGGGCGGTACGATGATGCCGCCAGTGCCCATGACCGGCTCGCCGATGAAGGCGGCAACCGTCTCCGGGCCTTCCTTCACGATCATGGCTTCCAGATCGTCGGCCAGCTTCTGGGTGAACTGTTCCTCGCTCATCCCTGCTTCCGCGTACCAGTAATGGTGCGGCGTCGTAGTGTGCAGGATGGGGCCCACGGGCAGGTCGAAATAATTATGGAAGAGCGGCAGGCCCGTGAGGCTGCCCGAGATCACCGTCGAGCCGTGATAGCCGCGATGGCGCGAGATGATCTTCTTCTTCTTCGGCTGGCCGCGCAGGTTGTTGTAGTACCAAACCAGCTTCACGTTGGTTTCGTTGGCGTCCGAGCCCGACAGGCCGAAATAGACCTTGGCCATGTTGGCGGGCGCCATGCGCACGACGCGATCGGCCAGGCGGATGGCCGGCTCGTTCGAGTTCGAGGCATAGACGTGATAGTAGGCCAGCTTCCGCGCCTGCTCGGCGATCGCGTCGGCGATCTCCATGCGGCCATAGCCGATATTGACGCAATACAGGCCGCCGAAGCCGTCGATCAGCTGCTTGCCCGTCTTGTCGGTGATCTTGATGCCCTTGGCCGTCTCGATGATGCGCGGCGTGCCCTTGGCGTGATCGGCCATCGAGGTCGAAGGATGCATCAAGCTCTGCTTGTCCATCTCTTCGAGCGACAGGTTGCGCGTGGCCTGCTGGGACATAACGAATCTCCTGAAACAAAATCGTGCCGTTGCGGCCGCGCCGGATGGCGGACCGGAAAATCTTCGCCGACGCAAAGGTAAAGCGAGGCGCGGAGCCTAGCCGTGGCTCCTAGTGCCCGCAACGCTGGCCAGCCTTATCGAAATAGCAGCAATGGCGCGGCATTTGGGCCCGAACCCCACCCCTCGGACGGCAGGATTTCGTCCCCGCACCCGCCCAAACCGTGATTTCTGCGTATCCAGAAAGGCTTTTGGCCGGACGGCCCATTTGAAACGGTACCCGCCCTGGGCTAGGCTTCCCTTAGGTTTCCGGGCCGCCGCGAAGCGCGGGCAGCCCATTCCCCCTGGGAGGCGAGCATGACGATTTATAAGACGCGGCGCGCGGCCGAAAGCTACGGCCAGGCCATCGGCATCCTGCTGCTCGATGCGAAGGCGCCCTTCATTCCCGGCGACGTGGCGAACGCCAGCACCTACGCCTATCCCGTCATCTTCAAGACGGTCGAAGGGCTTTCGACCTCGGTGTGCCTGAACGGCGCGCCCGAGTTCAACGCCAAGCTGGCCGCCGGCGCCAAGGAACTGGAAGCGGCGGGCGTGCGCGGCATCTCTTCCGACTGCGGCTTCATGCTGCAGTTCCAGGACGCGGTGCGCGAGGCCGTGAAGGTCCCGGTCGCCATGTCGAGCCTGCTGCAGATCCCGATGATCGCCCAGACGCTCGACAAGTCGCGCTCGATCGGCGTCATCACCGCCGACTCGACCAACCTGACGCCCGACTTCCTGACGCGCGGCGGCATCAGCGTGCCGCACAAGATCGTCATCCGCGGCATGCAGGACGAGCCCGAGTTCAAGACCGCCGTGCTCGAGGAAAAAGGCACGCTCGATTCGGACCTGATCACCGAAGAGGCGATCCGCATCGCCAAGGACATGGTGAAGAAGGACCCAACCATGGGCGCCATCCTGCTCGAATGCTCCATGCTGCCGCCCTATGCCAAGGCCGTGCAGGCAGCCGTCGAGCTGCCGGTCTACGACTTCATCAGCATGATCGATTACATGGAATCGGGCCTGCACCAGCGCGCCTATTCCGGCCAGTACTAAGTCCGAGGAGAGAGAACCATGCCGCTTTATAAAACTCGGCCCAAGGCCGAAGCCTACGGCTACTGCGTCGGCATCCTGCTCCTGGATTACAAGGGTCCGTTCGTTCCCGGCGATGTCGGTAACGCGACGACCTACAAGTATCCGGTCCTCTACAAGACGGTGCCGGGTGCGACGACCGCGCGCGTCTTCGCGGCCGATCCCGAGCTCGAGAAGGCCGTGATCAAGGCCGCGCAGGAATTGGAGGCGCAGGGCGTCAAGGCCATCTCCTCCGACTGCGGCTTCTTCGTGAACTACCAGAACGTGGTGGCGAAGAACGTCACCATCCCGGTCGCCATGTCGAGCCTGCTGCAGATCCCCTTCGTTGCGCAGTTCATCGGCAAGAAGCGGTCGATCGGCGTCATCACAGCCTCGCAGAAGGCGCTGGGCAACCGCGCGCTGGAACTGGCGGGCGTGAAGGCCGAGACCCAGGTCGTCGTGCGCGGCATGGACGACCAGCCGAACTTCGACCAGATGGTGATGAAGGAAGGCGACTATCTCGACACCGACAAGATCGAGGCCGAGACCGTGGCCGTCGCCAAGAAGATGGTGAAGGAAAACCCGGACATGGGCGCCATCATCATGGAATGCTCGATGCTGCCGCCCTATTCCAAGGCCGTGCAGGAGGCCACCGGGCTTCCCGTCTACGACTTCATCAACATGATCGACTACGTCCAGCGCGGCACGCACGCGCGCGGCTACGAGAACCGCTACTACTGACGCGGCGGTTCTTTTCCGATCAGGGCGCCGGAGCGATCCGGCGCCCTTTTCATTTGCGGATCCAGTGCTCGACGACCGTGCCGCTGACCTGATCCAGCACGCGCGTCTCTTTCAGCACCATGCCGTGGCGCTCGAGCGCCTCCTCGGGCGGCAGGCCGCCGGGGAACACCGGGCGCCCGTCCGGCACGCTGGCTTGCGCGCGGGAGAGGAAGAAATCGTCATAGCCCCATTCCAGGAACAGGCCGAACACTTCGGTGCCGCCCACGACGGCCAAGACGTCGCCCTCGGCGCCGAGACGCGCCCAGGCCTGTTCGAGCGTGGCCCCCTTGGGGTTCCATAGCACTGCTTTCGGATTGCGCGAATCCGGCGCCAGCGACGCGATCTTGCGGGTCAGGATCAGGCGCGGCCTGGCCGCGGATTCGGGACCGCCTTCGTTGGAGTGTTTGCCGTTGGCGATGGCCGACGCCTTGCGCAAGCCGCCATGAAAAAACTTCTGATCGGCGTTGATCTTGATCCCGCCGGGGAACGAGCCGTCCGCGTTGGCGATCATGCCCTCGCGCGAGACGATGGCGTATCCCTCGATCTTCGGTCTTTTTCCGCCGGTCATTCTGTCCTCCGCCGCGTCCGGTCTAAACGTCGCGGCGGCGGATTTGTTCGCGGCCTCAGTTCACAACTCGCTATTTCCTCTTCGAACCTTTCTTCGCCGCTCGCTTGACCGCCTTGCGGGCGGGTTTGCGCTCGGGCTTCTTGGCTTTACGCGGTGCGGATTTCGCGATGCTCTTGGGCGCACCCGATCCGCTCACGATCGGCTGGCGCGGCGCGTGGTTGACCAGATCGGCCGCGCCGCGCGGCGTCACGATGGCGGTCTCGCCGAGCGACATCGAAAGCCCGCTGCGCCCGTCGAGCAGGATCATGTGCAGGAAGAACACCATGCCCGGTTCCAACACCTGCGGGTTGCCGTGCCAGCACATGGGCCAGTCCATCCAATTGGGCGGATAGGTCACGCCGAGCGTGTAGCCGCAAGCGTTGAGGAAGCAGCCGTCATAGCCCGCCTTGGACAGCGAGGCGGCATGCGTGTCGAAGATCTGGCCCACCGTGTTGCCGGGCCGCACGACCTCCCAGCATGCGTCCAACGCCTCGCGCGCGGCCTTGAACATGTCGAGATGGCGCGGATCGGGCTTGCCCGTCAGCACCACGTTCATCAGCGCCGTGTGGTAATGGCGATAGGCCGAGGCGAACTCGAACATCACCTGGTCCTGCTTGCCGACCTTGCCGTGGCCGGTGTGGTAGCGCACCAGCATGGCGTCCTGGCCGCCGCCCATGGGCCAGCGCATGGCGGAGGGGTCGCCGTCGCCGCGCATGATGACGTTCATCATCTCGCCGTAGATCGCGCCGATATTCTCGCCCGGCACGCACATGCGGTTGGCCACCGCCAGCGCGTCGTCGGCCAATTCGCCCGCGCGCCGCACATAGGCCAGCTCGGCCGGGCTTTTCACCAAGCGCTGGAGACGCACCAGGTCGGACGCGTCGCTCAGATCGGCAAAGCCGTCGAAGGCCGCATCCACCAGTTTCGCGCGTTGCCCGGTCAGGCCGTAGGCGTGGTACTCGACGCCGATCTTCTTCCCGCGCCCGCCCAGATCCTGGACCATATTACGCAGGTCGATGGCCGGATTGGCGCCTTCCACATCGCGCCAGATACGGATGTCCTCGAGCGTCGAGGTGATGCGCGACTGCAGATCGTCGGCCGAGCGGGTCATCAGCGCGATGCGCCCGTCGGCCGACAGATACATGCCCTGGAACAGCACGAAGCCTTCGGTGTCGTAGCCCGTCAGCCAGTACATGCTTTCCTGGCGGAAGATCAGGAGACCGTCCAAACCCTGGCGCGTCATCTCCGCCCGGGTCTTGCGCTGGCGTTCGGCGAACTCCGCGCGGGTGAAGTGCAGGGCCATGACGATCTCCTCGGGGTTCTAGTTGGTCACGAGATGGCGCGGCGCGTGGCAGACCTGCTCGGAGCCCTTGCGCGTGACGATCGAGCTTTCGCCGATCGACATCGACAGGCCCGTGCGGTCGTCCAGCAGCATCATCTGCTTGAAGAACAGCATGCCGGGCTTCAGCACCGTGGGATTGCCCGCATGGATAAAGCAGCCCTCCATCCAGGTCGGCGGGAACTGGGCACCCGTGGTGTAGCCGCAGGCCGGCAAAGTGGTCTTCGAGAACTTGGATTTCTGGATGACCTTGGACTGCGCGTTGAACACGTCGGCCACCACGTTGCCGGGCCGGAACGCATCTTCCGCCGCGTCCAGCGCCTCGCGCACCACCTTGAACATCTCGCGCTGCGCCGGATGGATCTTGCCGGTCAGCACCACGAACATCATCACCGTGTGGTAGTGGCGGTAGCAGGAGCCGAATTCGAAGGTCGACTGGTCGTTCTTCTTCGACACCGGGCTGTGGCCCGTGTGGTAGCGCACGAACAGCGCCTCCTGGCCCGCGCCGATGGGCCAGCGCGAGGCCGGCGGGTCGCCGTC
>CAYZFH010000113.1:0-1959 GCA_964477375.1 uncultured Rhizobiaceae bacterium | reverse complement strand
GTGCCCGCGCCGCGCGGGGTCACGGTGGCGACGACCTTGAAGGAAAAGACGTCGCTCTCGGCGCTGCCCCACAGCTTGCCATCGGGGTCGACGCGGTCGAGGACGAAGCCGGCTTCCAGCATGGTCGCCGCCACCGCCCGGATGACCGCCGTCTTGTCGGCGGTCGGAAAACTCCGCGCTTCGACCGCCGTCAGTTGCGCCGGCGGCAGGTCGCTGCGCAGCGCGTTGCCGGAAATCCGTACGCCCGAACAGGCCGCGAGCAGCAGCACCAAGCCAAGGGCGGCGATGGCTCGCATCATGGTGTTTTCCCGGAAGAAGGAAGCGCGGCGGCCATGCCCCGGAAGAACGCGGCATAAAGCTCGGGATCGTAATCTCGCTCGTAGGTCTGATACGCGGAGCCCTCCCGTCCCAAAACCTGGTCGAACCAGACGCGCACCTGGATCAGGCGGTCGCGGGTCAGCGGCACGATCACGATTGACGCGCGCTCGTCATCGTTGCGGCCCGGAAACGGGATGCTCGGTGGGCTGGGCTTGTTCAAAGTGTTCAGCACGCTGTTCCAGAATTTGTTCTTTGTGTACTCCTGGCGCGGCGGGTTGTTGGCCGGATCGGCGTAGAATTGTTTGGCGATCGCCTGGTTGAGCGCCGAATTGTTCTCCTTGGCCACGAAGGCGCTCCAGTCGGAGGACTTCCACTCTCCAGCCTCGGGGGTCTCCGGCGCCACCTGTTCCCAGGCCACGAGAACGCCCACGCCGCTGCCTTCCATGGAGACCGTGTAGCCCATCTCCTGCAGGGACTTCTTCGCCGCGGCGACGACGATGGCAGGGTCGTCCACCGGATAATGCCGCGTCTGCGTGGAAAAGAAGTCGTTGGGCGTGCGGTTGTAGATGCCGTGATAGTTGGTGCAGGCGCTCAAGCCCAGCGCCGCCAAGACAAGCACGATTGCTGTTCGCCACATCCCTGCCCCCGGTAAGGCAACGACAAGTCTCTCGATTCGGTGTTACGAACGAGACTGGCAAATCCAGCGTGTGGAGAGCGGAGAAGAAAGTCCGGCCGATTGCGGCGGGATTGTGTCGGCGCAGGTGAAGGGCCGTCCTTCACGCTGGTGGACGAAGCGCCGGTTCTAA
Source organism: uncultured Rhizobiaceae bacterium (assembly GCA_964477375.1). Lineage (GTDB taxonomy): Bacteria > Pseudomonadota > Alphaproteobacteria > CADEGL01 > CADEGL01 > CADEGL01. The sequence continues at coordinate 835 of CAYZFH010000113.1, read as the reverse complement.
CGCAGAAGAGAGCGGCGTGAAAAAGAAGTCCTGATAGAAATTCGGGTCGTCCACCTGATCCATCGTCGGCGAGCCGAACAGATGGTTCGTTCAGCACATAGGCGTCGAACCGCACCCGGGATCGGGTGGAGGAAACCGGCGCGATGGTCAAGATCCCACGCATCAGAGAACCCTTGCTGACGCGCATCACCGTAATTCCAGGCCGCACGTCTTCGATGACATAGCCAAGCGACAACAGCATCACCGCAGCGTTACGCAGCAAGGCCTCGCGGTCCCCGACATCGACGATCCGCTCCTGCATGGCGTCAAGTTTGGCGACGCCTATTTTGCTGTAGCGCACGGGCAGGCCGGATACGTCGAAGCCCTCCGCGAACGGCGCGCGGATGGACGCTTCCACAGTTGGGGCATCCGGCGATGGTGGGAAGGCGGCGTCCAGACCGGCGAAAAACGCCTCGTATTCGAGGGAGTAAACCGTGTGATCGGGATAGACCCACCACTCTCCCTCCGGATTTCGCAACCAGTCGAGCCATACGCGCACCTGCACCCCGTCCGGGCCGTCGGGGCTCAGGATAACGGCGGCACGCCACGAATTGGCGCGCGCTTGCCGTATCACACCCGGCGTCGAGGTGACGGTGACCGTCCTAGACGTGGGGCTGGTGGCCAGGCTCCTATTGATCGAATAGACCAAATCGCCCCAGAACCCGCCCGGCGACTTGGACCGATAGTCAAAGTACGGCCGATAGCCGCCGCTGGTGTAACTGGTGCTACCGACCGACTTGGGATCATTGGCCCAGCTTTTAACCGCGGTGGCGTCCGCGGCGTAAGCGTAATCATC